>NZ_CP127015.1:2765000-3121875 GCF_035199985.1 Nguyenibacter sp. L1
TTACTGCAGCTTTGCAGTGGCATCAGAGACATTCTGTGTAGGATAGGTGGGAGGCTTAGAACCCGGGGCGCCAGTTCCGGTGGAGCCATCCTTGAAATACCACCCTGACTGTTTCTGATGTCTAACCGAGACCAGTAAGCCTGGTCCGGGACCCTGCATGGTGGGCAGTTTGACTGGGGCGGTCGCCTCCCAAAGTGTAACGGAGGCGCGCGATGGTGGGCTCAGGTCGGTCGGACATCGACTGTTGAGTGCAATGGCATAAGCCCGCCTGACTGTGAGAGTGACAGCTCGATCAGAGACGAAAGTCGGCCATAGTGATCCGGTGGTCCCGCGTGGAAGGGCCATCGCTCAACGGATAAAAGGTACTCTAGGGATAACAGGCTGATCTCCCCCAAGAGTCCACATCGACGGGGAGGTTTGGCACCTCGATGTCGGCTCATCACATCCTGGGGCTGGAGCAGGTCCCAAGGGTTCGGCTGTTCGCCGATTAAAGTGGTACGTGAGCTGGGTTTAGAACGTCGTGAGACAGTTCGGTCCCTATCTGCCGTGGGTGTTGGAGACTTGAGAGGATTTGTCCCTAGTACGAGAGGACCGGGATGAACAGACCTCTGGTGCACCGGTTGTCGCGCCAGCGGCACAGCCGGGTAGCTAAGTCTGGACGGGATAATCGCTGAAAGCATCTAAGCGAGAAACCCACCTCAAAACCAGGTCTCCCCGAGGGCCGTGATAGACCATCACGTCGATAGGCCAGATGTGAAAGCGCAGTAATGCGTGCAGCTAACTGGTCCTAATCGCCCAATAGGCTCACTCACACAGCCCGCTTAAACGCAGGCAACACACATGCACAGCAATCATCCACTCAACACTCAATACACACACCTCAGCACCAACCTCTCACGCCCACTACACCCCATCAGGGTGGACTGGACGACCTGGTGGCCATGGCGGGGATAGCTCCACCCGATCCCATCCCGAACTCGGCCGTGAAATGCCCCAGCGCCTATGATACTGCGTCTCAAGACGCGGGAAAGTCGGTCGCCGCCAGGTCTTCCAATCCACCTACACCACCGCGGGGTGGAGCAGCCCGGTAGCTCGTCAGGCTCATAACCTGAAGGCCGCAGGTTCAAATCCTGCCCCCGCAACCATGAAATCCCGATACTAAAAGCCAAAGGCCGCCCCATGGGCGGCCTTTTGCGTTCATGGCACCCCAACCAAAAGCATAGCGGCATGGTGAAATTGAAGTGGTCCCGGAGCGTCAGGTACTGGCGGCAGGCCGCAGCCGCACCGGGATCGATTTCGCGGCCGGCACATGGCTTTCTCGCGCCCGATGCCACAGCGGCAGCAGGGCGTTGCATTCGGGATAGTAGGCGGCCAGCGTGCCGCGTGGCAGGTCGAAAGGCACGATCCGCAGACCGGTGACCTCCCGCCTCACCCTATCGTCCGCGACGGTCTCCAGCACGACGGTCGCGCCCGGCTCCAATCCCCTCGCCGCCATGTCGTCGGGACACATCATCACCACCTGGCGCGTGCCCTTGACGTTGCGAAAACGGTCATCATAACCGTAGACGGTCGTGTTGAACTGGTCGTTGCTACGGACCGTGACAAGCACGAACCCGTCTTGCGGGGCGGGCATATCCGGATCGGCTTCCAAGCTGGCCAAAGGCAGGAAATTTGCCTTGCCCGACGCGGTCTTCCATCGGCGTTGGCGCGCGTCGTTGCCGCGGTAGAAGCCGCCGGGCTGGTTCAAGCGCTGGTTATAGTCGGCGTACCACTCCGGATAGGTCGCGGCGATGGCGTTTCGGATACGAGCATAGTCGGCCACCCATTCCTGCCATGGCACGTGCGGGTTGGGCGGCAACAGGGCGTTCGCGATGCCGGCGATGATGGCGGGTTCGGACCGTAGGTTCGTCCCGGCGGGCTGGCGCAATCCGCGCGAGGCATGGATGCAGGAGGTACTGTCCTCGATGCTGACAATCTGCGGTCCGCTGGCCTGGCGATCGATTTCGACACGGCTGAGACACGGCAGCAGCCAGGCGGCGCGGCCATGGATCAGATGACTGCGGTTCAACCGGGTCGTGATCATCACCGTCAACTCCAGGCGGCGCCAGGCAGGAATCAGCAGCGTGTGTTCCGGCAGCGAACGCACCAGATTGCCGCCCAGTTGGATCACCGCCTTGACGTCGCCGCCGATCACTTTTTCGGCAGCCTCGACCACATCCAGGCCCTTATGCCGAGGAGGCGAAAACTCGTACAGCCGGGCCATCTGGTCCAGCGGCACCAATTCCGGTTTCTCGGTAATCCATACCGATCTTTGACCCTGGACGTTGGAATGGCCGCGCACGGGGCAAATGCCCGCCCCCGGTCGACCGATATTGCCGCGCAGCAGCAGCAGTGAGGCAAGCATGCGTACGTTTTCCACGCCCTCGCGGTGCTGGGTCAGGCCCATGCCGTAAAGGCCCAGCACTTTCGTCGCGTTGCGGTAGAAGGTCGCGATCTCGCTGATCGCGGTGCGTGACAAGCCGGAGCGGCGCACGATCGTCTGCCAGTCATGTGCCTTCATCGCCCGGACGAAATCGGCAAAGCCGTGTGTGTGTTCGTGAATGAATGCATGGTCCAAGGCGGGAACACCGTCGATCAGACTCTCCGCGTCGTCCCATTCCAGCAATTGCTTGCACAGGCCGGCCAGCAGCGCCAGGTCCCCGCCCGGTCGGGGCTGGTAGACGCGCGTGGCGATGGGGGTGGGGCGGTGCGCCAGCATTCGCAGCGGATTCTGCGGATTGACGAAATAATCCAGTCCTCGCTCGCGCAGCGTGTTGACGACCAGGATAGGAACGCCGCGTCGCGCTGCATCCTCCAGTTGATGAAGCATGCGCGGGCTGTTGGTGGCGGTGTTCTGGCCGAAGATCATGATCAGGTCGGTCTGTGCGAAATCGTCCAGCGTCACGGTGCCGACCGGCACGCCGATGGCCTGCGGCAGCCCGACGGACGTGCTTTCGTGGCACATATTCGAGGAATCCGGCAGGTTGTTCGTGCCGTACAGCCGCGCCAGAAGCTGATACATATACGCAGCCTCGTTGCTGGCACGGCCCGAGGTATAGAATACGGTCATGTCCGGCGCCGTTGTTCGCAGCGCGGTGCCGATGGCGCTGAATGCTTCCTCCCATGTCGCGGGCACGTAGTGGTCCGTATTCGGATCCCAACGCATCGGATCGATCAGGCGGCCGGCCTGTTCCAGCGCATGGTCGCTCCAGCCCTCCAGTTCCGTCACGCTGTGGCGGGCAAAAAAATCCGCCGTGATACGCGCGCTGGTCAGGTCCCAGGCCGTGGCCTTGGCGCCGTTTTCGCAGAATTCGGCCAGATGTGGTGGTGACGGTTTGGCCCAGGCGCACGAGACGCACATGAAACCGCCGTCCTTGTTCTGTCGTCGCAGCGCCAGCGTCGTGCTGGCCGCGTGGCCCTCGCGCGCCAGGATGCCGGCGACCGCCCGGATCGATCCCCAGCCGCCGGAAGGAATCGCGCCGCGGTCCGCGGCGTCGCCATCGTCGTCCCCTGCCATGCCGGCCTCCGTTTCCGCCAACGGGAAATGCGAACTTTGCGGTATCGATGATAAGGCGTGGAATAGCGGAGAAGTTTCCGAAAACCGCGCGAAACGGACATCTGCCACGTCCATTGCCCGTTGCTACGGCCCTTCATGGGTCAGGATGTCGAGGCGGTAGCGATCGTGCATGACCGGGCCGTCGTGCCGGATGCCGGTCTGCGCCGCCATGGCTGCCACCAGCAGGTCGGCGGCTTGGTTGCCCTGCAGAATTTCTCCGGTAGATCCAAGGTAATTGACAAGCACGCAGTGCCCGCCCGGATACCATCCGGTGGCGATTCGCCGCGCCAGCCGTACGAGTTCGGCAGGCGACAGGAAATACAGGATTTCGGACAGGACGATCAGGTCGGCCGGCATCCCCGTCGGCCACGCGTCCGGAATCTCTGCGCGCAGGAAGATGATGTTGGGCCGGTCGGCATTCCGTCGCACCGCTTCCGCAAGCGCCACGGTGGAGACGTCCATCGCCGTCAGGCTGTCGCATCGGTACGACAGCATGTGGGTCAGTTCTCCGATCGCGCATCCGGCTTCGATGCCGCGCGCATAGCGCGGCTGCGGCAGCGCCGCGAGCGTCGCTCGGTATTTTCTTCGTTCATAGGCAGAGGTGCGGACATGCCATGGATCGATGTCTGCGGCATAGAACTGGTCGAATCTGGCGGCGCGTTCAGACATGGCACGCGTTGGCGATGAAAAGTTCGGGACTGTCGAGGAAATGCCGTCGCGTTCGTTCATCCATGACGAAGCCTCCGGGGGCGTCCGGGATCAGGTTCGTCATCTGCGACCGATGCGCCGCGATCGCTGCCGCCTTTTCCTCCTGGAACGGCACGGTATCGAAAACGCGCAGCGTTGCGCCTCGCTCGAGAGCCGCCTCGATGAAGCGGCCCCAGATCGGGTATTGCCACACTGTCAGCCCGCGCCTGGCGCGCGCGGCCGCGCATGCGACCGCCGCCGCGCAACGATGGTCGGGATGGGGATCCTTTTCCCAGCTTGCCCAGATCGCGCTGATATCGCAGCGATCGATGAAGGACAGCAGGCGGGCAGCCGCCTGCGCTTGGCCGGCTGAAGTCGCCGGTGCGCCCTGATCGGGAAAGCCGAGGGTGGCGGTTCGGCCCGATCCCCTGGTCAGGCGCCGGACGGCTTCCGCCAGTTCATCGCGCCGCAGCGCGATCAGCCGGTCGGCGGGAAAGAGCCGGGAGCCGGGATGCGACGACCGACCATCCGTCAACGTGACAACCAGGACAGAGCGGCCGGCGCGGCTCGCCGCTGCTATCGCACCACCGCAGCCGAGCGATTCGTCATCGGGATGTGGCGCCAGCACGAGTACGCCTGCCGGCCCGGCCAGCGTCGCGATATCGATCGGCGCAGCACATGCCGCTTGCCGGACGAGCGTCCCTTTGGCGAACGGCGTCACCATGGGCATGCGGCGGCGAGCAACCGACCCGCCCCTTGAGCAGTTTGGCATCCGGGGCCGCTTGGCGGAGGAACAACGACAGGTCGCGCCGGATGCGTTCGATGGGCGATCCGCTGGCGTAGCCCGCGGTGCCCAGCGAGCGCTCGGCCAGTCGGAGGACCTCCATGCAGCTTTCTTCCACGAACTGCTGGGTTAGCAGAGCGTCCGCGACGGCGGCGTCGATCCTTGCCGCGCTGCCGGTCGCCGATGTCTCGACGGTCATTCCCGTCTCCCGCACCAGATGCGCCATGGCGCGGCACAGCGAGACAGCCCGCGCATATCGTGCCAGTTGCAGCGGGTCATCCAGCCGGCCGCGCGCCGCCAAATCCGATCGCCAGAGTTCGACCAGCGCTTCGGCTCCGCCCAATTGCGCCGCGCAATAGCGCCAGGTACCGCCTTCGTAATGGGGTTCCCGCTCATAATCGCCCGGCTGGCCGATCAGGGCGGCCGGATCGATTTCCAGGCCGGTGAAATCGAAACGGCCAGACACCGTGGCGCGCATGCCCGTGGCGTTCCATGCGCTCGGATCCTGGCGGGCGGAATCGGATACGTCGACGATTGCAAGATCTGGGCATGACCGATCGGTTCCTTCGGCACGAAGCGACACCACCGCGAAGCGCACCAGCCCCAATCCCGATGCAAAGATTTTCTCACCGTCCAGGCGCAGGTGGCGTCCCGCCCGGCCATAGCGCAGCGGGCAGGCGCCATCGGCCGCCCAGACGCCGAGCAACGCGCCATCCCGGACGGCGGCGAAAGCACGCTCCGCCACGCTGGATCCGCCATAGAGATGCAGGAGCTTTGCCGCGTTCAGATGCCCCTCGAACAACCGGGCGACGGAGAGATTGGCGCGACCCATATCCCTCAGCAGTTCAAAGGCAGCCACTACGGAATCGGCGTCCAGCCCGAGTCCTTCGCCGCCTGCCGTGAAGGGCAGGCAGGCCACCAGCGCACCGGCCCGCGACAGGGCGCCGATCTCCGATGCCAGGCCGATCGAGCCCCGATCGGCGGGACCGGCATTTGCCGACAACTGCCGCATCAGGTCGCTTCGTTCCGGTGCGGTGAGGGTTGCCGTTTCGATCGCATGATCCTTCATGCGGTTTCTCCTGCCGGCGATGGAGCGGCCGCACGGGCGGCGTGGTCGCGAAACGTCTCCAGCCGGGGCAGTTCGGCCATCATTTCTTCCCACAGCATGCGGCGGCGCGTCAGGCGGGGACTGGCATGCTCGACGAATGCCCATAGCTGTCCGAAACGGGTGAAGGTCCGCGCCGTTCGCATTTGTTCGCGCGACAGGGCGGCCTCTGACAGCGCCGCGTCGCATTGTCGCTGATCGCGGAGTGACCGGCGTAGCCGCCCGCGCAGGCTGGCACGGAACCAGGTGCGGTGTGCCGGTTCCAATTCCTCGTCACAGCGATGTGCCTCTCCGGCCAGTCGCGAGGCGATGGTGTCGGCCATGCCACCCGGTGCGCGGCCATCCAGCCGGCCAGAGGTGACGACGCGCGGCGCATCGGCATACAGCACCGGCAGGTCGTGGGCAAGAAACCGCCGGACAAGCGCCCGATCCTCGCCGCATGGTACGATCGGCGCACCGCCGACCCGGTCGTAGGCGGCAGCCGACATGGCCAGGCTCGCGCCGGAGATAATTCCGTGAAAGGGCCAGGGATTGAGCATGTCGGGGTCCAGCAGGCTGGCCAGTTCCAGCGCGGTGCGACGGTAACGGTCCTCGGCGGCGTCTCGTTCGACGATCCATGACGGCAAACGTGCGAACTCCGCCGCGTCCAGGTCAACGAAGCCGCAGACCATGGCGGCCCGGCCGTCGGCCAGCGGCGCCAGGTTGGCCCCGATCCAGTCGGGCGCGGGCTGGGAATCGGCATCGGTCGTCAGCAGCCAGCCCTCGGCCGTGACATGGGCGCGCGCGAAATCCAAGGCCGCGCGGCGCGCGTTGCCCGCATGGGCCTCCGCCGCGGAAAAGCGGCATTCGGCCAATCTCAAAGGGCTGGCGTTCCGGCGGGCCCACGCCAGGGCCCTTCGGGCCGTATGGTCGCAGCTATTGTTGACAAGAACGGTGATGATTCCGTTTTGCGACCATCCGTCCATGGCGCGTCTGCATGCGTCCAGGCAATGCTCGACGCGGCGTTCCTCGTCGCGCGCCGGTATGGCGATGGCATAAGCGACTTTCGGATAACCGAAATCAACGGATAAGCCATCTTTCATGATCGGGATCGATCGAGATCGCCCCCCAAAAGCGAAGGTCGTAATGCCATTCAAACGGGAAACGCCCGACCTGCAAACAGGTTTTCGACGGGCAGCCCTGTACACGCCGTTGGCATGAATCGATATGGCAACGCCCGATCCCACGGTCACGGCTGGAGCGATTGCTCCGCGCCGGCTTCCAACAGGGCATTCAGGAGGGGCCGGACCCGGCGCCCGGCGCACCGGCACCCAGGCGCGGTCCGGATCCGGTACCGCCCGAAATTCCGGTACGCGAGCCCGACGACACGGATATATCTGCATCCGGCTGGGCGCTTCAGCGCCCCTGGCGACGGGGCAGCACGGAGGCGAGCATTTCGCGGGCGGTCTTCCCGATTACGCTTGCAAGATCGGGTTCGGTGGGCAGCATCGCCATGAAGGATCGGGCTTGCTTCAAGGTGATGTGGGGCGGCAGAGGCGGCACGTCCGGATCGGTCTTTGCCTCCAGAACGACGGGGCGATCGGCATGCAGCGCCTCGTCCCAAGCCGCGCCGACCATCGCGGGGTCGTCGACATAAAGACCCTTCAGCCCGATCATCCCGGCATAGCGATGATACGGAAAATCGGGAATGGACTGGGTGGCCGGCGTTTTCCCGGCGCCGAGAAGGATCCGTTCCTCCCACGTCACCTGGTTCAGGTCGCCGTTATTCAGCACCAGCACGACCAGGCGAGGGTTGGGCCATTTTTTCCAGTATTTGGAAATGGTAATCAACTCGTTCAAGCCGTTCATCTGCATGGCGCCGTCGCCCGCGCAGGCCACGACCGTACGGTCGGGATAGGCCATCTTGGCCGCCACGGCATAAGGGACGCCGGCCCCCATCGACGCCAGGCCGCCGGACAGCGAAGCCTTCATGCCCCGGCGCATTTTCAGGTCGCGCGCGTACCAGTTGGTTCCCGAGCCCGAGTCGGCGGTGACGATGGCCCGCTCCGGCAGGCGGGACGACAATTCCCAGAACACGCGCTGGGGGTTGAGCGGACGGGCCGGATCCATGGCCCGCGCTTCCAGGGTTCGCCACCACGCGGCGACGTTGCGTTCGATCCCGAGGCGCCAGGACCGGTCCGTCTTGCGGACCAGCAGCGGCAGAAGCGCGCGCAGCGTCGCGGCCGCGTCACCGACAAGGTTGACGTCCATCGGATAGCGCAGGGAAAGATTGGCGCCGTCGATATCGACCTGCACGCCGCGCGCCGCCCCCGGCTTGGGCAGGAATTCGCTGTAGGGAAAGGATGAGCCGACCATCAGCAGCGTGTCGCATCCCTGCATCAGTGCCCAGGATGGCTGGGTGCCCAGCAGGCCGATCGATCCGGTGACGAAGGGCAGGTCGTCGGGCAGGGCGGCCTTGCCCAGCAGGGCCTTGGCCACGCCAGCCTCCAGCATCTCGGCCACCGCCAGCAGTTCGTCGGTCGCGTCCAGCGCGCCCGCGCCGGCCAGGATTGCGACCCGGCGTCCTTCGTTCAACACCGCCGCGGCACGGTGCAGGGCTGCGTCGTCCGGCACCCTGGCCGTGTCGGGAAAGCCTGTCCCGGTGTGGGTCGCGCCATGCGCCACCGGCGGGTCGGCATAGGGCAATTCCTGCAGGTCGTTCGGCATGATCACGCAGGTCGGCGCCCGTTCGGCGGCGGCGGTCCGCACCGCCTGGTCGATCAGGTGCCGTACCTGCGACGGTACGGAGGCGGTGGCGACGAATGCGCCGGCCACGTCCTTGAACAGGCATTGCAGGTCGATTTCCTGCTGGTACTGCGCACCGATCGCCGATCGCGCCTGTTGTCCGACCAGGGCGACGACCCCGACATGGTCCAGCTTGGCGTCGTACAGGCCATTGAGAAGGTGGATGGCGCCCGGTCCCGACGTGGCGTAGCAAAGGCCGATCTGTCCGGTGAACTTGGCGTGCGCGCAGGCCATGAAGGCCGCCATTTCCTCGTGCCGGACCTGGACGTATTCCATGCCCAGGCCCAGCATCTTCTGTAGCGCGACGTCCAGACCGCCGACGCCGTCGCCGGGATATCCATAGACGCGGCGCAATCCCCATTCGCAAAGACGACGCCAGACGAACTCGCTTACATTCATGGGATCGATCCTTGTCGAGGCCGGATCCGTACGGGCGGGCCGTCAGCCCCGCAGCGTCAAAGGCCGGTCCATATCGCGGGGCAGCAGGCACTGGCTGGACCGCGTGAACCGCCACGCGCGGATGCGGACGGCGCCAGAACACGTCGAAATGCTCCGCCGGCCATGTCCGTTTTTTGGGAATGTCCGCCAGGGCGTCCGGCGCGATCGCGTACGCCAGGGCCAGCAGGCCTTCATGCTCCCCGTAGACCAGATGCACGCCCGACGGCCGGCGCAATACGGTCTGTTCCGGCCGGCGTCTGTGGCCCCCATCCTTGCGAAAAGCGGAGGCGAGGATCTTGTCGGGTGTCGGCGAGGACGCCTGGACGCGCGGGTCGCCGCCCAGCAACAGGGCAAGCGCGCCCGCGGGTTGCCAGCCCCGGGCGCTGGGTGCCTGTTCGTCCGGCCGGCCGGTGGGGGACAGGCCGATTTCGTCGTGCACCTTGTCCGGCTTTTCGGCATGCCGCATCAGGATGATTTCGGCCTCGGACATCGCAGGTCCCCTTTGCGGAGGTTTCGGATTGTGCCTGTGACGCGGGCGTACCCGGATAGGCCCGTCGGTTCCCGAATGGCCGCGAAGTCATCGGCCAGTCGGAGGGCCCGGACTCAACGGTGCGGCGGATCAGGGGTTGCTGGATCGCCGTATCGCCATCGGCCAGACGCACCACAGCCCGAACACGCTACGCCGACCATGCGCCCGCGCGACCATCTCCCTCCAGCATAAGGTCCGCGGCGATCACAACGTCGAGGCCGAAGGCGATCGTGAACGGCAGCGGCGCCGAGGCCGCCAAATGCGTAACCAGCCAATGGAGATGTTGGCTGTCACGCTCATACATCGCGACGCTGACCTGTCCTGCATCGCCGTCGCGTCCTGCCCCGGCGGCATGGTGAGGCCGGCCGCCTATCGCTTCGCGCTGCCGGTTTCTGTGCTGTCGCGGGTCAGGAACAGCCCCACTGTTTCCGGCAGGGCCTGCGCCAGCCATTTGGCCATGGCCTTTTCCTCCTCCAGGATCTGCGCGCAGACGTCACGCGTCTGGATGTCGCCGCAGAACTCGGCGGTGGCGATCAGCGCCACGTAAGCGGACACTTCGAAATGTTCGAAGGCGTAGCTCGCCATGGAGCCCTTGATCACTTCGTCCGCCATCAGCGAACCGCCCAGGCCCTGCAGCATGGCCATGAGCTTCCCGCCCGTATCCTTCAGGCCGGACGGGCTGCTGCCGTGGCGTTCGATACAGCCGCGGATCAGAATGGCCTGGCGGCGTGTCTCCTCCAGGTGCTGCCGAATTTTTTCCTGCAGGATAGGATAATTTTCAAGGCGGGCAGCCTGGGCCTGCAGCATCTTTTCTGCCTGTCCGAGATTCGGTGCCATCCTTCTGGAGCAATTTGGCGGGGCGAACGGCGAGTTGGCCGCGGCGATGCAATATTCGATTCAGGGCATTAACACGGATGATCCGATGTTGAAGGATCTGCTGATGGATATCGGCACCGAGGAATTGAGTCACCTGGAGGTGATCGGCACGCTGGCTCGCATGCACCTCAAGCCGATGAAAACGTCGCGCGAGGACGCTGACGCCGACCCGCTGCTCGCCATCACCGAGGGGAGTGGTGTCAATCTGTTTAACTCCCGAGGCAATGCGTGGACGGCTGATTACCTGAAGATCACTGGGCAGCCAGAGGTAGACCTTCGCAACAATATCGCGGCGGAGGCCCGTGCGAAGATCACCTATGGACGGCTGATCGATTTTTGTGACGACCAGGGCACATAGGATGCGCTGCAGTTCCTGATGACCCGTGAAATCACGCATATGAAGGCCTTCATGCTGGCACTGGACAGCCTGGGCTTGTCGCCTCTGGAGATCGGCTCGCTTCAGCCCACTCCGGATCTGGTGGACCAATATTTCAATGATTCGACCGATGAAGATGGAGACGGTTCTGCGGACATGGCCAGCTCCTTGTCGAGTAAAGGGGGATTCAAGTGCATAGACAGCCCTGCATTCCATCCTGAACTGATGGCGGTGGACGGACCGAACTGACACGAGTCCGTCCACGATGATGTCACGGGAGCCGATAAGGAAGACGGCTCCCGCGCATGCGGTTTCGCCTGCTAACGGCAACTGACCAATTCGTCTCCGACTTCGTATTCAATCACAGTTTCGGTAAGCTGAAACGCGTTCTGGATGGCTGCGCCATAGATGGTGTTGTCGTAGATCGTCCAAACATCGGCGCCGCGCGTGGCGAGCGAAGCAACGACTTTCGCATGAGCTTCAATAGCCTCTTTCCCATAAATTGACTCGTAGATGCGAGGGGAGCCGTGCAGCCGAAAATAGGCGAGGCCGCTCCAGCCTCCGGGTTGCGCCGCAAGCAATGGTTTGGCCGGATCCGCCGCGACCCGTGACACTTGCTGCCTCCCTAACATGTGGTCGACCTCCGGCTGGAACCAACTGGCATGTCTCGGCTCCAAAACGACAGCTCCAGTGACCGTGGCCTTCAGCTCATTGATGAATCGTTCGGTGATGTCGCCGGCGTAGGCGAAACTCGGAGGAAGCTGAACCAGGACGGGACCACGCTTGTCGCCCAAGCCGCTCGTTTCCTCGGCAAAGCGTTCGATGAGCGCCCGACAATCGATCAAGCGGCGCTCATGCGTGATCGTTTTGGGCAGCTTGACGGAGAAGCGGAATTCGGGCGGCACGCTTGCTGCCCAGCGCTCATAGGTCGTGCGCCGGTGCGGTCGATAGAAGCTGCTATTGATCTCGACAGCTGAAAAGCGCGCGCCATAACGTTCAAGGTGCGTGCCGACCGAGGGAAATCGCTGGGTAAGCGCGGACGGGATCGACCAACCAGCGACGCCGATGCGAATGGACATGAGCGGCTTCTCCTATGACCGGACGACGACGGATCTCAGCTCCCAGCTTGCGATTCCTGCCAGCCGATCTCGAGGCTGCCGCGTTATTGATGCCAGCTCAGGCCCTTCGGCACCATTGAGAAACCGCAGGCGCGCAGGGCAGCGTCCAGCTTCGTCGTCCTCACGGGACGGTCGTCAACCATTTCAAGCGTGAACATGAGATGCTTCTCGCGCTTAAGCGCGGCGGCGAGCGCCGCAAGGCCGGTGCTGAGGACGGGGGCGAGGGCGGGATCATCCGCATCGATATAAGTCAGCAGGTTACGGCCGCCCTGCGTAAGATAGAATACAAGGCGTTCGTCGGCGATCACGACGAACGCGCCGCCGCGGCGGGTCGGGCGGATCGCGGATCGGTGCGGCGGCCATGGCAAAATCATGCCGAAGGGGTTGGCCGGATCGCCAGCCGAAAGCGCGACCGGAACGGGATCGGCGGAACGCATGTCCGCGAGTTCGCGGAGCCGGTCGACGGTCGCACGTTCCGCGAACTGGGCGGCTCCCAGCCCTTCGACGAAGCGGCCGCGCACGATCTGCCCCGCATCTTCCATGCTCCGGAAAAGCGGCTGGAGCGCGGGAAAGCCGCCCGGCACGTCTTCCGCGACGGCCGCGCCGCGTGTGACGATGCCGTACCGGTCGAGAAGCCCCTCGACCAGCGCCAGCGTACGGGCGGTGTCGCTGGCCGATTCGCGGGGCAACAGCGACCAGCGGCCCGCCAGGGTCGGATCGCCCCGTGCACCGGATGTCGAGGCACCGGTTGTCCTCGATTGCGCGAACGAGGACAATCCGCGAAGCCCCCTGCGCCGCCGCGACAGGTGAATCGGACGGTGCGGCGCGCGTGCGCCCGTGCGAGCCCGTAGCGGCGACCAGCTGTCGCTGGTGATATATCCGGCCCAGGCAAGGTCCCAGAGCGCCGTAGCGAGATCGGACGTCGGGACCAGCGGACCATCGTCCCTGGTCCCGGCCGATCCCTCCGCCAGTCGGGCGGGCGCCAATGTCGCAAGCTGGCGTGCGAAATAGGCTCCGCCATCGGCGAGAACATCGAGGATCGCTCGCTGAAGCGGCGACAGGGCCGCTGCGTCATCAGCGCCTGCTGTGGGCGGCAGAGTTTCGGCGGCGAATTCTCGCGGATGCAGAGAGATCAGGCCGTCTTCCCCGCTGAGCTTGCCATGGCCGCACCACAGGACCGTCCCGATGGAGATCAGTTCGTCCAGCATGGCCGGGGTGTAGTTGTGCACACGGGCACGCAGGATCTGGTTCTCCCACACCGAGGCCGGCAAAGGCACGCCGGCGAGTTGTTCGATAACGCGGGCGACACCGTCGATGCCCGTGAGGGTTCCCCCCTCCGTATGCCTGGGATGCAGCGCGGCCTGCCCGACGGACAGGGCAACAAGGCCGTGGCGTTCCAGTAGCAGGCGTACATAGGTTTCTCTGGTGGCCGGGCGGGTCGCCTCGCGCGCGGCCTTTAGCGAACGCAGCCGCAGGCGCCGGAACACGTCGTCCGCTATCCATTCGTGGCCAGCCAGAGGATTAGGCATGGGGGCATTGCGCATCGAGGGATCGGCGCTCGCGGACTCCACCTGCGCTTCCAGCCGGCGCTCGACGCCGAAATTCCCCTTGAGCAGCTTGCCCTGCGCGCGCAGCCGTTCCAGTGCCGCGTCGGCGACCGTGACGCCGAGCCCGAAACGGACTGCGACCGCGTTCGTCGTGAACGGTCCATGGGTGCGCGCATATCGCGCGACCAGATCGCCGAGCGGGTCGGCGGCCGGCTGCAGGAAGACATCGGGCAGACCGGCCGGCAGCGTCACGCCGAGCGCGTCGCGCACCCGGGCGGCGTCCTCGACGGCGGTCCAGCACGCTCGGCCTGCGATCGCCACCCGGATGAGGCGGCGCTCGGTCGCGAGTGTGGCGAGACAGGCTTCGGCGTTGCCATCCGTGAGGCGCCCCACGACCTCCTCTGCCGACAAGGGGCCGAGTTCGCGCACGAGATCGGCCACGCCCTCCTTCCCCTTCGCCCGATAAGCCGGTGCCAGACGCTGCAACTCACTCTCGACCTGGTCAACGACCAGGGGATCGAGAAGCGTCCCAAGATCGACTTCGCCGAGAAGTTCGGCGAGCAGCCCACTGTCCAGAGACAGCACCGAGGCGCGTCGCTCGGCGATCGGCGCGTCCGTCGCATACATGAATTCGGCAACGTATCCGAACAGAAGGTCCGCCGCGAACGGCGACGGAATTTCGGTTGTCACCTCCACGATCCGAATCGCGCCATCCGCGAGCCGGCGCGCCAGGCTGTAGAGTGCTGCGAGGTCATACACGTCCCGCAGGCATTCGCGGGCGGTCTCGATCAGGATCGGAAAATCCGGATGGTCCCGCACGATCTCCAGCAACTGGCCGGCGCGCAGCCGCTGCTGCCACAGCGGGGAGCGATGGCCGGGCGTACGGCGCGGCAGAAGCAGCGCGCGAGCGGCGCATTCCCGAAAGCGGGCAGCGAACAATGCCGAGCCGCCCACGGCTTCTGTCACAATGCCCCTGAGTTTGTCCGGGTCGAAGAGGAACAGTTCCGCCCCCGGCACCTGTCCAGCGGTATCGGGCAGGCGGGCGACGATGCCGTCGTCACTGGCCACTACCGAAGGGTCGACACCGAACCGGCGCCGGACGCGCGCGGCGATCGCCAGCGCCCAGGGATCGTGCACGCGGCGCCCATAGGGCGAGTGCAGGATGACCCGCCAGTCGCCGGCCTCGTCGCGGCAGCGCTCGACCACCAGCGTCCGATCCGTCGGCAGCACGCCGGTCGCCGCACGCTGCGCGTCGACTAGCGCACGCATGTTGGCGATCGCGTTCGTGTTCAGCCCGGCCGCCCGCAGCCTTGTTTCCGGCGGGGGAACGTTATCGTCGTCTCCGGTTTCTTCGCGCATTCCGGCGTCGAGCGCGGCCAGGAAGGCGCCGATTGCTTCCCCCAGTTCGGCGGGCCGCCGCACGCCATCGCCGTGCCAGAAAGGTAGCCGGGCCGAGCGGCCCGGCGCCGGCGTCACGATAACCTGGTCGTTGGTGATCTGTTCGATGCGCCAGGACGTCGTGCCGAGTGTGATGATGTCGTTCACCCGGGATTCGTAGACCATCTCTTCATCGAGTTCCCCGACGCGGCGCGACCCGGTCCGTTCCTCGCCCTCAGGGAGGACGACGGCAAACATTCCCCGGTCGGGAATGGTGCCGCCGCTCGTGACGGCAAGTTGCAAGGCGCCGGGACGCGGCGTCAGGACCCCGGTCTCGCGGTTCCAGACCAGGCGGGGGCGGAACGCGGCGAAATCGTTGGAGGGATAGCGCCCGGCGAGCATGTCGAGCGTCGCATCGAACGCGCCGCGCGGCAGGGTCCGGAAAGGCGCGGCGCGGCGCACCGCCGCATACCAGTCCTCGACGGCTACGGGTGAGACGGCGACCGCCGCCACCGTCTGCTGCGCCAGCACGTCGAGCGGGTTGCGAGGCGGGTCGATCGCCTCGATACGGCCGGCGCGCATGGATTCGACGGTTACGGTGGCATCGACCAGATCGCGCCGCGTGCGGGGATAGACCAACCCGGATGACGCGCCGCCGACCTGATGGCCGGCGCGGCCCACCCGTTGCAGGCCACTCGCCACCGATGGGGGCGCTGCAACCTGGATCACCAGATCGACCAGCCCCATATCGATGCCGAGTTCCAGGCTCGACGTCGCGACGACGCAGCGTAGATCGCCGGATTTGAGGGCGTCTTCGATCTCGCGGCGCTGCTCTTTCGAGACCGAGCCATGATGCGACCGCGCGAGCAGCGGCGGCACGCCCGTCGATCGCTTTTCGGTGCTGCCGGAGGCCGACGCGTAATGGACGGGCGGCTCGGCATTCGGCATGAGCGGCGCGTCTTGCGCGAATCGCTCGGCATAGAGTTCGTTAAGCCTTGCCGTGAGCTTCTCGGCAAGGCCGCGCGAATTGGCGAAGACGATCGTCGCGCGCTGGGCCAGGATCTTCTCGAAGATGCTGGCTTCGACATGAGGCCAGATCGAGCCGCCTCGTACGCTCCGTTCCTCATCGCCGGCCTGGCCGCCCGATGCCGCCAGGTCGCCCATGTCCTTGACCGGCACCACGATCTTCAGATCGAGCCGGCGGCTCGAGGGCGGATTCACGACCGTGACCGGCTGCGCCCCACCCAGGAATTGCGCCACCCGATCGACCGGACGCACGGTCGCCGACAATCCGATCCGCTGGGCTGGCGTGGCCAGCAGCGCGTCCAGACGCTCCAGGCTCAGCGCCAGATGCGCACCGCGCTTGGTGTCGGCCACCGCATGAACCTCGTCGACGATCACGGCCTGTATGCCATGGAGCGTCTCGCGCGCCTTCGAGGTCAGCATCAGATAGAGTGACTCGGGCGTAGTGATGAGAATATCGGGAGGGCGGCGCAGCAGCCCCGCCCGTTCGGCCGCAGGGGTATCGCCGGTGCGCATGCCGATAGTGATTTCAACGGGTGCGTCACCGCGCCGCTTCCGCTCCACTCCAACGCCATGGAGCGGGATTCGCAGATTGCGCTGCACGTCGGCACCGAGCGCTTTGACCGGCGAGATGTAGAGAATGCGTGTCGCGGCCCTTGCTTCGGGCGTCGTTGACCCGGGTGCCGCCTCTGCGGCGGTCTCCGCCTCACGCTCGCGGAAAAGCCGGTCGATCGCATGCAGGAATGCGGCCAGGGTCTTGCCCGAACCGGTCGGCGCGATCACCAGTGCGTTTTCCCCGGCGCCGATGACCGCCCAGGCTGCCGCCTGCACCGCGGTCGGACACGCGAACGCCGCGTCGAACCATGCGCGGGTCGCGGGGGCGAACCTTGCAAGCGGGTCGGGGTTCGGGGTTTTCCTTCGGGGCGTCATTCCGCAGGTTCTTTCTGCTTTTCAGCGGCAGCCTTGGTCGTTCAATCCACAGGAGCAGTTTGTCACAAACGCGTCCACGCGACTTCAAAAGATTTGGCGTCGAACGGGTCGATCCGTGGAGCGATTGAGCGGCCGGCTGCGACGGCGGCGGCGGTGGCTGGATGGAGCATGGCCGGATGCTCGGCATGGTGGCGCCCTGTCCGTCAGCTCCGGTGAGGGCGACCACGCTCACGGGCGTAGCACTCCGAGGGCACAGCACAGTCGGGAGAGGCAATCCCCCACCCGTCCGGTCCATGAGGTCGGCGCAAGAAGCATGAAAGCTTGCCAGCGCAGGCCGCTGGCTTTGACGAAATGTCCATGCGACGAGCGCATCGGATCACGATAAATGCCACGCGCGCTGATCTTGCGCCCTGTCCGCGGTTCCAGCGTATCGTCGACCCCCGATGATGACCGAACCGTCAGGCACCAGAACCGCGACCAGCCAGACAAACGGCGTCTTGGCCAGGGCCAGAGCACTCCAGTGATTGCAGCTCAGAATACGATGAAAGGAGGAGAAATCCGCCGCGTTCGCCTGAGGTCCGTGAGCGTGCAGTCCGTATGGTGGGCGAGCATCGCGCCGATTACGGCTCGGAATGGGCTGCGATGACTTCGATTGCTGCCAAGATCGGCTGCACGGCCGAGGCGCCGTGGTGCTGGTACCGCGATGAGGCGAGACGGCGAGCAGGATCGGCGGGGAAGCTGGTGACGAGCGCATTCGGCTCAAAGAGCTTGAGCGCGAGGACAAAGAGTTTCGGCGCGCCAACGAGATCCTGCGTAAGGCATCGGCATATTTTGCGATGGTGGAGCTCGATCGCCGCGGAAAATGCTGTTGGCATTCATAGACCCCTCCGCAGCATTCCCCCTGCTAACGCAGGCGGAACCTTGGCTGCTTCGAACGACACAGACGCGGTGCAGCGACATATGGGGGCCTCTTTCGCAATCAATCCTTGCGGACAAAGAGCTCTGCGTAAGTACGGGAGCGTCCGAGCGGGGACTTCCCAACACCCCACCGCCACAGAGTACGCCCGTCCTCGCTGAAGCGCCAATAGGCGGCGACGATCACGTCATCATCGAGCAGTTCAAGAATCTCGAATTCCAGCGTGGAGATCTGGCGTGCGCGGACGGTATCGAAGCGCGGGCTGCCCGCAAGGCCTGACGTGCTTCCGTCCAGGATCGTGTCGTAATCGAGAGTACGGACGGCCTGTGTACGATCCGTATCATTTTCCGAGTGATACCGCAGCCGATCTTGCGTGAACTCGAGATAGAGGCGCAGACTCATGTCGGGTGGAAACCGGCCATCGCTCCACGACGAATGCGCCGCGTCGATGATCCAGCAACCGCTGAGGGAAGTGTTGTCCACAATCTTTTTTCCCTATGGGTTCAGGATTGTCAAAAAAAATCCACGTCGAGCGTGGGCCCGCGTCTGCCAGCCACCAGACAGAACACGGCGCCGAGAACGCCGAGCAGACACGGAACGGCAAGCGCAGTGGACCAGCCGACGCCGCGTGCGAGCATCCAGGACGTCACGATCGGTACGATACCGGCGGCGACGTTTCCCCAGAACCCCGCCCATCCGACAACGATGCCGACGAAGCGATTTGTCAGCCCTTGTGCAAGCGACCAGATGGAGACCTGACACATGCCGAGTGCCGCGAGGGCCATGCACAGGCAGGCCACGGCGGCGATCGTGCTGGCGCAGAATGTCGCGGCTTCCAGGGCCAATGCACTGAGTACCGCGCCGACGGCCCCGAACACCGCGCGGCTTGCAAAAATCGACCCCGTGCGCCGCAGGATCAGATCGCTGGCAAAGCCGCTGCCGATGACCGAAACGTAAAGGCAGAGCCAAGGCATGGCGAAGATCCAACCCATGGACGCGTAGCTCAGATGACGGGCTGACATCAGGTAGTGCGGCAAGGTCACGTGATAGAAGGACTGCACCGACAGGACGCAGAGATAGAATGCGCCGATCGCCCAGAAGCGGGGCGAGCGTAGCAAGGCTGCGAAAATCGGCGTCGTCGCTCGGGGTGGAGACGCCTGATCGCCACGATGCGGGCCGTCGCGGTAAAACAGGAGCCACAGAAGGCTCAGCCCGACACCGATCGCACCGAATGCTACAAGCGCGTGGCGCCACCCGATGACCGTGACGGCTTGCGTGGTGATCGGACCGGCCGATGCCGACCCGATATAGAGGCATCCCAGAAGCACGGCATTGCCTCGGGACCGGCGGGTCAAGGCGAACCAGTCATGCACGGCGCTGACGCTGGCGCTCCAGTCGGGTGCCTGGAAGGCACCCATGGCGATGCGGAAGGCAAGGAAACTGGTAAAGCCTGATGCCTGCGGCATCGCCATTGTGACAAGCGACCAGAGCAGGCAGGCAAAGCCCAAGGCGCGATGCGGCCCGATCCGGCTGACGAGCCATCCGCTCGGCAACTGCATGACGGCGTAGCTCCAGGCGAGGGACGCAATCACGGTCGATATCTGGACGTAATTCAGTCCGAGCGCATGGCCAATACGTGGGGCGGCGAGTGCGAAGCTGTTCTTGTCGAGCGCCATCATGATGTTAATGGGAACCACAAGAGCCACCAGCATGGTCCAGGAGGAACCATCAGCACGCTCGGCGACGACTTCCTGAGTATCAGCCATGCGCGGTTCAGGCCGAGCGCAGGATCGGGTTGGCAAAGCGCCGGTTCTCGAGCACGGGCAGCACTTTCCGGGCATGCGCGATGCGCGCAGGGTCGAGGTCGCAGAAACCGAGCGCCGGAGCCTCACCAAGATCGAGCGTCACGACACCCAGCGGGTCGACCACCATGCTGGCGCCACAGTTTCGCACGCCGCATTCACCGACCGCCACGACATAACAGGTGTTGTCCAGCGCACGCGCCGTGTTGAGGACGCGCCAGTGGTGCTCCTTGCCCGGGCCGCGTATCCACGCTGCCGGCATGGCGATTACTTCGGCGCCTGCCGCGGCGAGCGCGCGTGCGACTTCGGGGAAGCGAACATCGTAACAGGTCATGACGCCGACCTTGAGCCCCCCGATCTCGATCACCGGGGGGAGGCTGTGGCCCGGTGCCGTGCGATCGGACTCACGCGCGCCGAATGCGTCATAGAGATGGATCTTGCGATAGCGCGCGATGATGTTGCCGTCGCGCAGAACGACGAGCGTGTTGTAAAAACGACCCTCCCCGTCCGGCACGTTGACGCAGCCCATCACCGTAATGCCTTCGGAAGCCGCGCACAGTCCGGCCATGAATGGACCATCGAGCGGCTGCGCCGTCTTGGGCATGATCTCCGGGTCGTTGATGTCGCGTGCGAGGATGCCTTCGGGCAGGACCAGCAGGTCCGCGCCGCCCGATTTCGCGCGCGCGATCAGCTTCAGGCAGGCCGCCTGATTGGTATGCCAGTCTGCGGCAACGGCGAACTGTCCCAGAGCAACTTTCATGATGTCTTCCTTTTTCAGAAGCCGTAGCTCAGACGACCGCCGATGAAACGCGGAGCGCCGGGTACATGCTGGTAGGTCGTACTCTCGGATGAGGAGGTGACGCTGTAGTGGCGATCGAGCAGGTTGGTTGCATAGACGGTCGCACTCCAGCCATGCGCTTTGCTGGCGACCGTGGCATAGGCACCCATCAGGAAATACGAAGGAAGTCGATAGGCACCCGTGCCCCCGATCATCATGGCCTGGGAATCGCGATAATTGCCGTTCACGCCCAATTCGCCGGTCAGGTCCGCTGTCAGATCAGTGCGATAGGCGGCAGATCCTGTCATCGTGAGCTTTGGAATGCCAAGATCCGTTCCGCTGTAATCGGTATAGAAGGCGCGATAGACGCCGGTCGCGGCATGATAAGCGTTTGTGGCCGGGGTGTTGAGGGCATCGAACGTCGTGTAGGTGCCTCGTTCGTATCCCATGTTGCCGTTGAGGTAGACATGGGCCAGCGGACGGGCATCGGCGCTGAATTCGATGCCCCAGATGTTGGAACGTGGTACATTCACGTAGGTGCCGAGCGGTCCGTAATCTGTGAGCAGAAAGCTCGAGACGACCTGCTGGTTGTGATAATCGTAATAGAAGGCAGCGCCGTTCAGGCGCAGCTTGCCGGGTAACGGGTCGCTCTTGAAGCCAAGTTCGTAGGCTACGAGGGATTCCGGCTTGAATGCATTGAGCTGGGCTTGCGCGACGGTGTTGTTGGCGGCAAAGCCACCGGGCTTGAAGCCTTTGCTGACCTTGAAATAGCCCTGAAAATGTTCGGTGAACTGGTCCTGGATACCCAGGAGGCCGCCGATCTGGTTGGTCAACGCGCCCTCGGGAACGAAGGCAAGATTGCTATGCCCGTATTGAATGGTACGATAGTTCAGGAGTTGCCGGTCGTCCGACATGTGGTTGAGGCCGCCGATCAAGGTGATGGTGTGCGTCAGACGATACTCCAGATTGGCGTATTGCGAGAAAGCCTGCTGATTCTGATCGTAGGAACTTTGGGAAATATAGCCGCGGCCCTTGTAATCCGTGAAATTCGAGAAGAATTGCTGCGCCATGCGTGACCGGGCATAATACGCGCCGATCACCCAGTGGAGCGGATGGCCGTCTGCCGATGTCAGCTTCACTTCCTGCGAAAACGCGTTGGCGTCCACGTTGCGATAGACGTCGCCGGTTGCGAGTGCCGTTCCATCCTCGTCCGAATATTCGCCCTGTCGCTCGGTTTCAAAAGCGGAGATCGTATCGAGTTTTGCGAAACCGAAATCATGGCCGATGCGGACGTCCGCACCCCAGAAGATATTATGTTCCGACGGCTTGAGCGTATCGGGGCGCCCGACGAGCTTCGCGAAATCGGGCCGCATGTCCCAGGCGGTCTGCCGATAGCCGGACAGGTTCGGATAGTGCTGCCATGACGGATCGAGATTGATGACCGGCTTGCCATTGACCAGCTCCGAATTGTCCCGCGTCCAGTGACCGCCGATCTGGATGGACGTGCGGGAATCAGGAGTCCAGCGCAGCTTGCCGAGCAGCGCGGACTGATCCTGATCGCCGAGATGCGCGCCGTTGCTCGGATCGTACTGCCAACCACCGCCCTGGATTGTCTGGCCGGCGAGGCGGAACGTGAGATTGCGCGCGATCGGTCCGGAGATATAACCGTTGGTAATTGAGCGCGCGTAGCTTGCGATATCTTCAGATGCGCCGCCATGCCATGTCGAGGTCGGATCGGCGCTATGGAGTGATACTTCGCCACCGCTGTCAGGCATACCGTGCGTGAAGCCCGTTGGCCCTGGGGCGATGCCGACGTCGGCGATATCGAACATCATCCCGTCCGTCATGGAACTGAACGGGTACGCCACATCGTCCACATAGACCATGACCGAGGACACGTTGTTCTCATAGTAATCGTCGAGGCCGACGCCGCGCAGATGGTAATTGATGCTTTGCGTGCCCTTGAGCGACTGGACCGTCAGATTGGGCGCGAGATTCTGCAGGTCCGTGACCGCCACGACATGGCGATCGCGTAATGTCTCGGCGGAGATATGCGTCGTGGAGTCTGCTTCTCTCTGTGCGTGGGCGAAGTTGAACCGACGCGTGCCGGTGACGGTCATGGCCTCCGGACGTGCTTGATGGATATTGCGGGCCGACGATATCGCATGGCGCGTGGATGCATGAGGGGGCGCGCGTCGTGCGGCCGCGATCGACGCCGGACAGACCTGTAGCATCGTGCCGCACAGCAGCATTCGCGCGCCGATGCGTCGGCCAAACGAAGGAATACGGACAGGAATCATGGGCGTCGTCCGAAATGCAGAGAAGGGACATGAACGAATTTCGTTCGAAATGATTAAGGCCCCTATCGACCAATCCGACAAATGTTATTACGTTATTGTACAATAAATTCGATAATCACAGGTATGTATCGTGGAATCTCAATGGTTCGTCGCTCGCTTGCATGATCGGTCGATCCGCGGGTTGTCCCGGCAGGTCGCGGCCCTGATCCAGTCCGGCATGCTCCCGGTCGGCACGAATTTGCCGCCGATCCGAAAGCTGGCCTTTGCTCTTGGCGTCAGCCCGGCGACAGTTTCGATCGCTTGGGGAGAACTGCGCCGGCGCAACCTGATCGAGGGGCGCGGACGGTCTGGCATGTTTGTGACCGGAACATCGATCGTTCCACACCCGGTTCGCCGGACGGCGAGCGTGGGCCTGAGCAAGGCGTCGTTCGATCTGACCAGCTACACGCCCGACCTGAGCCTGCTGCCGTCGTTGGATCGGGCGTTTTCATTGGTTGGACGGACGCCGAACCTTAACGCCTACGAAGACGAGACGATCATTGGTGCATTGCGGGCGATCGCGTCGGACACCTGGCCCTATACGCCAGAGGATTTCATGGCCTGCAACGGGGGCTATGGTGGGGTACACGATGTGATGCATGCGCTTATCCCCCCCGGCTCCATGGTCGCCGTAGAGGACCCGGCACCTATGCGCGTGCTCGATATTCTTGATCATCTCAGCGCTCTCATTGTGCCGGTCCGGAGCGACGAGGAGGGCCCACTGCCTGATTCACTGCAAGCCGCACTCGGGCGAGGCGCGACGGCATTTTATCTGCAACCCGGCCTGAATGCGATCACCGGACGCGCGATTTCGGCGGCAAGGGCGGCGGAACTTGCCGTATCCATGGCAGACGCGCCAGCGACTTGGATTATCGAGGACGACGCGTTATCCGGGTTGGCCGACAAAACGGCCGCAAGCCTGGGTGTCTGGCGACCGGAGCAAACGATCCACGTCCGCTCATTGTCAAAGAGCCTTGGACCGGATCTGCGAATTGGCGTCATCTCGGCGTCGGCCCGTATCATCCGGGAACTGCAGGCATTCCGAAGCTTTGGAGCGGGCTGGACAAGCCGTCTGCTTCAGTCTGCAGCCGCGTGGATGCTGACTGATACCGAAACCTGTGCGACCATTGCCCGGGCACGACATGTCTATGGTATGCGTCGGCGTGCATTGGCTGATGCCCTCGCGAATCATGGCATCGATGTCGGCGGCGGGGGCGGGTTCAGTCTCTGGTTGCCGGTGGTGAATGAAGTGGATGCACTGGCAACCTTGGCATCCGACGGCATTCGGGTGACAGGCGGCAAAAAATGTTCCGTTGGTGGTGCTCCGCATATCCGACTTTCGTTTTCCCGGTTGATCTCAGATCAAGAATGGCTCGCAAGTCGGCTGGTGTTCGCCGGACTGCGATAGGAGGGCGCCGCCAGGCAGCCGATCGGTTCGGCGTCAGCCCGGCGCGTGCCATTCGTTGGTGTGCCCTTGCGAGGGGGATCGCCTGTCACACAGAATCGAGGCGCAAGCCGGGCGGATCCATGCCCTGATCGCCGAGAAGCACAACCCGACGCTAGCCGAGATTCGTGCCCGGCTGGCCGATGACGGGTATCACTTCGTGATCGGCACGCTGTGACGCTTCTTCGCGCGCCATCAGACTACATGGAAAAAGTCCGACCATGCGGCGGAGCAGAACCATCCGGACATCCTGACCCGACGGCGGGACTGGTTCGACGCCCAGCCCGAGCTTGATCCGGAGCGTCTGGTGTTCATCGACGCGACCTGGACCTCGACCAACATAGCACGCCGTTACGAACGCCGCCCGCGGGCAAGTTTCTCGCTGCTATCCTGGAGCAGCAACGGGTCAGGCAGCTTCTGTCCAGCGAGTATTTTTCGGTCGACGGCACCCTGATCGATGCCTGGGCCGGTATGAAAAGCTTTCGCCGCAAAGATGATATCGAACCACCCGGCGGCGATGGCCGCCGTAATGCGGAGGCCGATTTCCGAGGCGGTGGCCGGAGGCAAGCGCTTTTCGCTTCCGGCGGGTCGCCCCGAACGTCAGAGAAGACCCTCGAGCGCCGGGACGTATTTCGTCGGCGAGAATTCGATAATCTCATAGTCCGCGATGCCAAGCAGGTGGAACGGGTCTTCGGCCAGAATGGCGTCCAGCCGCTCGCGTGAGACTTTCCCGCTGGCAAGGATGACGCCGCCCGTGCGCGGAGTCTTTGCGCCGGAGGCAAGGAAGATCCCTTCGGCATAATAGCGGTCCAGATAGTCCCGATGCGGTACGATCTGCGCCTCGATTTCCTCGACCGGCTTCCGGTAGCTCAGGCTGACGATGAACATGGACGGGTTCCTCCCTCTGTTTGCCGGCAAGGATGCGCCGATACGGGGGAAGTGCCAAGTCCGGATGGCTTTGCCTCGCGCCGAGAGGGATGCGCGCCTTTGGCGCCGCCCTCGATCGTCAGGCGAGACGATCCTTGATCCGGTAATACAGGCCGACGGCCGGCATAAGGGAAGCGGCAATGCCATAGGCCGGGATCTTGTGCCATGGCGCATTCCAGATCGGGATCGCGACCGTCTCTCCGGCGAGCTTCCGGCCCAGCAATTGTCCCAGATGGACCGACATCTGCACGCCATGGCCACTGAGGCCCATGGCGTAATAAATCCCCTCCCATTCGCCGGCATGGGGCAGGCGATCGACGCTCATATCCACGTTCCCGCCCCAGCAATAGGCGACGGGCGTGTCCTGCAGCGCCGGAAAGATCTCGGTCATCGCGCGATGCAGGATCTGCCCGCATTTGACGTCCGACGCCGCGCTGGATTGCGAGAAATTGGCGCGTCCGCCGAAGATCAGGCGGCCGTCGGCGGTGGTGCGGAAATAATTATGGATATTGCGCGTGGTAACGACATTCCGACGGCCCGGCAGGATATGCGCCAGCAGCGCGTCCGGCAGGGGGGCCGTGGCGACGATGAAACTGCCCACCGGCATGATCCGGCGGCGGAACCAGTTCGGTGCCCGGCGACTGGTACCGGTGGCCAGCAGCACCTTCCGGGTCCGGATCGCGCCCAGCGCGGTCACGATCTCGTGGCCCCCAGCGGTCCGGCGCAAGGCGGTCATCGGCGTATGCTCGAAGATCCGCGCCCCCGCTGCCATGGCCGCCCGCGCCAGCCCGGCTCCGAAGCGGCCGACATGCATCTGCGCGCTCTTGCGGTAGAGAATGCCGCCCTGGAACGCGGGGGTGCCGATTTCCGCCGCCACCGCGTCGCGATCGAGAAAATCCGTCTGCGGGTCGGCGTGTCGCGCCAGTGCCACCTGGTCGGCGCGCAGGGCCTCGCGATGCTTGGCGGTCCAGGCGACTTTCAGCTTGCCGCAGCGGCGAAAATCGCATTCCAGTGCCGCGTCGGCCACCAGGCGTTCCACCGTGTCCACGGCGTCGTCGAAGAAGCGGTACAGCGCGACCGCATGGTCCAGCCCATGGGTCGCGGCCAATGCCTGGAAGCTGCCGGCCGTGCCGTTATTGACATGCCCGCCATTGCGGCCCGAGGCATGGCAGGCAATCATGTCGGCTTCCAGCACCACGACCGACAGGCCGCGCGTCGCCAGAGCATGCGCGGCGGACAGACCGGTGAAGCCACCGCCCACCACCACCGCGTCCGCGGTCGAGGGAAAGGCGTCATGCGGCGTTCCCTGGGGGGACGCGGCGGTGTCGAGCCAGTAGGAAGTGAGTTTCATCGCGTAGTCCGCTCGGGCAGGTCGGAAAGGGAACCGGCGGCAAGGTGCGCCGGGGGCTGGGGTGTATCGTCCAGGCGCAGACCCGTGGTCTCCGGCGCCCAGCGCCAACTGATCAGCAGGCCGAGCAGCATGCAGCCCGCGGCGACCAGCATCATCGCCTGCATGCCGAACCGGGCATAGCCGACGGGTAGCAGGAACGTGCCGAACGCGGCGCCCAGCCGGCTGAACGAGCAGGCCAGGCCCATGGCGGTGGCGCGGATGGCGGTCGGGAACAGTTCGTTCGGATAGACGAACTGCAGGCCCGATCCGGCGGCCTCGGCGACCGAATAGAGGGTGAAGCCCAGGAACACCGCCCATTCCGCCGGGGCTGGGGCGGCGCCCAGCAGCAGCAGGCCCGCCAGGCTGACGGCGAACGTGCTCATCAGCAGCGGTCGCCGGCCGACCCGGTTGATCAGCCCCAGCGAGACCGGCAGGATCCCCAGCACGGTCAGGCCGGTCAGGATAAACGATCCCAGCAGCGCGCCCGGCACGTGATATTGCGTCAGCAACTGCGCCTGGAGCGTATGGATGGCAAAGCCCGGCGCGCTCTGCAGGATCCAGAAGGCGCTGACGAACAGCAGGGGCCCGCGATAGCGCGAACGCAGGATCTGCATCACCGACAGGGCGCCCTGGCTTTCCTGCCCCAGCGGAAGATCCGCGCGCAGATGGCGGCGGACGACGGCGCGCGCCTCTTCGATCCGGCCCTGCTGGGCCAGCCAGCGAGGGGATTCCGGCAGTCCGGCCCGCATCAGGAACAGCAGCAACGCCGGTACGGCGCTGGAGGCGAGGCCGGCGCGCCAGAAATCGTCCCCCAGCAGCGACAGCAGATAGCCGACGGCATAGCTGGCGGTATAGCCCACCCACCAGGACAGGATCAGGCCCGACAGGATCGGGCCGCGCCAGGCGCGGGGCATGAATTCGGTCACATAGGCGGTGGCGATCGGATAGTCCGCCCCGACCGCCACTCCCAGGAGGAAGCGCAGCAGGACCAGCGTCGCCAGGTCCGGGCAGGCGGCCTGCAGCAGCGAAAGGACGACAAAGGCCGCGATATTGAGGGTGAAGAGCGGCTTGCGCCCCAGCCGGTCGGCCACCACCCCGCCCAGCGTGCCACCCGCCAGTACCCCCAGCAGGGCCGAGGCGCCGACCAGGCCGATGCCGCCGCTGGACAGATGCCGGTCCTGTGCCAGGCTGGGAAGAGCGATGCCGACGATGCCGAGGATATAGCCGTCGCAGAACGGGCCGCCCGCCGCGACCGCCGCCAGCCGCGCGTGAAAGGGCGTCGGCGGCAGGTCGTCCAGCGTGCGCATCGGGCCAGGGGCGGATGGGCCAGGGGCGGAAGGGCAGGAGGCGGCCGCCATGCTGTTCAAACGTTCGGCCGGTCCGGACCGCGGAAGCGGCCGATATGAAAGGCGTCGATCGGCACACTGGTTTTTCCGGTCGCGATCAGTTCCGCCATGGCGTGGCCGACCCCCGGGCCAAGCTGGAATCCATGTCCGCAGAAGCCGAAGGCGTAGAACAGCCCGGCCACCCCGGCACTGGGGCCCATCACCGGGATGTCGTCGTCCAGATAGGCTTCCACCCCCGACCAGGTGCGGATCACCCGCAGCCGCGCGATGTCCGGCAGCAGCCGCGCCAGGTGCGGCATCTGGCGGATCGTGTTCAGCGGGTCCAGCGGCGCGCGCTTCGTCACCAGGTTGGCGTCGGTCCGCCTGCCGCCGCCGAAGACGATGTTGCCGCGCGCCACCTGGCGCAGATAGACGCCTTCCTCGGTCACGTCGGAGGCGAAGCCGATGACCGGCCCGATCCGATAGGGCACCGGTTCGGTCACGCCCATCTGCGGTCCGCGCGGAATCAGGCGCAGATGATCGCCGAAGGTCGCGGCCATGGCCTGCGCCCAGGCGCCCGTGGAAATCTGCAGCAGCGGGGCGCGAAAGACGCCCTGTCCGCGTGTCTCGATGACGAAATCCTCGCCGTCCTTGCCGATGCCGGTGACTTCGGTTTCTTCCAGCACGTGCGCGCCGGCGCGCCTGGCCGCCCGGCCGAAGGCGGGTGCGGCCAGGCGCGGATTCGCGTGGCCGTCCGCGGGCGAGAACGAGACGGTATGCACGTCGGGCGCCAGCATGGGAAAGCGGGCCCGCGCGGCATTGCCGCTGAGCAGCTCCAGTTCCAGCCCATAGGGCCGGCAATCGGCAGCGTAGCGTTCCAGGCGGGCGGCGTTGTCCTCGGTAAAGGCGACGCGGATATGCCCCGAAGGCAGGAATTCCGCATCCTCGCCGATCAGTTCCGGCAGGCGCCCCCACAGGTCGCGCGACAGGTTGGACAGGGGCAATTGCGGCAGAAAGCGGCCCTGGCGGCGGACATTGCCGAAATTCACGCCGCTGGCCGCCTGGCCGATCAGGTCGCGTTCCAGCAGAATCACGGACAGGCCGTGCCGGCGCAGGAAGAAGGCGGTCGCCGCCCCCATGAAGCCGCCGCCGACGATCACGACGTCGGCACGGCGCGGCGCGGCGGACAGAGCGCGGCTCATGGCACGATCCTGCTGTCGAGCGGCAGCGGCTTGACGGGCGCTGCCGTGCGGATGCGCCCGACCTGCTCCGCCGGCACCCCGCGTGCATGGGCCAGGATTTCCGCTGCCGCCAATCCGCACATCCGCCCCTGGCAGCGGCCCATGCCCGGCCGGACCAGCGCCTTGGCGCGGTTGATGTCCGGGGCGTCCAGCGCCTGCGCGGCGTGCCTGATCTCGCCTGCCGTGATGTTTTCGCACCGGCAGACGATCGTCTCGTCCGGCAGGGCGCCGGCCAGGTGGGCCGGCCAGGGGAAGGCGCGGCCCAACCCCTGGCGGAACCGGTCCATGACCGCCACGCGCTGTTGCAGGGCGGCGATCTCGGCGGCCGCGACGGGGTGGTCCCGATCCAGCAGCAGGGCGCAGGCAGCCAGCGTTCCGGCAGCCTCGGCCCCGTCCGCGCCGCGCAGGACGGCGCCGTCGCCGGCCAGGTAGACCTGGCGGTTGGACGTCCGGCCGAACCCGTCGATCACCGGCGCCCATTGGGCCGAGACGGAGTCGAAGGCGAAATCGCACTTCAGAAGGTCGGCCAGTTGGCTTTCCGAACGCAGCCCGTAGCCGACGCCCACCGCGTCGCAGGCGGCGCGCTGCAGCGTGCCTCGCACGGTCCGCCAGGCGATGCCGCCGACCGTGCCGCCGTCATCCTCGATGCGTTCGGGGCGGATGGCGGTGCGCAGCATCACGCCGGCGCGCCGCAGGTCGGCCAGGTAACGCAGGCCGTTTGCCAGCACACGCGGGCGCGCCGCCATCTGCCGCAGGCCGCGCAGCCGGTCGGCGTACGAACTGGTGTCCAGGACCGCGACGGGCGGCACGCCGGCCTTCAGATATTGCCACGCGACCAGATAGAGCAGCGGTCCGGTGCCCATGAAGACCGGCCGCGCGCCGATGGCGCAGGCCTGGGCCTTCAGCGCGATCTGCGCGCCGCCCAGCGAAAAGACGCCCGGAATCGTCCAGCCGGGGCACGGCATGATGCGGTCGGTCGCCCCCGACGCGATGATGACGGCGGAAAAGGACAGTTCCGATACCGCGCTGCCCCGGCTGGCCAGCAGCACGTCGCCCGAAACGCCCCAGGCGGTCGTGCCGGGGCGATAGTCGATATCAGGGAGAAGGGCTTCGAAATCCCTATGCAGCGCCGTTGCCTTTCCGGCTTCGGTGCCGTACAGGCGCGCCGCCGGCCGGGTGAATCCCGGTGGCTGGCGGCGATAGATCTGCCCGCCCTGCCGGTCGCTTTCGTCCAGCACGATGGGCCGCAGGCCGGCGCGGACCAGGCGCTGCGCCGCGCGGGTGCCGGCCGGCCCGGTGCCGACGACGATTACTGGCCGGTCGTCCATGCGGCCTCCTGCGTGCGGATGCGCATGCCGTCCTGCGCCGTGGTCGAGCAGGCGCGCAACTGTTCGCCGTCCTCGGTCCAGACCCAGCAATCCTGGCAGGCGCCCATCAGGCAGAACCCGGCGCGCGGCCGGTGGTCGAACTCGTTCTGCCGCAGGCGCGTGGTGTTGGTCAGCATGGCCACCAGCAGGGTATCGCCCTCGCATGCCTCGACCGCCCGGCCGTCGATGACCAGCGCGATGGTCCTGCGCCCCGTTTCGGCGACACGTCGGAACTGAACCTGCATGATCCCTCTTATCCGGATGGAGGAAGCGGAAAAAGGCGCCGTCACCCCCGCATGGCGTCCGCGACCTGGGGGTCCCGCATCACGCGGTCCAGGACCGCGACAATCCCGTCGCACAGGATGTCGATCTCATCCGTGCTGCAGCAGAGCGGCGGCGCCAGGCCGATCACGTCATCGGCGAAGGCCCGGTACAGGATACCCTGTTCGTAGCCGTAGCGCCCCAGTTTTCCTGCGATGCCCAGTTTCGGGTCCGGCTTCGCCTTCGCCGCCTTGTCCGTCACCAGTTCGATGCCCGCCAGCATGCCCTTGGCGCGTGTGGCGCCGACCAGCGGATGGTTGCCCAGTCCCGCCAGCCTGGCGGCCAGGTGGCGCCCCGCCGCCACGCCATTGTCCAGCAGGCCGCCCTCATAGAGGTCCAGCACCGCCAGGCCGATCGCCGCGCTGACCGGATGGGCGCTGTAGGTCTGCCCGTGGCCGATGGCGACCCCTGGGGGCGTGTTGTCGCGGATGGTCTCGTACACCGCATCGGACAGGAACACGCCGCCCATAGGGGCATAGCCCGCGGTCAGGCCCTTGGCGACGGTCATCATGTCGGGCTCCAGCCCTTCATGCGCGCAGGCGAAGAGCGGGCCGGTGCGGCCGAAGCCGGTGATCACCTCGTCGACGACGAACAGGATGTCCAACTCGCGGCAGGCGGTCTGCATCGCGCGCGCCCATCCGTCCGGCGGGACGATCACCCCGCCGGACCCCTGCACCAGTTCGCAGTAGAACGCGGCCACCTGGTCCGGGCCGCCGAGCGACGCGACCATATCGTGCAGCGCCTGGACCGATGCATGGATGATCGCCTCGCCATCCGGCCCGGCGGGATGGCGATAGGGATCGGGGCTGGGAAGATGGTGCTGCCACGGCAGGGGCACGTCCGCGTCGCGGTGGAACACCGGCAGCGCCGTCAGGCCCGACCCGGCGAAGGACGAGCCGTGATAGCCCTTCTCCAGCCCGATCACGTGCCGTTTCTGCGGCATGCCGCGTGCGTTCTGGTAATAGCGGATGAAGCGCAGCGTGCCGTCCACCGCGTCCGACCCGCCCAGCGAGAAATAGATCCGATTCAGCGTGCCCGGCGCATGGCGGGTCAGGCGGGCGGCCAGCTCGATCGCCGGTTCGCAGGAGAATCCGAAATACCCCGTGGCATAAGGAAGTTTTTCAAGCTGCCTGCGTCCCGCCTCGATCACGCTGTCGCAGCCATAGCCGGTATTGACGCACCACAGGCCGGCGAACCCGTCCAGCAGGCGCCGCCCCTCGCTGTCCGTCAGCCACGCGCCCTTGCCGGACTCCAGGATGGTGGCACCGGCCGCCTCGTGGCCGCGCCAGGACGAGACGGGATGGATCAGATGCTCGCGGTCGAGCGAAATGAGGCGCGCGGTATCCATGGCGGTATCCTGTCGGGATCAGGACGACAATCATCGTCCGGAACGTGTGGCATGTCCTGCAAGAAACGCCGGATCCCAGAGCAGAAAATACCGTAATCGCGGCCGGAAAAGCACAGATCTCCGAATTTGCGCGGCGCGCGTTTTGCCGTTTGCGCCCGCCGCGACGCCGGGCGCAGTGTCGCGCCGGATACGGTTTGCCCACGCTCCGCAAGGTGGTTGTTTCATGTCGGCATTGAGTTTCGATCCTGCTTCGGTCACGCTGCCCTGGGGACATTTCATCGGCGGAGAGCTGATCGGCGGGGCGGGCGTGCTGCCGGTCAATGCGCCGTCGGATGGCCGCCTGCTGGGCGCGCTGCCGGAAGCGGACGCGGGCACGGTCGATCGCGCGGTGCGGCTGGCGCGGGACGTGCAGCGCGCCAGCGGCTGGGCCGATCGCCCGCCGCGCGAGCGCGCGCGGGTGATGCGGCGCTGGGCACGGCTGGTCGAGGACCATGCCGCGGAGCTGGCCCGGCTGGAGACGGTATGCTCCACCCGGCCGGTCGCCGAGACGGCGGGCTGGGACGTGCCGTTCACGGCCGAGGGCATCCGTTTTTTCGCCGAATATGCAGACAAGCTGGGCGGCGAGGTGGCGGCCACGCAGACCGACCTGCTGGGCATGGTGATGGCCGAGCCGTACGGCGTGGTCGGCGCGATCGCGCCGTGGAACTTCCCCCTGGTCATGGGCAGTTGGAAAGTGGTGCCGGCACTGGTGGCGGGCAACGGCGTCGTGCTGAAACCGTCCGAGATGACGCCGTTTTCGATCGTCATGCTGGCCCGCCTGGCGGTCGAGGCCGGGGTGCCGGCGGGCCTGTTCAACGTCGTGCAGGGCAACGGCACGGTGACGGGCGACGCGCTGGCCCGCCACCCCGCCTGCGGCAAGCTGACCTTCACCGGCTCGACCCGTACCGGCATCGCCGTCATGAAGGCGGCGGCGGAAAGCGGGCCGAAGCCGGTAACGCTGGAACTGGGCGGCAAGAGCCCGCAGATCGTCTATGACGATATCCGCGACGTCGGCGCCGTGGCCGAGCGTATCCTGCGGGCCTTTACCGGCAATGCGGGACAGGTCTGCGTGGCGGGATCGCGTCTGCTGGTCCAGCGCGGGGTGCGCGACGCGCTGCTGGACGGCATCGCCGCCCGCGCCGCCCTGCTGCGCGCCGGTCGGCTGGAGGACGGCGCCACGCGCTATTCGCCGATCATCTCGGCCCGCCAGGCCGCCGGAATCGAGGATGCGGTGACGCGCAGCCTGGCCGGCGGCGCCCGGGCGCTGGCCCCGCTGGCCCGGCTGGAGGGCGGGGGCGGCGTGTTCCTGTCGCCCTGCATCCTGGACGGCGTGACCGGCGAAACCCCAGCGGTGCGCGACGAATTGTTCGGCCCGGTCCTGACCGTGCAGACATTCGATGACGAGGACGAGGCCCTGGCCCTGGCGTCGCATCCGACCTATGGGCTGGCCGCCGGGGTGCATACCGCCAGCCTGGGCCGCGCCATGCGGGCGGTGCGCGGCCTGAAGGCCGGGACGGTCTGGGTGAACCGCTATGGCCGGTCGGCGGATTTCGTCATTCCGACCGGCGGGTTCGGCGGATCGGGCATCGGCAAGGATCTGGGCCGCCAGGCGGTCGAGGCCAATCTGCGGCACAAGAGCGTACTGATGGCCTTCGAGGATTGAGAGTCCGTCTGCGAGCGGGCGCCGGCACAGGGACAAGGATCAGAAATCATGACGACATACTCGATCGCCGTGCTGCCCGGCGACGGCATCGGCAAGGAGGTCATGCCCGAGGCGCTGAAGGTCCTAAAGCGCGTGGGGCAATTATGCGGCATCGGTTTCGCCTTCCGCCATTTCGACTGGAGCTGCGAGACCTGGCTGAAGACCGGGCGCATGATGCCCGATGACGGCATGGCGCAACTGGCGCAGAACGACGCGATCCTGCTGGGCGCGGTGGGATATCCGGGCGTGCCGGACCATCTGTCGCTCTGGGGGATGCTGCTGAAGATTCGCCGGGAATTCGACCAGTACGTCAATCTGCGCCCGGTGCGCCTGCTGCCCGGCATTCCCTGCCCGCTGGCGGACAAGAAACCGGGCGACGTCGATTTCTGGATCGTGCGGGAAAATGTCGAAGGCGAATATTCCCGGATCGGAGGCCGCTTCGCGGAAGGCACCCCGGCCGAAGGCGTCGCGCAGACCGCCATCTTTACCCGCCACGGTACCGACCGGATCCTGCGCTATGCGTTCGAGCTGGCGCGCGGCCTGGGCCGGCCGCACGTGACCTCGGCCACCAAGTCCAACGGCCTGTTCCATTCCATGCCGTATTGGGACGAGCGGTTCGCGGCGATCGGCCGGGACTATCCCGACGTGCGGACCGACCAGTACCATATCGACATCCTGGCAGCGCGCTTCGTCATGTCGCCCGAACGGTTCGACGTGGTGGTCGGCAGCAACCTGTTCGGCGATATCCTGTCCGACCTGGGGCCGGGCATGACCGGAACCATCGCGGTGGCGCCGTCCGCCAACATCAACCCCGAGAAGGCTTATCCGTCGATGTTCGAGCCGGTGCATGGCTCGGCGCCCGACATCTACGGACAGGCGATCGCCAATCCGATCGGCCAGATCTGGGCGGCGGCGATGATGCTCGACCATCTGGGCGAGGCCGAGGCCGGCAGCATGATCCTGCGCGCCCTGTCGGCCGTGCTGGAACGGGCGGACGCGCCGCGCACGCCCGACATGGGCGGCAGCGCAAAGACGGCGGACCTTGGCGACGCCATCGCGGCGGCGCTGCCGGCCTCATAGGGCGCATCCTGCGCATTTCGTTCAAAGAACGAAATCATCTGCCGTCACGGTGGGACAATCGACAGAATGCTCTGACCCGGATGTGTAACGAATGGCCTGTCAGGAGAAAACGCAACGCGGCCGGGGCTGGTGTGAAGCGGCACCCCGTCTCCCGCAGATGGAGTCCGACATGGCATATTCCAGAACATCGTCCGTTCTTCCGGGGCCTTGCGTCCGGCGGCGCCTGACGGCAGGGGGGCGCCTGGCCGTTCTGTCGCTGTCCACGCTGCTGTCGGCCCATGCCGGCTGGGCGGCGAGCGCGACATCCCATCCCCGGCAGCCATCTCCGGCCAAGCAGGCCAGCCGTCCGCGCGGCATGCAGGCCCGGGCGGGCGAGGACATCACGGTCCGCGCCGGGATCGCCTCGGCCACCGGGGTGACGAACACCACCCCGGGCGGCGGATTGATGCCGCCGCAGACGGTCGCCAAGTCGCGCAGCGGCCTGACGCGCGATTTCATCGCCAAGCAAAGCCCGACCTCCAACCCCGTCGCGATGGTCGCCAGCCTGCCGGGCGTGGTCTATTCGGGCAACGATCCGCTGGGCACCAATGACGACCAGCAGGGCCTGTCGGTGCGCGGTCTGGACCAGACGGAAATCGGCTATCTGTACGAAGGGATTCCGACCGCGGCACCGGTCTATCTGCTGCCCTATACCTCGTCGACCGCTGACAACGAGAATATTCAGAGCATCGAATTGACCCAGGGCTCGCCCGACATCACCTCGCCGCTCTACAACGCGGTGGGCGGCGAACTGACGGAAAGGCTGCGCGATCCGTCCGAGAATTTCGGCGGCCTGGTCAATGCGTCCTACGGCTCCTTCAGCCTGAAGCGGGAATTCGTCCGGCTGGACAGCGGCGAGATCGGCCATACCGGCATCCGTTCCTTCCTGTCTTTTTCCTATCGCGAGGCGGATGAATGGCGCGGCGTCGGCCAGACCCGCCGCTATCACGTGGACGGCAAGATCCTGAAGGAATGGGGGCACGGCAACCGTGCCGAATTCGTGCTGTCCTACAACGACCCGCTGCAATACTACCTGCGCGCGCCGACCCGCGCGCAATGGAACCGGTACGGCGTGAACTACAACTATGCCGACACATACACGACCGGAAATTCGGCCTATTACAAGCTCGAGGAGAACGTGCACCGCACCGTGATCCTTGGCGCGCCCGTCAGCCTCGATCTCGGCGGCGGGCTGCGCTTCAACACCACGCCCTATTTCACCTACGCCACCGGCTACGACAATGGCGGCACCAACCTGTCGCGCACGGCCAGCTATTACGGCAACCAGCCGGCCGGCGTGCTGCAGGTGCCGGGTGCCCAGGCGGGGCCGACCATCCCCGCGATTTCGATCGATACCTACAATCTGTACTACAGCGGCCTGAACAATACGCTGTCCTGGACATCGGGACACAACACGCTGGCCATCGGCTACTGGTATGCCTATTTCGACCAGTCCGAGCCCTCGTTGTACGAGGCGCTGGGGCCCCAGGGGCAGGTCTCCAGCATGTACGGCCAGTGGCCGATCCTGACGCAGAGCGGCGTGCCGCTGTCGCAATATGACATCCACCTGGTCCAGCAGACGAATTCACTGTTCATCAACGACACCTACAGGGCCCTGGGCGACCGGCTGACGCTCACGGCCGGGTTCAAGGAAACCATGGTGACGCGGACCGAAACGCAGAACATTCCCGGCGCGACCTACCGCAATGGCGAAAGCGAGGCCGCGCCGCTGCCGCAGGTCGCCGTCAGCTACAGGCTGACGCCGCACGACATGGTCTACGTCAACGGCACGACGTCCTTCCGCCTGCCGGCCTCGATCATGTCCTATGCCGACCGTTTCAGCGTCTCGACCGGCGCGCTGACTCGCGCGCACGCCGTCGACCCCAAGCCCGAATATGCGATCGGCGAGGAAATCGGCTATCGCCATTACGGCCTGGTCAATCTGGCGCTGGCGCTGTTCAACTATAATTTCACCAACCGGCAGATCAATACGACGACCTATGCCAGCGGCATTCCGGTCACGGAATCGATCGATGGCGGCGGCCAGACGGCGCGCGGCGCGCAGATCGAGCTGGGCCTGCGGCCGTGGCATCATGTCAGCCCCTATGTCTCGGCCCAGTATCTGCATGCGACGACGGACAACAACCTGCAGGTCGGCGGCGACTATGTGCCGACCGCCGGCAAGATCGCGGTCAAGAGCCCCAAGGCGACGGTCGCCGTCGGCCTGTCCTACGATGACGGCAGCCTGTTCGGCGCGTTCAACATGAACTACGTCAGCAAGCAATATTCGACCTTCATGGATGACGAGACGGTGCCGTCCTTCGAGACGTTCAACCTGAACATGGGCTATCGTTTCCGCTCCTTCGGCTATCTGAAACATCCGCAGATCCAGCTCAATCTGCTCAATATCGGCAATAACGGTTTCCTGTCCGGTGTCAGCGGCCTGAGCACGAATGCCAAGACGGTGCGCGGCGTCTTCGGGTCCAGCATCGCCGGCAGCGCGCCGACCTATTATGTCGGCGGCGGCTTCGCCGGCGTGCTGTCCCTCACCACCGGGTTCTGAAACCCGTCATCGCGAAAGCCAAGTCCATGACACGCACACCCCGGGTCCTGACCTTCGACGTCGTCGGCACGCTGATCGATTTCGAACGGGGCATGCATGACTCCCTGCGTGCCCTGCGCGGCCCGGACGCGCCGCCGCTGGACTTCGAATCCTTCCTGACGGCCTATCGCGGCATGCGGAACCGGCCGGACAAGCGCCTGTTCCCCGAGGACCTGGAGCCGATCTATCACGAACTGGCGCCCCGCTTCAGCCTCCCGGCCGGCAATGAGGCGGCACGACGCTTCGTCGCGGCGGCGCATGACTGGCCGGCCTTTGCCGACTCGGTCGAGGCCCTGGCGCGCCTGTCACGGCATTTCCGGCTGGTGGCGATGACGAATGCGCGGCGCTGGGCCTTCGCCGGCATGGAGAAGACGCTCGGCATGCCGTTCTTCGACACCGTCACCGTGGATGACGCAAGATGCGAGAAGCCGGATCCGGCCTTCTTCGATCGTGCGCTGGCGAAGCTCGCCCCCGCCGGGTTCGTCAAGGCGGATGTGCTGCACGTGGCGCAGAGCCAGTTCCATGATATCGGCGTGGCGCGCGCGCTGGGCTACACCGTCTGCTGGATCGAGCGGCGCAAGGCGGCGGGCGGCGGTTTCGGCGGCACCGTCGCGGTCGAGGCGCTGACCGCGCCCGACTATCATTTCCACAGCATGGCCGAACTGGCCGACCTGGCCGATCGCGGGGGGCTGGTGATGAAGACGCCGGGTGCAGGCGATCCTGCTATGATCTGAAAGTCATTCGGCAGGAAACTCTGTGCCGGCGGCCGTTTCGGATGATCCGACCGTGCCGTCCGTGATGGAGTGGAGAAAGCCCACCTAAGAGAAACCGAAGAGAAAGAGAGAGAGTCATGTCTGTCTTCCGGCCGAAATACATCACCTTCGACTGCTACGGCACGCTGACCCGCTTCCGGATGAGCGACCTGGCCCGCACCCTGTTCGCGGATCAGGTCCCGGAAGAGGAGATGACCCGGTTCTGCGCCGATTTCGCGGGCTATCGGCTCGACGAGGTCCTGGGCGCCTGGAAGCCCTATCGCTATGTGGTGATGAACGCGGTGGAGCGGACCTGCCGCCGCTGGGGCATCCGCTTCGACGCCGACGTCGCCAACCGTTTCTATGACGCGGTGCCCACCTGGGGCCCGTGGCCGGACGTCACCGAGCCGCTGCAAAGGATCGCCCGCGAGATCCCGCTGGTGATCCTGTCGAATGCCGACAACCGGCAGATCCATGACAATGTTCGGCTGCTGGGCGCGCCGTTCCACCGCGTCTACACCGCCGAGGACGCGCAGGCCTACAAGCCGCGCATGCGCGCTTTCGAATATATGTTCGACCAGCTTGGCTGCGGGCCGCAGGACGTGCTGCACGTCTCCTCGTCGCTGCGCTACGACCTGATGACCGCACGGGACCTGGGCATCACCCACAAGGTCTTCGTGGCGCGCGGCCATGAGCCGTCCACGCCGGCCTATGGCTATACCGAGATCACGGATATCGGCGGCCTGCCTGCCGTCGTCGGACTGTAACCCTGGACCCGCGCCAGACAGCACCGGTCGGCGGCCGAGCCGGCGCGATCCCCCGGCGGGCCGTGCTGGGCGGCGGGGGCGCCGCCATGGCCGGCCTGGCGACGGGCGGGGCGCGGGGCGCCGTCCCAAGCGCCGTTCCAGTCGCCGCTCCGGTGCGCGGCGGCCATCTGCGCGTCGCGGGGGCGGTGGGATCGACGGCGGAAACGCTGGATCCGGCCCGGCTGTCGATGGCGACGGACTATGTGCGCGGCCACATGTTCTACGACGGGCTGACGGCGCTGGACGACGCGCTGGTCGTGCATCCGGCGCTGGCCGAGACCATCGAGAGCGACGACCTGACGACCTGGCACATACGGCTGCGGCGGGACGTGCGCTTCCATGACGGGGCGCCGCTGGGCGCCGCCGACGTCGTCTTCTCGCTGGCCCGGCACAAGATTCCCTCGGTCGGCGCGCAGCAATATATGCTGGCGCAGACCATGGACACGATCCGCGCGACCGGCCCGCGCGACGTCGAGATCGTGCTGACGGCGCCGAACGTCGATTTTCCCGCCATCCTGGCCATGAGCAATTTCGCCATCATCCGTGACGGCACGGGGCGTTTCGAGACGGCGAACGGCACCGGGCCCTTTACCTGCGCCGAATTCGTGCCCGGCATCCGCACGCTAGGGCGGCGCAACGCGGCGTTCTGGGGCGACGGGCCGTTCGTGGACAGCATCGAACTGATCGCCATTCCCGACGAGATGGCGCGTCACAACGCGCTGATGTCGGGCGATGTCGACCTGATCGCCTCGGTCAATCCGCGGCTGGTGCGCATGGTGCAGGTGGGCGGCTTCGGGCTGATGGAAAGTCCGGTCGGGACCTATACCGACCTGGCGATCCGGCTGGATACGCCGCTGGCGCGCGCGCCGGGCCTCGTCGAGGCGATCAAGTGCCTGCTGGACCGCGAGCAGATCCGCCGTTCGGTCTTCCTGGGCTATTCCCGCCTGGGCAACGACCAGCCGATCGCTCCGGAAAGCCCCTATTGCAACCATGACCTGCCCCCGGCGGTCCATGACCCGGATCGCGCCCGTTTTCTGCTGCGGCGCGGCGGATTCCTGGGCGAACGCATCCCGCTGGTCTGTTCGCCGGCCGCGCTGGGATCGGTGGATATCGCGGTGCTGCTGCAATATGCCGCGCGCCGCATCGGCCAGGACCTGGCGGTCCGGCGCGTGCCGGCCGACGGCTACTGGACGCAATATTGGATGAAGACGCCGTTCGGGTTCGGCAACGTCAATCCGCGTCCCGCGCCCAGCCTGATCTTCGAAATGGGCTTCGCCAGCGCGTCGCCCTGGAACGAATCCCGCTGGCGCGACCCGCGTTTCGACGCCATGCTGGCCGAAGCCCGCGCTACGCGCGACGACGCGCGGCGCCGTCAATTGTACGGCGACATGCAGGCGATGATCAAGGGCGGTTCGGGCGTCTGCATCCCCAATTTCACCACCAGCCTGGACGGGTACGCACCCCATGTCCGCGGCCTGCGTCCCAGCCAGGCCGGACAACTGATGGGCTACGATTTCGCCCGCTTCGTCTGGCTGGACGGGGGCGGGGCGTGAGGCGCGCTCTGGTCCCGCTGGTCGGGCGCCGCTTCGCGACGGCGGCGCTGTCGCTGGTCTTCGTCGTGGTGGCCGTGTTCGCCATCACCAGCCTGCTGCCGGGCGACGCGACGGACAGCGTGCTGGGGCAGAGCGCCACGCCCCAGTCCGTGCAGGCCCTGCGGCACAGCCTGCATCTGGACCGGCCCGCGCCGTTGCGGTTCGTCCTGTGGCTGGGCGGCTTGCTGCACGGCGATTTCGGCCGGTCGCTGCTGAACGGCCTGCCGGTGGCGGACATGCTGCGGCCTCGGCTGCACAATTCGCTGCTGCTGGCCGGGGCGTCGGCGCTGCTGGCCGTGCCGGTGTCGCTGCTGCTGGGCATTACGGCGGCGGTCTGGCAGGACACGCTGTACGATCGCGGCGTAACCGTCCTGACGCTGGGGCTGGTGTCGGTGCCGGAATTCGTCATCGCCACGCTGGCGGTGTTCGTGTTCGCGACCCGGCTGCACCTGCTGCCCGCCCTGTCGGATATCGGCGGCGTGCATACGCTGTGGCAGTTCCTGCGCGCGTTCTTCATGCCGGTGGCCAGTCTCGCCCTGGTGACGCTGGCGCAGATGGTGCGCATGACCCGCGCGGCGATGGTGGACACGCTGTCCGCCCCCTATGTCGAGATGGCGCGGCTGAAGGGCGTGGGGCCGGTGCGGCTGGTCGTGGTGCATGCGCTGCCGAATGCCGTGGGGCCGGTGGTGAACGCGGTGGCGCTCAGCCTGTCCTCGCTGCTGGGCGGGGTGGTGGTGATCGAGGCCGTCTTCGCCTATCCGGGCGTCGCGGGGCTGATGGTCGATGCCGTCACCGCGCGCGACGTGCCGACGGTGCAGGCCTGCGCCCTGGTCTTCTGCCTGGCCTATCTGGTGCTGACCACGCTGGCCGACATCGTGACCATCGCCACCCTGCCGGGGCGGCGCGCGCCATGACCGGCCCGTTGCGCCGCCTCGCCGCCGGGCGCGAACGGGCGCTGGCCGTCATCGGCTTCTGGCTGGTCGTGGCGATCATCGGCCCGATGCTCACGCCCTATGATACCGGGCAGGCCGTCAGCGGCACGGTGTTCGCCGGCGCGTCCCGGGCGCATCCGCTGGGCACCGACTATCTGGGGCGCGATACGCTGGCCCGGCTGCTGGACGGCACGCGGCACACGGTGCTGCTGTGCCTGGCCTCGACCCTGCTGTCCTGCCTGGCGGGCGCGTTCGTCGGGATCGCGACGGTGATCTCCCGTCCCTGGCTGGAAATGCTGGCCGGCCGGCTGGTGGACGGGTTGCTGTCGATTCCCAGCCTGCTGCTGGCCCTGCTGGTCATCGCCGCGTTCGGCAGTTCGGTACCGACGCTGGTCCTGACCATGGCGGTGATCTACATGCCCGGCGCCTACCGGACCAGCCGCGCCCTGGCCCAGCGGATCGCCAGGCTGGATTTCGTCACCGTGGCGCGGGCGCGGGGCGAGGGGCGGGCCTATATCATCCTGCACGAAATCCTGCCCAACATGGCCGGCCCGATGCTGGCCGATGTCGGGCTGCGCTTCATCTACGCGGTGCTGCTGCTGAGCAATCTCAGCTTCCTCGGCATCGGGGTCCAGCCGCCGGGGGTCGATCTGGGGTCCATGGTACGGGAAAACCTGCTGGGCGTGGTCTATGGCGCCTATGCGATGATCGCGCCGACACTCGCCATTGCCGTTCTGACGATCGGCATCAATCTCGCGCTCGATTCCACCGGACGGAGGCGCTGAGATGACGGCGATCATCCATGTCGAGGGCCTGCGGATCGCCGGGCGCCGGGGACGCGGCGCGGAAACCCCGATCGTGCGCGGGGTGGATTTTTCGGTCCGGCGCGGCGAGATGCTGGCATTGATCGGCGAGTCCGGGTCCGGCAAGACGACGATCGCCCTGGCGCTGATGGGGCATGTGCGGCCCGGCTGCCGCATCACCGGCGGACGGGTCTCGGTCGCCGGGTACGATGTCGCGACGATGAATGCCGAGGAACGCCGCGCGCTGTGCGGCCGGGTGGTCAGCTACGTGGCGCAGAATGCCGCCAGCGCCTTCAACCCCGCCCTGCCGGTCCTGCGGCAGGTGATCGAACCGGCGCTGATCCATCGCGTCATGCCCCGGCGGGACCTCGAGGGCCGGGCGGTCGCCCTGTTCCGCGCGCTGGCCCTGCCGCAGCCCGAGAGGATCGGCGCCCGCTATCCCGGCGAATTGTCGGGCGGGCAGTTGCAGCGCCTGATGGCCGCGATGGCGCTGATGGCCGGCCCGGAAATCGTGATCTTCGACGAGCCGACCACCGCGCTGGACGTCACGACGCAGATCGAGGTCCTGGCCGCCTTCAAGAACGCGCTGGCCGACCAGGGGGTCACCGGCGTCTATGTCACCCACGACCTGGCGGTGGTGGCCCAGATCGCCGACCAGGCGGTGGTCCTGAAGGACGGCACGGTCCGCGAGACGGGGCCGGTCGCGCGCGTGCTGACCGCGCCGCGCGACGACTACAGCCGTCGGCTGCTGGCGGCGGCCGGGCCGCGTGCGCGGCGGGCGGACGAACCCGTCGCCGAAGCCGCGCGCCCGGTGATCGAGGGCCCGGTGCTCGAAGTACGCGACCTGGTCGTCGGCTATGGGCGCGGTCCGGCGTCCGGCCGGCCAAGGATGGTTGTCCCGGGGACGGTTCTCCCCGCGACGGTCGTCGTCGATCGCGCGGCCTTCGCGGTGCCGCCGGGCAGCACGCTGGGGGTGATCGGCGAGTCCGGCTGCGGCAAGAGCACCCTGGCGCGCGCCATCGCCGGCCTGCAACCCTGGGCGGCGGGGGATATCCTGCTGGACGGGCAAAAGCTGGCCGGCCGGGTCGAGGATCGCACGGCCGCGCAACGGCGCCGGCTGCAGATGGTGGCGCAGAATGCCGACGGCGTGCTGAACCCGGCCCGGACCATCGGTGCGACGCTGGGGCGCGTCGTCGCCTTCTATGACGGGCTGCGCGGGGCTGCCGCCGACCGGCGGGTGGCCGAATTGCTGGAGATGGTACGTCTGTCCCCCGCCCTGGCGGCGCGTCTGCCGTCGGAATTGTCGGGCGGGCAGAAGCAGCGGATCAATTTCGCCCGCGCCCTGGCCGCCGGGCCGCAAATCGTGCTGTGCGACGAAATCACCGCCGCGCTGGACACGGTGGTGGCGGCGGCGATCCTGGATCTGATGGCCGGTCTGCAGCGTGATCTCGGCCTGTCCTTCATCTTCATCACCCACGACCTGCACGCCCTGCGCGCGATCTGCGACCGGGTGGCCGTGCTGTATGCCGGACGGGTGGTCGAATGCGGGCCGGCGGCATCGCTGGATGCTGGTCCGCATCATCCCTATATGCGCCTGCTGCGGGATTCGGTCCCGTCCATGCGCCCCGGCTGGCTGGAGGATACGCGGGCCCGGCGTGCCGCACGGGACCTGGCGCCCGGCCCGTCGCTGCCCCCGGGCCTCTGCTGCTATCATCCCCGCTGCGCCGAACGGATTCCCGGCCTGTGCGACCGCCTGCCGCCGCCGGTGCGCCGCACGGCCGGCGGCGCGCAAATCGCCTGCCATCTCGAACCGACCCAGTTCCCGGAGACCGAAGCATGACGAACACGATGCTAGACTTGGCCGATCCGGCCTTGTTTTCCGAACGCGCCGCGATCGGCGGGACCTGGCGCGCGTCGTCGAACGGCGAGACGCTGAACGTCGACAATCCCGCGACGGGCGCCGTGATCGGCACCATTCCCGCCTGCACCGCGCAGGATACCCGCGATGCGATCGCCGCCGCCGCGACGGCGCAGGCGCAGTGGCGGCGGACCCCGGCCGCGCAGCGTGCCGAAATCCTGACGGCCTGGCACGGGCTGATGATGCGCCATGCCGACGACCTGGCGCGCATCATGACGCTCGAGCAGGGCAAGCCGCTGGCCGAGGCGAAGGGCGAGGTCGTCTATGCCGCCTCGTTCCTGAAATGGTTCGCCGCCGAGGCCGAGCGGATGGAGGGCGAAACGCTGGCGCCCGCGTCCGACCGGCGGATCCTGGTGATGAAGGAACCGGTGGGCGTGACGGCCGCGATCACGCCATGGAACTTCCCGCTGGCGATGATCACGCGCAAATGCGGCCCGGCGATCGCTGCGGGCTGCAGCATGGTGATCAAGCCGTCGGAACTGACGCCCTATTCCGCCCTGGCCCTGGCGGTGCTGGCGGAACGGGCCGGCCTGCCGCCCGGCCTGCTTTCGATCGTCACCGGCCATGCGCGCGAGATCGGGCCGGAACTGACCGGCAGCCCGATCGTCCGCAAACTGTCCTTTACCGGATCCACGGCGGTGGGCGCGCTGCTGATGCGCCAGTGCGCCGATACGATCAAGCGGCTCAGCCTGGAACTGGGCGGCAACGCGCCGCTGATCGTCTTCGACGACGCCGATCTGGACGTCGCGGTGGCCGGAACGATGGCCAGCAAGTTCCGCAATGCCGGCCAGACCTGCGTCTGCGCCAACCGCGCCTATGTCCAGGATGGGATCTATGACGCCTTCGCCGCGCGCCTGGCGGCCGAGGTCGCGGCGCTGACGGTGGGCGACGGGCTCGCGCCCGGCGTGCAGATCGGCCCGCTGATCAACGACGCCGCGGTGGCGAAGGTGAAGGCCCATGTCGAGGACGCGCTGGCGAAGGGGGCGCGGATCGTCGGCCGCCCGTTCGCGATCGACGGGCGCTTCGTCGATCCGGTGGTGCTGGCGGACGTGACCGCCGACATGCGCATCGCCTGCGAGGAAACGTTCGGTCCGGTCCTGCCATTGTTCCGTTTCACGTCCGAGGAGGCGGCGGTGGCCCAGGCGAACGCCACGCCGTTCGGCCTGGCCAGCTATTTCTTCACCCGCGACCTCGACCGCGCCTGGCGGGTCGGCGCGGCGCTGGATTTCGGCATGGTCGGCCTGAATACAGGCACGATCTCAACGGCGACGGCGCCGTTCGGCGGCGTCAAGCAATCGGGGCTGGGCCGCGAGGGCGGGCGTGTCGGCATCGAGGAATTCCTCGAACTGAAAACCCTCCATGTCGCCCTGGCGGGCGCGTAGGGCGGCATCCCAGCGAAGAGACGACGGATTCCATGGCACCCTTGCCCAAGCTGGATCGCATCGATCTGAAAATCCTTGCCCAATTGCAGAAGAACGGGCGACTGACCAATGTGGAGCTGGCCAACCGCGTCGGGCTGTCGGCCAGCCCGTGCCTGATCCGCGTCAAGCGGCTGGAGGCGGCGGGTTATATCGTCGGCTACGGGGCGCAGATCGCGCTGCAGAAGATCGCCAGCGTGCTGACGGTCTTTACCGAAGTGACGCTGTCGGACCATCGGCGTGACGATTTCTCGCGCTTCGAGGCCGCGATCCTGCGGGTCGACCCGGTCGTGGAATGCCACCTGATCAGCGGGGGATATGACTATCTTCTGAAATTCATGGTCCGCAGCGTCGAACATTACCAGGAGACGATCGAGGCCCTGCTGGACCAGAATATCGGGATCGAGAAATATTTCAGCTACATCGTCATCAAATCCCCCATCATCAAGCCGGCCTTCCTGGTCGAGAACCTGACGGCCCCGCAGGAGCGTTCGTGATGATTCCGACAAGCGTGAAACAGATCCCGGGCAGGGACGGAAGGGCGGAAATCGGCATCCGCGCCATGACGTCCGGCGACCTGCCCGATGCCGTCCTGCTGTCCAAGGCGCTGGGCTGGCCGCACCGGCTGGAGGACTGGGACTTCATGCTGCGGCAGGGCCACGGGCTGGTCGCCACGCTGGAAAACGGCGCGGTGATCGGTACCATCCTGTGGTGGCCGTTCGGCACGCGCTATGCCACGGTGGGGCTGGTGATCGTGGCGAATGCCTGGCAGGGACACGGGATCGGCCGGACGCTGCTGGCCACGGTGCGCCGCCTGCTGCCGGGCTATTCGCTGTATCTGAACGCTACGCCGGCCGGCCAGCCGCTCTATGAAAAACTGGGCTTCATCCCGACCGGGATCGTCGAGCAGCACCAGGGCAACGGCGTGTCCGCGCCGATCGTCCCGTTGGAACCCGGACATCGCCTGCGGCCCGTCGTGCAGCAGGACCAGCAGGAACTGGCGGCGCTGGACGGCGCGGCGACGGGCATGGACCGCGCACGCCTGATCGAGGACCTGGTCGCGGCGGCCAAGGGGGTGGTGATCGATACCGGGGACGGCATCGTCGGCTATTCCTTCTGCCGGAAATTCGGCTGGGGCTGGCTGATCGGTCCGGTCGCCGCCGCCACGCCGATCGGGGCCCGCGCCCTGATCGCGCACTGGATCGGCACGCATGGTGGCGAATTCCTGCGGGTGGATATCCCCGCCGCGTGCGGCCTCTCCTCCTGGCTGGATGACATGGGGCTGATCCGTGTCGACACCGTCAACACGATGTCCACCGATGCGATGACGGCCGCGCCGGACGGCCCGTGCTACTATGCCCTGACCAGCCAGGCCATCGGATAGGGGCCCGCCATGTCCTTCGTCTTCAAATCCACCGACGCGCGCCGCATCGTCTGGCAACCGCGCTTCGCCGCCGAACTGCCGGACCTGCCCTTCCATGCCTGGCCCGAAACCGGACCGGCGGAGAACGTGCGCTATCTGGCCGCCTGGCAGGTGCCGGACGGGATCGGCGCGCTGCTGCCCAATCTCGAGGTCCTGTTTTCGGTGGGGGCCGGGATCGACCAGCTCAATCTCGCCTCGGTGCCCGGACAGGTGAAGGTGGTCCGCATGGTCGAGCCGGGCCTGGTGGACGGCATGATCGAATATGTGCTGTGGGCGGTGCTGTCCTGCCATCGCGACATGTTCAGTTACGCACGACGGCAGCGCCAGCACGTCTGGAGCGGCGCGCCCAACCGTGCCGCCGGCCGGCTCGGCGTCGGTGTGATGGGGGCGGGGGCGCTGGGCGGGCCGGTGCTGCGGGCGCTGGCCGCGCGCGGCTATGCCTGCCGGAGCTGGAGTCGCACCCCGCGGCCGCTCGACGGGGTCGCCGGCTTTGCCGGGGAGGCGGAACTGGACGATTTTCTGGCCGGGGCCGACATCCTGGTCTGCCTGATGCCATTGACCGAACAGACGCGCGGGATTCTGAACCGCGATCTGTTCGCCAGGCTGCCGCGCGGGGCCTGCCTGATCAATTGCGGCCGGGGCGGGCATCTGGTGCAGGCGGACCTGCTGGAGGCGCTGGCCGACGGACAGGTGGCGCAGGCGGTGCTGGACGTGACCGAGCCCGAGCCGCTGCCGGCCGGCCATCCGTTCTGGGACCATCCGCGCGTGATGCTGACGCCGCATATCGCCAGTTCGTCGCAGGCCGAGAGCGGGGTCGACATGGTGATCGCCAATATCCGCCGCCACCGCAACGGCGAGAGAATGGTGGGCGAGATCGACCGCGCCGCCGGATATTGAACCAAAGGCGCAAGCGACGGCGCGCGCCGTCCGATCACGTCTTGGCCCGATCACGTCTTGGCCCGATCACGTCTTGGATAGTACGCAAAAGAGTATCGGCCGAAGGGAAAAAACGACCTAGACGCATGCGATGCGGCGCGTCTTAATCGGGGCAACAAGAAGCGGCTCCCCGACCAATCGGGAGATCCGCCGGGGGAAAAGACGATGCCCGTTGCTCTCGTTCTCGAACGCCAGCGTGAGCTGTCGCTGCGCGATATCGACCTTCCCGATACTCTGGGCCCGCGCGATGTCAGGGTGCGGATCCAGACGGTCGGCATTTGCGGCAGTGACGTGCATTATTATACGCATGGCCGCATCGGCCATTTCGTGGTCGAGCAGCCGATGGTGCTGGGTCATGAGGCATCCGGCGTGGTGGTGGAAATCGGCGCCGCCGTCACGAACCTGAAAATCGGCGACCGCGTGTGCATGGAACCGGGGATCCCCGATCCGACCTCGCGTGCGTCCAAGCTCGGGATCTATAATGTCGATCCCGCCGTGACCTTCTGGGCGACGCCGCCGGTGCATGGATGCCTGACCCCCCTGGTGGTGCATCCGGCGGCGTTCACCTATCGCCTGCCGGACAATGTCAGCTTCGCCGAAGGTGCGATGGTCGAACCGTTTGCGATCGGCGTGCAGGCGGCCGTGAAGGCCCGGATCAAGCCCGGTGATGTCTGCGTCGTGACCGGCTGCGGGCCGATCGGGATGATGGTGGCGCTGGCCGCGCTCGGTTCCGGGGCCGGCAAGGTCATCATTTCCGATATCGCGGCCCCCAAGCTGGACATCGCGGCCCGCTACCACGGGATCTTGCCGGTCAATGTCACGCAGACCACGCTACGCGACGCCGTCCGTGCGGAATGCGGGGCGGATTGGGGCGCCGACGTGGTGTTCGAGGCCAGCGGCAGCCCCCGCGTCTATGACGATGCGCTGGCCGTCGTCCGGCCCGGCGGCACGCTGGTCCTGGTGGGCATGCCGGTCGACAAGGTCGCATTCGACATCGTCGCGGCGCAGGCCAAGGAAATCACGATCGAAACCGTGTTTCGCTACGCCAACGTCTATGATCGTGCGATCGCCTTGATCGCGTCAGGCAAAATCGATCTCAAGCCCCTGATTTCCGGAACCTACGATTTCGCGGATTCGATCGCGGCGTTCGAGCGCGCGGCCTCCGTGCGGCCGACCGACGTCAAGCTGCAGATCCGGATGGCATAGACCGGTCGAACGCCTGGCTGCGTTCCGTCAAGAAGAACAAAAACCAAGAAGAACGGACATCATGGCCCACGGCACGCATTCGGCCCGCAAGACGCGTGTGGCGACACCGGTCTTCGAGATCGTGCGGCGCGAACCGCGCAGCAGCTTCGTCTGGCATACGCACGACTATCCGGCGCCGTGCGCGAGATGGAACTACCACCCCGAATACGAACTGCACCTGATCACCAAAGGATGCGGACATTATATTGTCGGCGACTATCTCGGTTTCTTCACGCCGGGACATCTCGTCCTGATCGGACCCGACGTGCCGCATGGCTGGTTCAGCGACATGGGGCCGGACGAGGTGGTGCCGGGGCGTGACGTGGTCCTGCAGGTCGACGGGTCATGGTTCCAGGGGTTGATGACGCTCTGCCCGGAACTTGACGTCCTGCACGAGCTTCTGGCCGCGTCGCGCCATGGGGTCGAATTCCTGGGGCCGGAAGTCGCGCGCCTCGGCGCGCGTCTCGCCGGAATCGGTACGATGGACGACGCGGCACGGATCCCGGCCATCATTGACCTGCTGCTCGACCTGTCCCGGTGCCCGCGACGGACATTGTGCGGCGCCGGCCTGACTCTATCCTCGAACGACATGGAGATGGAGAAAATAGACCGAATTATCAGAAGAATCATGGAAAATAATACAATCTTCCATCGTCAGTGCGACATCGCGCGAGAGGTCGGGCTGTCCGCGTCGGCTTTCTCGCGGCAATTCCACCGCGCCACCGGCGATACGTTCGTGTCTTTCATGAAAAAGCTGAAGATCGGGCGGGCGTGCCAGTTGCTGACGACGACCGACGCATCGGTCGCCGATATCAGCGCGACGATCGGATTCAGCAACCTTTCCAATTTCAATAGGCAGTTTCTTCAGGTTCGCCGGACGACTCCCTCACGCTATCGGCGGGACGTCCGCCGCCTGATCCGTCACGAGGGCACGTCGGAAGCGGCCGAAGCGCCTGGATGCCACGCATAACCTTGAAAAACGGGGAAAAATCATGGATCTGGGACTGAAGGGTAAAGTCGCGGTCATTACCGGCGCCAGCGTTGGTATCGGCCTGGCCGTGGCCAAGGGACTGGCGTCAGAAGGCGCCGATCTCGTGTTGGTGGCGCGGCAGAAGGATCGCCTGGACGAGGCGGCGGGACGGCTGTCGGCGGAATGCGGCGTGCGGGCGGTCGGCGTGGCGGCGGACATAGCCACGGCGGACGGCGTCGATGCGGTGCTGCGGCGCGTGGATGACGGGTTCGGCGGCGCGGACATTCTGATCAACAATGCCGGCACGGGCTCCAACGAGACGATCATGCAGGCCGATGACGCGAAATGGCAATTCTACTGGGACCTGCACGTCATGGCGGCGGTGCGCCTGGCGCGGGGCCTCGCACCGGGCATGAAAAGGCGCGGCGGCGGCGTCATTCTGCATAACGCGTCGATCTGCGCCGCGCAGCCTCTGTGGTACGAGCCGATCTACAACGTCACGAAAGCGGCGCTGCAGATGTTTTCCAAGACGCTGTCCACGGAACTGATCGGGGATAATATCCGCGTCAATTGCGTCAATCCCGGCCTGATCCTGACGCCGGACTGGATCAAGACCGCCAAGGAGTTGACCGTGCGTTCGGGCGGCGACTGGCAGTCCTATCTGCAGGGCGTCGCGGACGAGCATGCGCCCATCCGGCGCTTCGGAACGCCGGAGGAACTGGCCCATTTCTTCGTGTTCCTGTGTTCCGACAAGGCGACCTACAGCGTCGGCTCCACCTATTTCGTCGATGGCGGCATGCTCAAGACACTCTGAATCGTCGACGCTCCGAACCGCCGCATTGCGCTATCCCTCCCGCGCCGCCTCCGTGCGGTGCCAAAAATAAGAGAAAGACATGAAATATCTGAAGAAGGCCGCGCTTCCCGGTGCGTTGCTGGCTTGTGGCCTGGCGTTCGGCGCGCATGCGGCATATGCCAAGGACCTGCATGCCGTGGGCATCTCGGTCGGCTCTCTCGGCAATCCGTATTTCCTGTCCCTCGTGAAGGGGGCTACCGACAGCGCGCACGCGATCAATCCGGACGCGCGCGTGTTCGCGGTGTCGTCGGATTACGACCTGGGCAAGCAATCGTCGCAAATCGACAATTTCATCGCGTCGGGCGTGGATCTTATCCTCCTGGCAGCCGCCGATCCGCATGCGATCGGCGCGGCGGTGAAGCGGGCGAAGGCGGCCGGGATCGTGGTGGTTGCCGTCGATGTGGAAGCGGACGGCGCCGACGCAACCATCCAGACCGACAACAAGCAGGCGGGCAGGCTGTCATGCGCCTTTCTTGCCTCCGCCATCGGGGGCAGGGGCGCCGTCATCATCCAGAACGGCCCGCAGACCTCGTCGGTGATCGAGCGTGTCGACGGATGCAAGGAATCCCTGGCCAAGCATCCGGACATCCGGATCCTGTCCGACAACCAGAACGGCAAGATCTCCCGCGACGGGGGGCTGGACGTCATGATGGGGTATCTGACGCGCTTCCCCGATTTTCAGGGACTGTTCACGGTCGCCGACCCCCAGGCGATCGGCTCCAACCTCGCGGCCCGGCAATTGCGGCGCAGGGGCATCGTCATAACCTCGGTGGACGGCTCCCCGGACGTGGTCGACGCGCTGAAGACCGATACCCTGATCCAGGCCACCGCCAGCCAGAATCCGGCAGAGCAGGGGTCCCTGGGCGTTCGGACGGGCTATGACCTCATGAACGGAAAGAAGCCGGCGCAGGACGTGACGCTTCTGCCGCCGCAACTGGTCGATCGAAAAAATGTCGCGTCCTATAAAGGCTGGTAACGAAAATCGTCACGAATTCTGATTCCGTTCAGGGCGCCGAGAATCAGGATGAACGCGCGGTCCCGCTCCCCGGCGCGATGGATCGCGCCGGCCCTGTGTGCGCATCGCCCCAAACCTTCAGCGCCATGATGACCGGCTCCAGGCTGCGTCCCCGCTCGGTCAGGCAGTATTCGACTTTCGGCGGCACCTCCGCATAGACGGTGCGTGTGACGAAGCCGTCCTCCTCCAGTTCACGAAGCTGCATCGTCAACATGCGCTGCGTGATATTGGCCAGGCGCTTGCGAATCGCGTTGAAGCGCAGCGTCCCGTCCAGCAGGTGGTAGAGAATGACTCCCTTCCACTTGCCGCCGATCAGTTCCAGCGTCGCCTCAACGGTGCAGCCGGGACTGCAATCCAGGGCCTTGTGACGAATACGGGGCATGACGGTATCATTTCCGATACTATGGGTGTTATATGTGCGTTCTTGCGGTCTTCGATCATAGACCCCCATCTTCTGCCCATACAACAGCCCATACGACAACGGAGCAGAAGCCATGCGTGCCGTCGGTTACCTGACCCCCCTGCCGATCGATCATCCCGATGCGCTGCAGGATATCGACCTGCCGCGCCCGGTGCCGCAGGGTCGCGACTTGCTGGTCGAAGTCCGGGCCGTCTCGGTCAATCCGGTGGATACGAAAATGCGTCGGAACGCGGCGCCCGAAGCGGGAACCTGGGGCGTGCTCGGTTGGGACGCCTCGGGGACCGTCGTCGCGACCGGCCATCAGGTAACCGGCTTTTCGGTCGGCGATCCGGTATTCTATGCGGGCGCATTGCAGCGCCCGGGAACCAACGCCGCGTTCCATCTGGTCGATGAGCGCATCGTCGGGCACAAGCCGCGGTCACTGTCCTGGGCCGGGGCGGCAGCCCTGCCGTTGACGGCGATTACGGCTTGGGAAATGCTGTTCGACCGTCTCGACGTCCGGCGCGCCGTGCCGGGCGCGTCACCGTCGATCCTGATCGTCGGTGGCGCGGGAGGCGTGGGGTCCATCGCCATCCAGCTTCTTCGCGCGCTGACGGACCTGACCGTCATCGCCACGGCGTCCCGCCCCGAAACGCAGGCCTGGGTGCGCGACCTGGGCGCCCACCACGTCGTCGATCACACCGCCCCCCTGGCCGCGCAGGTCGCGGCCCTGCCCACGGGCGCGCCGGGCTTCGCCTTCTCGACCACGCAGACCGAGCAGCATGCCGGCGACATTGTCGACCTGCTCGCGCCGCAGGGGCATTTCGGCCTGATCGACGATCCGGCCCGGCTCGACGCGTTGCCGCTGAAGCGCAAGAGCCTGTCCTTGCACTGGGAATTCATGTTCACCCGCCCCCTGTTCGGCACGGCGGACCTTGCCGGACAGGGGGCGCTGCTGAACGAAATCGCATCACTTGTGGATGCCGGCCGCATCCGTACGACCATGGCGGATCATTTCGGCACGATCAACGCGGCCAATCTCCGCAAGGCCCATATGCTGCTCGAAAGCGGCAAGGCCAAGGGCAAGATCGTTCTGGAAGGATTCGCATAAGGACGATCGCCTGACGCTTTCCTTTCCCCAGGGCCGGCGGCGCCGATCGGCCGGACGTCCGAACCATCGGACGTCCGGCAGCGCGCCCATTCAGGCCATCAGAACCCGGTTGAGATCGTGACGACGGCGGTGAAGGGGACCTGGAGGTAATAGGCGGGGAGACCGCCCTTGACGGTGCTGCCATACACGCCGGTCGTGGTGTTGGCATTGGTCTGGAAGGTATAGATCCCGCTGCGCAGCTTGGCATTTGTCAGGTTCGACATGTTCAGCTGGATCTGCGGCGATTTCATGAATCCGACCGAATGGAAGCGATAGCCGACATTGACGTTGTCGGTGATGAATTGCGGGATCGAACTGTCATTCATGAAGGTCGCGTACTGCTTGCCGGTATATTTCAACTGGACACCGGCGAACAGCGAGCCGTCATCGTAATCCAGGCCCAGGCTGGCCTGCACCTTGGGGCTTTCGATCTGGGTCTTGCCCGCCGTGGGCAGATAGTCATTCACCGTCTTGCCGTGCAGCGTGCCGGTTGCAGCCAGATTGTTGTCGATGCGCGCGTCGAGATATTCAAACGCGACATAGGGCCGCAGATGGAACCAGATCGGTCGCGTGGCAAGCTGGACGTCGACGCCGCGGCTGGTCTGGCCGCCGGCATTGACCGTCTGGCTGTAGGGCGCGCCGTTCTGATAGAAGCTCAGGCTGAGCTGGCGGTTGGTGAAATTATAGTTGAAGAACGAGATGCTGCCGACCAGCAGGTCGCCGTTATAGCGATAGCCCACCTCTTCCGAGATCGAATATTGCGGTGCCGACGCGCCGCCGCGCTGCGTCTGTGCCGGCGAGGTGTTGCTGTAGTAATCGACCAGCGAGGTATTTTGCGGCATCTTGAAATTCGTGGCGCCGCTGACGTAGATCTGGTTGCGGCGGTCGAAATTCCAGCTTATGCCGACCTGCGGCAGCGGCTCGGACGCGCTGAGATTGCGGTTATAGACCGTGTTCGGCACGTAGTTGTAGATACGCCGCGTCATCATGGCTTCCTTGAAGCCCAGGTCGATATGCAGCCGCTTGTCGAAATAATCCATGCTGTCGCCGATGAACAGCATGTTTACCTGCGACAGGCTCAGGAAGTTGCGATATTTCCAGGGCTGGCCACCGGGAAGCTGGTACAGGCTGGAAACGCCCCAGATATTCGCCGGCTCGCCGGTCACCTGGTTGACATAGCTCACTGGCGAATATTGCAGCAGGTTGGCATATTCATACCACCATCCGGCCGTCAACTGATGATGCGACCCGAGGCGGTAATTGAATTTCAGCGTGTTGCCGGGGCGGAACTGTTCCTGGTTCGACGGGGTCAGGGCGACGGCCTGCTTGGCCCCCAGATCGATGGCGGCCGGCTGGCCGCCATAATAGGTGCTGCCCTGGGTCAGCAGGCTGGCGCCGGTGCCGTTGCCGATGCCATGCCAGAAATAGGCCGTATCGTCGATCGAGAAATCGGGGGTGACGACGACATGGGTCGGCAGCACCGCCACCACGTCGGCAAAGGGATTGACGTGCAGCTTGTAGAAATTGGTGCCGTTGCTATTCACGCCGGTATAGTACGGCAGGTAGTTGTTGCTGTATCCGTTCGCCTTGTATTGCGCCAGGTTGGGGTTCAGGAAGGAATCATTGACCTGGTCGTTATAGGACACGGTCAGGCCGGTATGGCTGCCGTTCTCGAAATCCTTGATCAGCTTGAAATCATAATGGTACTTGTCGGCCATGCCGGGGCCGCGCCAGTTGTTGGCCTGGGTATGGCTGAACGAGAACATGGCCCGCACGCCGCTCGACCCGATATCGCCGGTATTCAGGCGCAGGAACTCGCGCGTCATGTCGAACGAACCGAACGAGATATCCAGCAGGCCGCCGCGCGTATGGGTCGGATTGCTCATGGTGGCGGAAACCAGGCCGGCCGCCGCGCTGACGACCGGGCTGTCGAGATTGACCGAACCCGGCTGCAGCGACACGGTTTCCAGGTCCTCGGCTTCCAGCACCTCGTTGGAATAGAACTGGCCGCCGCCGATATCGCTCAGCGGCATGCCGTCCAGAGTCCAGCCGATATTGGTCTGGTCCAGCCCGCGGACCTCGGTCGCCCCCGAGAACAGGCCATAGGAATCCTGGTCCTGGACGTTGGCGCTCGGCAGCATCCGCAGCAATTGCTGGATGTTGGTGGTGGGCGATTGCTTGGCAATGAAGTCGCGGGTGATGGTCTGCACCGCCTTGGTCGCCGTCTCGACCCGCATCAATCCGCCGCCGGGCGCCCGTGTCCGCGCCGTCCGGCCCGTCACGCTCACTTCCTCGGCGCGCGGCGCAGGGGCGTCCCCCTGCTTCTTCTGCTCCGCGCCGGTCTTCTTCTCGACCGGCGTCGCACTTCGGGCGGCTGGCACGATGGTCAACGCGCCCGCCAGCATCGTCGCCACCAGCAGGCACGCACGAAATCCCTGTTCCATCGCTCAGATCCCCACTCAATTCAATTTCGACACGATAAGACGTTCCGCCGTAAACCACATCCCGGGCCGGGTTGTCGACGGTCAAGATGCGGATGCCCCAGCACGGCGCATATGCCAGAGCAAAAAACCGATCGACTGTTGCAGAAAAGACGACACCGATACGGCATTCCCGCCGGGGGCGGTGCCCGATGTTCCATCCGGGCGCCCATGGGAACATGCTTTACGGCGGTTATTTCTTATTATTTCAGGAATATTTCTTCGGGACTGTTGTAAGCGTGCATCGTCACCGAAGTTTCACGGGGCATCGGTGCGCTCAGCGGATAGGGACGTTGGCGAAATTTTAACATTGCAAAAACGGCCTCTTCGCTCATGCTCCATCGTCGCTCCTCGCCTCTTTCCCGCCGCGCGCTCCTGGTTCTCTCCGTTGCCTGCGTCCCCGCGTTGCCGGCCGCCCGGCCAGCCCATGCCCAGGCAAACCCCGATCAAGCGGCGCCCACCCGCGCCAAGACGGCCCACCATGGGGCATCCCGCCGGCCGGTCGCGCCGCCCGCGCCTGCCGCCGAACAGATCATGACAACCGCCCGCCGCACCCGTTCGGAACAAAGTGTCGGGCATCTCGAAATGCAGCGCGTCCTGCCGGGCATCAACCCGGTCAAGGCGCTCGAAATCCTGCCCGGCGTGGTGTTCGAGAACGCCGATCCCTGGGGCAATAACGAACAGAATTCCTCGCTGTTCATCCATGGCTTCAATCAGAACCAGCTCGGCTTCACCCTGGACGGCGTGCCGCTGGGCGACCAGGCGTACGGCAATTTCAACGGCCTGTCGCCGCAGCGCGCCGCGATCAGCGAAAACATCGCCGCGGCCAATGTCTCCACCGGCGCCGGCGCGCTGGGCACGGCATCGACCAGCAATCTGGGCGGGACGCTGGAATTCCTGACCCAGGATCCGTCCCGTCGCGCGGGCGGCCAGCTTGCCCAGACCTTCGGCAGTTGGTCCACCTTCCGCACCTTCGCCCGCATCGATACCGGCGATTTCGGCAACGGCAATTCGGCCTATGTCTCCTGGGCCCGCCAGGACGCGCGGGCATGGGATTTCGCGGGGCACCAGGGCGGCAACCAGGTGAATGCGAAATTCGTCCACCGGTCGGACAACGACCGCATCACCGGCTTCTTCGACTGGTCGGACAAGGTCGAACCGAACGAGGACGGTATCGTCGAACCGAACGGCGGCAGCCTCTATGTCCGTCCCTTCATGTATCCGAACCTGCAGGAGGCCGTAAGCTACTACGACAACTCTCCCGCGTACAAGGCGGCGGGCCTGAACTATCGAAACTACTATTCGGATGCGCAGCGCGAGGATTTCCTGTCCTACGTCAAATGGTCGCATGATTTCAGTGCCAGCCTGCACTGGGACAATCTGTTCTACTACCATCATGATTTGGGCGAGGGCGTGGTCGCCGGACCGATCACCGCCGCCGGCCTGCCCACGCTGTTCTCGGCGTATTTCCCCACTTATTCCGCCTCTCAGCTCTCGCAGGTCTTCGGCGGATCGGGCATGGCCACCCGTACCACCGAATATTGGGACAATCGCGGCGGCCTCACCTCCACCCTGCGTTACCAGCGCGGCCATCACCATATCGAACTGGGCGGCTGGTACGAACGCAACAACAACACCCAGGCGCGGCGCTGGTATCCGTTCGACATCAACAATCCGACCACGCCGTACGAACGTCAGCAGGGCGCGCTGATCGACCAGTATACCAACTATTTCTATACCAATACCTGGACGACCCACCTGCAGGATAGCTGGCAGATCTCGCCGCATGTCACGCTCAATGCCGGCTTCAAGTCCGAACTGGTCTATACCAACGGCATCCTGCCGGTGGCCGGCCTGCCCGGATCGCTGTCGCCCAGGACGGCCGTCACGGTGCCCGGCGGCACCATCGCCGCGACGCGTCCCTTCCTGCCGGCCTTCGGTGCGCTGTGGAACCTGACGCCGCATGAACAATGGTTCGCCAACATCCAGGAAAACATGCGCGCGTTCCAGGCGACCGGCTACGGCAACGCGACACCTTGGGGCGTGACCAGCCAGCAGGCGTTCGAGGATTTCAAGAATCACGGCGAACCGGAAACCGCCTGGACCTATGAAACCGGCCTGCGCACCAACCGGCCGGTCGATCTGGGGCCGCTGACCCATATCAGCGGGCAGCTCGAATATTACCACGTGCATTTCTCGAACCGCCTGCTGGCGGTATCGTCCTCGCCCAACCTGGCCTCGATCGTCGGCAGCGCGACCATCCTGACCAATGTCGGCTCGGTCTCGACCGACGGCATGGATCTCTCCTTCACCGCGCAGTTCGGGCCGCATTTCTCATTCTATAACGCCCTGTCCTACAACAAGTCGGTCTATAACGACAATTACGCCAACGGCACCACGGTCGTGCATACCGCCGGCAGGAACGTGGCGGGCGTGCCCGACTGGACCGAAAAATTCGTGGCGTCGGCCAATTGGGGCGATGTCTCGGCCCAGTTCATCGGCGACGTGATCGGCAAGCGCTATGCGACCTACACCAACGACCTGTCGGCCGGCGCCTATGCGCTGTTCAGCCTCAATGCCGGCTACATGATCCACTTCATTCCGCATGTGCGCGGGCTGAAGGTGCAGGGCAACATCACCAACCTGACCGGCACGCGCGGCTGGTCCACCTTGAACATCAGCAACGCTTCGGGCCAATATACCGCCTTCCCAATCGCGCCCCGGATGTATTTCCTGACGCTCAGCGCGAATTTCTGAGGTACCGCACATGCTGACACGCCGATCCGCCATGGGCCGGCTGGGGGGATTGCTGGGGGTCGCGACGGCCGCCCCCGCCATCCTGCCTGCCGCCATCCTGCCCGCAGCCGGCGCGCGGGCCGCGCCGTCGCTGGCGCCGCGCCCGCTGGTGATCGGCCATCGCGGCGCTTCGGCCCTGCGGCCGGAACATACGCTGGCCTCGTACGCCAAGGCGATCGCCGACGGCGCCGACTATGTCGAACCCGACCTGGTGCCGACCCGCGACGGCGTGCTGGTCGCCCGCCATGAAAGCAATATCGCCGCCACGACGGACGTCGCCACAAGGCCGGAATTCGCCGCGCGCCGCCGCACCATGGTGATCGACGGGGCGCAGGAAACCGGCTGGTTCACCACCGACTTCACCCTGGCCGAACTCAAGACGCTGCGCGCCTGCGAAAGACTGCCGCAGGTGCGGCCGCAGAACACCCGCTATGACGGGCATTTCGATATCCCGACCTTCGAGGAAATCATCGATTTCGTCGCCGCTGAGTCCGCCGCGCGCGGCCGGGTCGTGGGGTTGATCCCGGAAATCAAGAATTCCACCCATTTCCACCGCCTGGGCCACACGCCCGAGGACAGTTTCCTGCGCATCATCGCGGCGCACGACTATACGCGCTTCGCGCCGCTCGAAGTCCAGTCCTTCGAAACCGGCAATCTCCGGCGGCTGTACGGCAAGGTACAGGCGATCAACCCGCAGGCGCGCCTGCTGTTCCTGATGGGCGAGCGCGGCGAGCGCATCCCCGACCTCGCCGCCGCCGGCGACGGCACGACCTTCGGCGACCTGATGACCCCGGACGGACTGCGCCGGGTACGGGCCTTCGCCGACGTGATCGGCCCATCCAATACCGACATCATCCCCCGCGACGCCGCCGGCGCCTGGCTCGCGCCCTCGACCCTGATCGCCGACGCCCACCGCGCCGGCCTCCTGGTCCATTCCTACACCTGCCGGCCGGAAAATCGCTTCCTGCCCCGCCAGCTCCGCAACGATGCCGGCGACGATGCCCGCAATCCCCAGGGATCGATCGCCGAAATCCGGCGCTATCTGGATCTGGGGCTGGACGGCTTCTTCACCGACGATCCGGCCCTTGGCCGCATCGCGATCGATGGCTGACCATTCCGCCGGGGGGCCGGCCGGCCTCCCCGGCATGCGTCTCGGAAGACCCTCCTGGTCGCGGGTCCGCTTTCGGCCCGTCAGAATCCGGTACTCAGGGATATGACCGCCGCAAAACCCGCGCCGACATAATAGGCCGGGCTGCTGCCGGCCAGGCTGGTGCCGTAGACACCCCGAATCGTCCGGGCATTGGGTGTCACGCCATAGGCGCCGGACAGATATTTCTCGTTTCCGATATTGATCAGATTGACCTGCACCTGCGGATGCCTGGCCGGTCCCAGGGTATGGAAGCGATAGCCGAGCGTCACGTTCGCCGTCCCATAGCCTGGAATATGCTGGTCGTTCATGAACGTCGTATATTGCGACCCCACATAGGTCATCGCGAAATTGCCGAACGCCGCGCCGTCGTCATAGGACAGGCCGATCGTTCCGGAAAATTCGGGGCTCAGCACCGCGGTCTTGCCCTTCGTCGGCAGCAGGTCGCCGCTGCGCGCGAAATTATTGTCGATCGTCGCATGCAGATACTGCCCCGAGAGATAGGGGCTGACATGATGCCATGGCCGCAGGCCGACTTCCGCCTGGACGCCGCGCGACTTCTGTCCACCGGCGTTCAGCGAGAACGTCTCCGGCGTGCCGTTCACCAGCGCGCTGGTCGAGACCTGACGATTGGTGAAGTTGTAATTGAAGAATGCCGCCGAGACATTCACCAGGCCGTAATGGCGATAACCGAATTCCTCCGAGATCGAATATTCCGGTCTGAGGTTCGTGCTGTGCGTGCTCGACATTTTTCCCGTGGCGACATTGAAGATGTCGACATAGGAGTTGATCGAAGCGGGCTCGCGGAAGGCCGTCGTGCCGTTGAGATAGATCTGGTCGTTCGGCGTGATCCTGTAGCTCGCCGAGACCTGCGGCAACGGCACCGCATCGTTCGCCGTCACCGCGTAGCGCGATCCCGGAATCAGGCTCGTCGCGCTGCGCGATACCATGACATCCTTGAATCCCGCATTCACCGTCAGGCGATTGTCCAGAAAACGCAGCGTATCGCTGATGAAAAGCGCATTGATCTGCTGGATGATATGACCGTCGAAGGATCGCAGCACGTCGCCGTCCGCCGTCAGGACCGGCGCATGGCCGTATGAATTCGCGACGTTCCCGGCGAAATCGGCAACGGCAAACGACGTCGCCTCGTTATGGTCGAAATAATCGTACCAATACCCGAACTGCAGGGTGTTATGCCCCCGCGTCCAGGTCAGATAGGCGTTCTGTCCCGCCGAAAACTGCGTGTAGGGATCGACATTCTCGACGGTCGTCTGGCCATTGACGCTGTACGGCAGGTTCAGCGGCCCCGCCGGCCGGTTGCCGTAGAACACGTTGTCGTCGTTCAGCACCGATCCGCCATTGATGATGCCGTGATTATACATGAAATAAGGCGTGACCGACAATTTCAGCGCCGCAGTCAGCGCGACGTTCGACGGAACGGCCATCATGACCGTCTGCCGGCGGTAGAAATGGAATTTCTGATACATCGTATTGCCGAACGTATAATTTCCGGCGTAATTGTACGAATCCCCCGATGCGTTCCACTGGGCCAGGGTCGGATTCGTGAACAGGTCGGCACGTACCAGGTTCCAGGCCAGGAAGGGGGCAATCCTGTTGCCGTCGCCCCATTCCTTCACGAAGCGGGTATCGACATGGTCGCGCGTCTGGCCGCCCGTGCCGCGCCAATTGTCGTTGCCGCTATGGGAAAAGGACACATACCCCTTGATGCCCGATGCCCCCAGCCGGCCCGTATCGACCCGCAGAAATGCGCGATTGGTGGCCTTGGACCCGCCCGCGGCGTCAATCAGCCCTCCGAAATGATCCGACGGGTTGCGCAGCCCGGCATTGATCTGCCCGCCGACCGAATTATAGACCGGCGCACTGATGTCCGGCGATCCCTGCGCCACGTCGACGAAGCCCAGATTCTCGGTATCCGCCCATTCGGACGTAAAGGGGCTGTAGTACAGCCTGTCGCCGACCGGCATGCCTTCGAACGTGGTGCCGATCTCGGTCTGGTTCAGGCCGCGGATCGACACGTTCATGCGGTCCGACGTTCCCAGCGGGTCGACGCTGGACACGATCACGCCCGGCATCGCCTTCAGCAGGGTCAGGGCATTCGTGGTCGGCGATTGTTTGGCAATGAAATCACGCGTGATGCCGCTGATGGTTTTGGCGGCGGTCTGCCGCGGCATCAGCCCGCCGCCGGGCGTCGTATTGGTCACCCCGTTGGCGCTGGCCGTGCCGCGCGTGACGGTAATCCGCTCCTCGCGGTCCTGCAGGGGGCTGACGATATCTTCCGCGCGGGCAAGCTGAATGGAATGGGCCAGGACGACACAGGTTGCTGTCCTCAGGAAAAGGCGGGCGCGTGAATGGCGCATCATGGTTAGTGTCCTTCCGGAAACATGGCGGGATTCCATGAAATCTCCGAAAGAGAATAAACACGGCGCGCGTTCGCCTGCTCGTATCATAATCGGAATGGTTTATCGGTATTTCGCTGTTCCTATCATCGAAACTTATAGGAGGTGCCGATATGTATGTCCCGGCGGCGACCCTGTGTCCCCGTTCGGCCCGGTCAGTTCCGCAGCAGGCAATCCCCGATCAGCGCGGCCACGGCGGCCCGGGTCGGCTCGATGACGGGACGGCCGCACAGTCCTTCGATCTCCTCGCGGAAATGCGCCATGCCCGCACATCCCATGATGATCGTATCGGCCCCGTCGGACACAAGCCCGCAGGCTGCCTCGCTCATGCGGTCCAGCAACGGTGCGCTGGTCGTTTCCTCGGCGCGGGCGTCGATGGCCCTGCTGCCGGCATAGCGCGCATCGACGCCCATGACGCGGACCAGGCGCCGTTGCCGCAGGATCGCACTCCGCGATAGCGCGACGATGCCGAAGCGATCGCCCACGATCAGGGCATGCAGGATCGCGCTTTCGCCGATGCCCCGGACCGGAGTGCCGCCCAGTTCCTCGCGCGCGGCCGGCACGCCCGGATCGCTGAAGCAGGCCACGACATAGCCCCGGGCCGGATGCGCGCGCATCGCATGCAGCACGTCCGGCGCCACTTGGTCGGCGTCGCTCTGCACCGCAATGCCCGCGGGCGTGCCCTGTAATCCCATGACGTCGATCGCAAACGGGCTTCTGGCGCGCAGCGGATCGACGGCGACATCGATCGCGCGCGTCACCGCCGCCGAGGAATTCGGATTGATGACAAGCAGCCGCTCCGCCGTTACGTGGGACATGACAATGCTCCGGATGTGCGGGGCAGGGCGCTTTCGGGCGGCAGCCCCCATTTGCGGATCAGCCGCAGATAGCTGCCATCCGCCTGCAGGCCGTTCAAGGCCCCTTGTACCCGGCAGGCCAGGTCGCGATCGTCCTTCGACAGCCCGATGCCCAGCGGCGCCATGTCGAACGGCGCGCCCAATGCGCGGAACCGCCCATGGTTTCGCGCGATGATCCAGGGCGTCGTCAGACTGTCCTGCAGGGTCGCGACCACGCGTCCCTCCATCAGTTGCAGGCGCGCGTCGGCCGAATTCTCGGCGGCGAACAGCACGATGGGCGGCAGGCCGCGCGCCACGCAAATGCGTTCGCTCCAGTGCAGCAAATGCGCGGGCTCGCTGGTGATCCGGCTGGCCGCCACCATCCGGCCGCACATGTCTTGCGGGTCCGACGGACGATGCGGCTCGTCGCTCAGGGTCAGGAACTGCACGCCGGACTGAAGATAATCGACGAATGCGATGCTCTGCCGGCGCGCCGGCGTATCCATCATGCCGTTGAAGAACATCTGGATACGGCCGGTTTCCAGCGACGGAATCAACTGCGCGAACGATGTCTCCACCACGCGGCCCGCCATGCCCATCCGCTGCAGCAATGCCGCGCTGAGATCGACATCGAACCCTTCCAGCGCGTCGGTCCGCATGTCGCGCATGTCCAGCGGCGGATAGCTGGGGTACAGGCCCACCGCGATCGTCCGCGCCACGACGGGCGCGGGCAGGCACAGCAGCATGCCCATCGCGGACAGCACCGTCATGAGCAGGACTTCGGCGCGCGTCACGCCTGGCGGATCGCGAACGTGGACGGGATCAGCATGTCGGCGGTCCGGCCCAGCCGGTCGCGCTGCGCCACCGACCCGACGATACGCGCCTGCTCGGCGACCAGCCGGTCGGTCGCGGCCTGGTAATCGATCGTCAGAACCTTGCCGCGCGTCACGACCTGCCGTCCGTCGACATAGACCGAATGAATCGCCCGATCGTCGCAGGAGAAGATCAGCGAACGCACCGGATCGATCGCGGGGCGCATCATGGGGTGTCCCAGATCGACCAATACTAGGTCGGCGCAGCCCTGCGCCGACAGCCGCCCGATGTCGCGCCGCCCCAGCATCGCCGCGCCCGCGACCGTCGCGGCCTCGAACACCGCGCGCGTGGACGCCGCGTCCGGCGTGCCGGCCTGGATACGGCCCAAATAGGCCGCCAGGCGCAGATCGTCGAGCATGGTATGCGGATAGGTGTCCGTGCCGATCCCGATCCGCACGCCCGCCGCACGATATCGCCCGAAATCCCGCAGCGCATAGCCACGCCGCGCGAACACGGTGGGGCAATGCGCGATCGCCGCGTCCCGTCCGGCCAGCACGGCCAGGTCCGTCTTGGTATGCCAGGGCGTGGACGGATGATCGTCGAGAAAGATCCCGTGCCCCACAATGCTGTGCGGCGCCAGGACGCCCAGCCTGTCCAGCCACTGCACGGGCGTCACGCCGTGCCGCCGGGTGATCTCGTGAAACTCGACGATGGACTGCGCCGCGTGGACCTGCCAGGGCACGCCGCGCCGCGTCGCCGCCGCGAAGGAATCCTGCAGCAGTTCGGCCGTGCAGGTATCGATCTGGGCGGGGGCCACCATGCCCGCCAGGCGCCCGCAGCCATGGGTGGCGGCGGCATCGATCAGGTCCAGCGCCTGGGCCAGCGCGCGCCGTCCGCCCGCCTCGTCCCAGGAATACGTCACCGTGTGGCCGTTGGTGGTCGTCCATGACGCCGAACGGAACATCGGCGCCAGGCAAACCCGCAGCCCGCTCTCGGCCGCGACATCCAGCCACCCGGCCCACGGTGTGGACAGGTCGACCACCGTGGTCACCCCCGAAAGCAGCATCTCGGCATAGGCCACGCGGGCGCAGTCCGGCTTGCTGGCGGCGTCCGAACGAAAGACCGGCATGTATTCGTACAGCGACGAGTAATAGAGCCCGGGCGAGCCCAGCTCGTCGAACAACCCGCGATTCATCGGCTCGGTCGCGGGATGGGAATGCACGTCGACCAGGCCCGGCATGGCCATCAGCCCGCTTCCGTCGATATCGGCCGGCAGCGACGCGTATTCGGCCGGCAGCTCGGCTGCCCTGCCGGCAAACAGGATCCTGCCGCCCAGCATGACGATGTCGGCATCGCGGACATAGACATGGGTGCCGGCGGCCTCATCCCACAGCACCGCCCAATCCAGGCCCGCGATCCGGTAGGGACCTCCCGCCATCAGGCCGCGCGCTCGCAGGCTTCGAAATGGCGCGCGATCTGCTCGCCGGTGGCGATCCAGACATCGCGGCATTCGATTGCATAATGCAGGAAATGCCGCAGCAGGCGCAGCCGCATCGGGCGTCCGCTGACCAGCGGGTGCAGCACCGTCGCCACCATCGCCCCCCAGGCGCGCGTCTCGTCAAGCTCGTCGCGCCACATCGACAGCACGTGCTCCTTGGGAAAGATCGGGCGGGCGCCGAACCGTGTGCTCATCCCATGCATCCAGTCGTCATAGCTCGATGTCGGCGGCAGTTCGATCACGCCCGGCGACCCGTCGGGCAGCACCTGCCGATAGGGCCGCACATCGTCGCGCCACGAACTGGAATACAGCATGCCCTCGCGCTTCAGCGCCGTGCGCAGTTCGTCGCAGCTCTCGCCATAGGGCGCGCGATAACCCACGGGCCGTACGCCGAACCCCCGCTTCAGCGCTTCGAATCCGCGCAGCAGCTCGTCTTCGATATGCGGCGATCCCGGGTCCGGCAGCAGATGGTGATAGCCATGATGGCCGATCTCGTGCCCGTCGCGCAGTACGGCCTCGACCATCGCCGGATGCGCGTCCGCCGCCCAGCCGGTGGTGAAGAAGGTGGCCTTCAGACCCAGTTCGCGCAGCAGTTCCAGCACTTTGGGCGTCCCGACCCGCGCTTCGTAGCCGCCATAGGACATCGAAACCAGCTTCTCGGCATGGGCCGGGTCCTTGCTGGTGACGGCACTTTCGGCATCGATGTCGAAGGACAGCATCATCGCCGCGCGCTTGCCGTCGGGCCATGGGAATTCGGGCGCCGGTCCCGCCATGTTCGCCGGACGTACCGGCACCTCGTCATAGCTGCGTATCGTCATGTCGTGTTTCCGGACAGATCATTGGCGGACAGATCACTGGCGGACATATCATTGGCCTGGCCCAGGACCGCGGCCAGAAAGGCGCGCGTGCGCTCCTGCCGCGGCGCGTTGAAAAACAGCTCGGTCGGCGCGTCCTCGGCGATCACGCCGCCATCCATGAACAGCACCCGGTCCGCCACCTCGCGGGCAAAGGCCAACTCGTGCGTCACGACCAGCATCGTCACGCCCGTCGCCGCGACCGCGCGCATGACGTTCAGTACCTCGCCCACCGATTCCGGATCGAGCGCGCTGGTGGGTTCGTCGAACAGCATCACCGACGGCCTCAGCGCCAGCGCGCGGGCGATCGCCACGCGCTGCTGCTGCCCGCCGGACAATTGGGCCGGATAATGGCCCGCGCGGTGCGCCAGCCCCACCTGCCGCAGCAGCGCGTGCGCCTCGGCCTCGACCGCGGCGCGGCGGCGCTTCTGCACCGTGACGGGCCCCTCGACGACGTTCTCAAGCGCGGTCATGTGCTGGAAGAGGTTGAAACGCTGGAACACCATGCCGGTGCGCAGCCGCTGCCGCGCGACGTCCCGCGCGGAACGCCGGTGCAGCCCGCCCTTGGCCTCGACATGGCCCAGGATCTCGCCATCCACGGCCATCACGCCATGTTCCGGCATCTCCAACTGCGCCAGGCACCGCAGCAGCGTGGTCTTGCCGGACCCCGATCCCCCCAGGATACAGACGACCGAACCGCGCGCGACCTCCAGCGAAACGCCGCGCAGGATGGCATTGCCGCCAAAGGATTTATGGACGTCGCGCATCCATATCACGGGTGCCGCCGCCATCAGTGCGTTCCCTTCGCCAGGCGCCGCTCGAGCGTATGCTGCAGGGGCGACAACACGGTGACGATCATCAGGTACCAGAACCCCGCCACGATCAGCAGCTCGATCACCCGCGTGTTCGCATAATAGATGGTCTCGGCATTATGCAGCACTTCGGGATACTGGATCATGCTCGCCAGCGAAGTCAGCTTGATCATGTTGATGAACTCGTTGCCCAGCGGCGGAATGACGACCCGCAGGGCCTGGGGCAGGATGATCCGGCGCAGGGCGACCATCCGCGTCATCCCCACCATCTCGGCGGCTTCGTACTGCCCCCGGTCGATACTCTGCAGGCCGGCGCGCAGGATCTCGCCGATATAGGCCCCCTGGTTCAACCCCAGGCCCAGCAGCGCCGACAGAAACGGCGTCATCAGGTCCACGGTGCGGATTGTCCGCACGCCGGGAAGGACGATATGCGGAAAGATCAGCGCCAGGTTGAACCAGATCAGAAGCTGCAGAATGACCGGCACGCCGCGGAACAGCCACGTATAGGCACCGGACGCGACGCGCGGCACGATGGCCGGGGACAACCGCCCGACCGCCAGCACCAGCCCCACGGCCATGCCCAGCGCCATGGCGCAGACCGACATCAGCAATGTCGCCCAGACCCCGCGCAGGATCGCCGGCACGAAAAGGAATTCCCCGACATAGGACCAGCCGATCTGGCCCAGCGCGAAGGCCCGCGCCACCCACAGCACGAACCCGACGATCAGCACCGCCGAACCGACATGTCCCCACGCGACGGCCCTGACGCGGCGCAGCCCGACCAGGCGCGCGGCGTCCGCGATCGTGACGGGATCGGTTCGGATGGTCATGGCGCGGTATCTCCGGATGGCATCTCGATGGCGTCCTCCTGCAGGGACCAGCGGCGCAGCAGCCGGGCATAGGTCCCGTCGGCGATCATCGCCCCCAGCGCGACCCGCGCCCCCTCCCGCAGGTCGGGCCGCGACTTGGCGAACGCCATGGCCAGATAGGACATGGAAAGCGGCGTCCCCAGGCGGCGGAACGCGCCGTGCGTGATGTCGATGAAATACCCCACCGTCTCGCTGCCCTGGACCATGGCGGACACGCGCCCCTGCAGCAACTGGGTCCGCGCATCGGCGCCGCTCTCCGACGGATAGACGACCATGTCGGGGTGCCCGGCCTGCGCGCAATGCACGCGGCTCCAGTCCCGGATCATCGCCGGAAAGGCCGTCGCGCGGCTGGCCGCGACATATTTCCCGCACAAATCCTCCGGCCGGTGGATCGGATCGTCCCGAAGCACCAGGACCTGCGCGCCCGATTTCAGATAGCGCACGAAATCCAGGGCGCCCCGGCGGGACGGAAGGTCCGAAAAGCCGCTCAGGATCATGTCCGTCCGCTGGCTTTGCAGCGACGGGATCATCTGCGGAAAGGACGTCTCCTGCCACACCGCGCGCATGGTCATGCGCTGCGCCAGCGCCTCGCCCAGCGCGATGTCGAAACCGGTCAGCCTGTCGGTCAGCGGGTCGCGGAACTCCAGCGGCGGATAGATCGGGTTGGCGGCAATGCGCAGGACGGCCGCGCCGGCCGACGCCGGCGGCGCGGCGCGCGTCACGCGCGGCACGCCGCCCAGCAAGGCCGCGGCCAGCAGCAGCGCGCCGCGCCCGGCGCGCGGCCAGGGACTCGGCCGGGCCGCCATCAGGAGATCCCGGCCTCAGGCAGGATGGCCCCGGTCTGCGCGGTGATCCGTCCATACCATTGCGGGCGGCGATGGGCGGCGAAATCGAACATCTTGCTCTTGCCCTGGGCGCACAGATCCAGGTCGCAATCCGCCATGACCACCTCGTCGGCCAGTGTCTGCGCCTGCGCCACGATCACGCCGTTCGGATCGACGATGCAACTCCCGCCGATCAGCCCCGACCCGTCTTCTTCGCCCGCCTTGGCGACGGCCACCGCCCAGCACGCATTCATATAGGCATTCGCCTGGACGACCAGTTGCGCGTGGAAGGTCCGCAATGCCGCGCTCTCGGTCTCTCCGCCGTTCGGGTCGTACGCCGCCGAATTATACCCGACGCACAGCAATTCCATCCCCTGCAGCGCCAGGCTGCGCCAGGCTTCCGGCCAGCGCCGGTCATTGCAGATCAGCATCCCCATGATGGCCTCCGACCATTCCGGCCCGGCCCGGAACGCCGGAAAGCCCAGATCGCCATAGGCGAAATAGCGCTTCTCGAGCTGCTGGAACCGCGCGCCCGCGCGGGGCTCGACCGATCCCGGCAGATGGATCTTCCGATATTTCCCCAGGATCTCGCCGGCCGGCGTGACGATGATGCTGGTATTGAATCTCTCCCCCGCGGCCGTCAGCTCGGCATAGCCCACATAGAACCCGACTCCCAGCGCCCGCGCCCGGTCGAACAGGGGCCGCGTCCGCGTATCGGGCATCGCGCGTTCGTAATGGGCCAGCAGCGTCTCGCCCTCCAGCAGCCAGCGCGGGAAGAAGGTCGTAAAGGCCAGTTCGGGGAAGACGACCAGCGTCGCGCCAAGGCGCGCGGCTTCCTCCAGCAGGGCGATCATGCGCGCCAGCGTATCCGCCCGGCGATCGTCCTTCTGGGTCGGGCCCATCTGCGCCGCCGCCACCCGAATCATCCGGCTCATCGTCACCTCATCGCAAATCGTCGCATCCGCCGCGCGTCGCACGATCATTCGTTGTCGCTTCGAAAGCTATTGCCATCCTGTACCAGGGGTCTCAATTATATCGACGATAAAAAATCCCCTACCTCTATTCATCGGACTTATGGATGAACCTGCGGCAGATCGAGATCCTCCGGGCCATCATCCGCTACAACACGACGGTGGCGGCGGCGCGGGCGCTGGGCCTGTCCCAGCCCGCCGTCAGCAACGCGATCAAGACGATGGAGGATCAGGCCGGCTTCGCCCTGTTCCAGCGCGTCAACAACCGGATCTACCCGACGGCCGAGGCGAAGATCCTGGCCGAGGACGCCGAAGCCATCTTCGAGATGCATGACAGGTTCGTCGGCCGCATCCGCGACCTGCGCGACAGCCGTGCCGGCCATCTGCGCCTGGTCGCGACGCCGCCCCTGGGCTATGGCGTCGTGGCCGCCGCGATCCGCGACACCCAGGCGCTGCGCCCCAAGATCCGCACCTATTTCGACGTGCGGCGCTACGAGGGCGTGATCGCCAGCGTCGAGACGCACCATGCCGAACTGGGGTTCGTGCTCGGCTTTAGTCCCCAGCCGGGATTGAGCGCCGAGACCCTGTTCGAGGGATCGATGGTCTGCGTCATGCACCCCGGCCATCCGCTGGCCGGCCAGGCGGCCATCGCACCCGCCGATCTCGGGCGCCATCGCTTCATCGCGCTGGAACGCGGAACCAAGCTCGGCGAGGCGACGCGCGACGCATTCGCCCAGGCCGGCGAACCCTTCGAATTCACCAGCGAGGTCCGCTACGGCAATACCGCCTGCGTGCTGGCCGAAGCCGGCGCCGGCGTCGCAATAGTGGACCCGCTGACGGCGGCGACCAACCGTTTCCAGCTTGCCGTCCGGCCCTTCCTGCCCGCAACCCCCGTGGCGGCGTCGGTCGTCTGGGCGGAAAACCGCGCGCTCTCCCGCCTGTCCCGGTTCTTTCTGGATCGCGTGCGCGACGTCGTCCGGCACGTGCCGCTCAGGGCGTCCCCGTCCGGCGCAGCCGTCGCCTATAAGCATCCTGAATAGCCGGCGCGAAGATCGCGCGTGATTTCCGCCAGGCGCGACTTTAGACCTGCGCGGTCGCTTTCACGGCCTTCGATCGGATGGACAGAGATATGGCTTCAGCCCCGGAAACCCGCATCGCATTCGTGCGCGGCCAGTTCGTGCCGCGCGACACCGCGACGATTCCGCTGATGGATCGGGGCTTCCTCTTCGGCGACGGCGTCTATGAAGTCACCGCGGTCATCGAACGGCGCTTCGTCGATAACGGGCCGCACCTGGATCGCCTCGACCGGTCCCTGCGCGAAATCGGCATCGCCAACCCCTATGGCCGCGCCGAATGGGTCGGCATCGAATGTGAACTGATGCGCCGCAATGCGCTCGATAACGGCCTGATCTATATCCAGGTCACACGCGGCGTGGCCGAGCGCGACTTCCTGTTTCCGCCCGACCTGGCGCCCAGCGTCGTGCTGTTCGCGCAGAACAGGCGCGTTCAGCATAATCCGCTGATCGAAAAGGGCGCGGCCGTCATCACGCTGCCGGACCAGCGCTGGGCACGGTGCGACATCAAGTCGACCTCCCTGCTCGCGCAGGTCCTCGCCAAACGCGCGGCCGCCCAGGCAAATGCCAACGAGGTCTGGATGACCCGCGACGGCTATATCACCGAAGGCGCCTCGTCGACCGCCTTCATCGTGACTCCGGACGGCAGGCTCGTGACCCGCACCCTGTCGCCCGCCATTCTGCCCGGCGTCACGCGGCGGACGATCATGCGGATCGCCGACCAGGCCGGTCTCGCCCTCGCCGAACGGCCTTTCACGCGCGACGAGGCGCTGGGGGCGGCGGAAGCGTTCTATACCAGCGCGTCGACGATCGCGATTCCGGTCACGCGCATCGACGGCCGGATCGTGGCGAACGGCCGGCCCGGCCCGGTCTTCAGGTCTCTTTACGACCAGTATATGCAGCATGTCCTGGAAAATCCACAGGATTTCTGAAGCGGCACCAGATTTCCGCGCCGTGCTCCGGAGGCGGCGCGCACCCGCGCCGCCTCCGGCCATGCCGATCCGTCTCAGAAGGTCGTCGAGATCGTGCCGGTCATGGTAAAGCGCGGCATCGTGTAGAACTGGGTGCCCCCCGTGGCGCCCGGTCCGGCCTCGCCGTCGATCAGCGTGACGGGATGCAGGTTGGTCGTGATGCCGTTGGGCATCGTACGCACCATCGCGCCGGTCAGGTTGGTGAAGCCGAAGAAATGCGAATCGTCATAGGTCAGGCCGAAATTCGCCATGACGTGCGGCGCCATGACCGCGTCCTTGCCGTTGGTCGGCAGGCAGGAATCGCCATACGGAATGTTCGAATCCTGCGTTGCGTGCAGATATCTCGCCGGTGACGAAATGGTTGCTCTGGATCGCGACCTTGTCCCAGTAATTCGTCATGACGAACTTGAAGCCGCCCATGACGGTCAGCCTGTCATTCAGATATTTCGCGCTATCCTGCAGGAACAGGCTGTGCAGCTCATAGCCGCTGTCGATCCCGATCGTGCTGTGCGCCAGCTTTCCCGTGGCACCGTTCACCACGAAGGCCTGGTACGCCGCCCAGTTCGGGCTCGGATTGGTGCCGTCCGCCATCGTCACGCTGGTCGGCAGCGCGAAATTCAGGATATTGTTTTCGTACCAGTAGCCCAGTCGAAGCTGGTTATGCCGGTCCAGGTCATAGTTCAGGCTGGCGGTCGCGCCGACCTGGCGGGACTCGTTCGCCTGGAAATAGGGCGTCATCTGCTGCCCGGCCGGAACCGGCGTGCCGTCGGCGTGGAAATAAATGTTCGCCGGGGCCAGGAACCCGCCGGTCGCGCCCAGCGCATCCCACCCCTGGCCGAAGGACAGGTACGGCGTCAGGTCGAAGCTCAGCCGGCGGGTCAGGACGGCATGCACCGGCGCGGACAGGAAGACCTGGCTCCAGTGGTCGTCATTGTCCTTCCAGTAATTGTTCAAGGCCTGCGCCGGATCGTTGAAATCCGTGTGGCCCCAGCCCTGGCCGGACCGCTTGGCGGCATGGAACTGCGCCACGGGGAAACGGCGTCGGTCGGTACGTAGTCTCCCTTATGGCGTGTGCCGTAACGGCGATGATATTGCAGACTGCGATGTCGCGCCAAATCGGGGGTCATATGCCGACGGAAGTCGCCTTTGTCACGATCGGCCAATCGCCGCGCGACGACATCGTGCCCTTTATCCTGGACCGTGCGCGTACCCCGATCCGTGCGACCCAGTTCGGGGTGCTGGATAATCTGGATCAGGCCGCGTTCGCGGCGATGGCGCCAGGGCCTGCCGCGCCAAGGCTGGTATCGCGCCTGCGCTCGGGTCATGAAATATATCTGGACAGGGCCCTGACCACCCTCTGCCTGCTCGATATGCTTGAGGCGATCGACCAGCAGGGTTTTGATCTGATCGTTCCACTTTGTACCTGCCATATTCCGGAATTGCGCGCGTTGAATCTCCGCACGCCGTTCATCGAGCCTCAACGCCTCATGGATGTTCCCGCCATCTTCCTGCTGACCGGCCTATGCCGGGTCGCGCTTATTTTTCCCACCCGCCAGGCCGTCACGTACCGATCCTATGAAGGGCTCGAGACGGTCACATCCTGGCTTTCGCCGTACACCTACGCTCAAGAAGACCCCGGTTGGACGGAAAGACTGGACGCCGTGCTGCTCGGCGTCGATTTGATCGTCATGCACTGCGTGGGTTTCTCCGAAGACATCCGCGTGATGCTGCAGCATCGGTACAAATGTCCGGTCCTTATACCCCGACGCGTGATCGCGGCGGCAATCGATCTGATCGTCCAGGAGAACCCTGGTTCATGACGTCCTCCGGCCGCCCGGATGGCCGCAAGGCGACGGATATCGTCGTCTATCCGCCATGCTTTACCAGCGCGCGGCGCAGTAATTCCGTCGTCGAGGATACCTGCATCTTGGCCAGTGCGCGCGCTCGGTGAATTTCCACGGTCCGGTGGCTGATGGCCAGATTCCGGCCGATTTCCTTGTTTGACAGCCCCGTCAACGCGGCGCGCAGGACGTCCTGCTCACGTGGCGTCAAGGGTTCGGCTGAATCGGGCAATTTGTCCAGAACGTCGGGTCCAGCCTGACGATCGCCGGCCGGCGGGTGCCGCGCATCGTGATGCAGTTCATCCAGCGCGGTCCGCAGCGCGCCGGCGACCAATCGGCGAACGGACACGACCGGGCGTTCCACCAATCCGGCCAGCATGGCCGCGTGGGCATCGCTATATCCCAGCGAATGCATCACGATGATATCCGTATCGCGCAGCAGGCGCGCCGCCTCGTCCAGCGACGGCGATTCTCCGGCCACCTTGACCATCCGCGTGGTCTGCACCAGGGCCGTATTGACCGCCAAATTGGAATCGAAAGCGGTCGGCAGATGGTACATGATGCCGATCGGCCCCGGTCCCGCAATCAGCGCATTGATCCACAGGTCCGTCAGTTTCTGACTATGGATCAGCCGTGCCCGCGTGTCCCATGTTTCGAAAATCCCCGTGCTCAGCATGACAATCAGGTCATAGTCACGTCGATCGACCATTTCGATCAGGCGGCGCAACCGCTGCTCGATAAAGCTCGCACGCACCGAGACGAAGCCACCATGGGCCAGGCGGGTATAAAAACCACGTTCGCCCTCCCTGGGCCGTTGCGCACCGATATCGGTCTCGTCCAGGCCGTTCATCGCTCCATATTCGTCGAAATTCAGATCCGTCGCCTGCGCCATCAACAGCACCTCGTCCAGGATATCGGTCCGCGGGGTCTGGCCGATGGTTACGAAGGCGCACCGGGGACGATACGGCATGACGATGGCTCCTCAGGGTCTACAGCTTCACCCGTATAGGAGGCGCCCATTCCCCGCACCTCAACTTCGTCGTGAAACGACCCATCCGGTCCCCAATGCGCTCTCAAATCCATGTGGCTGATTTATGCTCGCCTGGGCGCATTCCTAAGGATCGTATCAAGGACAAATTGCACGGGCGGCGTCACGCGTTTGTCGCGCGCCCAGACCACGCCCAATTCCATGACGATTTCCGACGCCGTGCCGGACTGGTCGAATCTCAATTCATGGGGTCGATCCAGCATCGAAAGCGGCGAAAGGACCAACGCATCCGTCGCCATTTGAATCTGTCGGATATAAATGGGAGAGTTTATTTCCATGATTCTCTCCGGAGGTTTCAAGCCACGCGCCCTCAAGGTCGAATCGAACCGCTCGCGCATCGCCATCCCCGGCACAGGCAGCATCCATAGCCGGTCCTGATAGATCTTCCAATTATCCAGGACCTCCGAAAAGCACATATCCCGGTCGCAGGTACTGACTGCGCACCATTCGACGGCCAGCACCTGGCTGGCAAGCCGCGGCCAGGATTCGATACCATGCAGATCCGCCAGGATAAGGTCGAATTTATTCGCCTCTAGTCCCATGAGCAGGTGGCGCCTCATCCCGTATTCGCATCTCAGGGCCAGATAGGGATGGGCCTGCGTGATGATCGAACACCATGTCGGAAGACAGGCATGCAACGCCGGCGCCTGATAGCCGATGGTGACTTTCCCGCGCAGGCTCTTGTCCAGATACTGCAGGTCGGTGTTTAATGCGATCAATTCGGCGTCAACACGTCGCGCCGCCGTCAGGACCCGATGGCACAGATGGGTCGGCTCCAGACGGCCGCCTACGCGCTCGAACAGTCTGGCGCCGATGATCGTCTCGATTTCGATACAGGATTTGGATACCGCGGCTGTCGAGATGCCAAGCCGCGCCGCGGCCTCTCGCATGCTGCGCGTGCTGTCCAGAACCTCGACCATCCTGAAATGCCGAAGCTTCAGAAGACGTCTGATATCCGGGCGGCACCGACCTCGCGACATGGAAATAATTTTGTCACGTCTCCTGACATGGATCAACCATTTGGTTGACGCGGTGCAACCTAATTTCGCTTCGGAAATGGTTGGCGATTGCACATAGTTCCCCGCAGGCACGATGACATAAGGCGCGCTCCGGCATGACACCATGTTGACCAGCGGCAGAAACGCACAGGCGAGAGCGACAGGCCGCCTGTCATTCCCGGCGCGGAAACATGCGCTCTCGGCTCAACGCATTATCGGAAAACCGCATATGATCGTTTCCGTCCGGTATCATGGCGTCTCTGCTCTTGCCTGCATGATGCGCCGTGCAAGGCCGGCCGGTACGGTGCTCCTCCTCGGCATGCTGGCAAGCACCGGCCTGACGCATTCCCTGCGCGCCGCCACGCCGCGCCATCGGCTCCATCCCGCGAACCGGCCGGCCGCACCGGCGCCGGCATCGACATCGACATCGACGCGTGCGCACCCCGTCATCCCCGCCGCTGCCGAGGCCGTCATGGTCAATGGGGCCCGACGGGCCTTCCATTTCGCCGCTGCTCAGCATATCGCGGATTCCACGACGCGCATTACTGCCGAAACCCTCGTTCGAAAAGGTGTCGTCGGACTGACCGACCTGCAGAATCTGGCGCCGAACGTCACGATCCAAAGCCTGATGGGAACAGCCAGCACGAATTTCTTCATCCGGGGAATCGGCTTCAACGACTATACGCAGAATAATACCTCGTCGGTCATGACCTATATCGATGGCGTCGCCTTCCCACTCAGCACCATGGCCGCCGGCATGGTGTTCGACGTGGAAGGGGTGGATATCCAGCCGGGGCCGACAGGCACGACGCACGGATTGGCGGATTCCGGGGGGGAGGTCGATATCCACACCGCGGACCCGACAGCGACCTGGCATGGTGGCGTGACACAGGACATCGCCAGTTACGCCAGAAGCCGCACGGATCTGTACGTATCCGGTCCTCTGGCGGATACGGTGTCATTTCGCATCGCCGGCCAGACCATGCATGGCGGCGGTTGGCAGACCAGTCCTGCAAACGATACCCATCTCGGCAACGCGGACGAGGGCGCATTGCGCGCCAAGCTGCGCTGGCACCCCGATGAGAAGACGGACGTCCTGTTGACCGGGCATTGGGTACAGGACAATTCCGGTGTGGTCGTCGGCAAGCCGGTCGTCAATTTTCTACCGGCCGTACAGCATATTCCGACATTGGGATACCAGCAGGCAGACTGGGACCTCCGGCCTCGATTCGCCAGGTTGATCGGCCGCTCGCCTGACACGATGCCCTCCGAGCATAATACATTCTGGGGCGCGGACCTCAAGATTTCGCGCGATCTTGGTTTCGGCACGCTGCAAAGCACCAGTGCCTACGAAACCGAGCGCGAGGGCGAATATACCGATCAGGACGGCACAATCTACGCGTCAGGAGATCAATACCGCAATATCGTCGCGAACGCGTTCTCGCAGGAACTGAGCCTGAAATCCCGAGATCGCCATCAGCCTTTGCAGTGGATGGCCGGCATGTACTATAATCGCGTACGCATGTTGCAGCAATTCTATTTCGATTTCACCGATTACAAGCCGCTGCGCGGTTACCTGTCCGAGACGTCATTCAACCAGAACCAACAGACATTCACGCAATATGCGCATATCTCCTATAGATTGCCTTATCGGGTGACGATCTTCGGCGGCATCAATCACGAAGCCGACGATCGTCAACTGATCGGCCTGCGCACGGTACATTTCGGGGTCAACGACCTGAATTTCCACAATGAAGGGGCCGCCGCGAATCAGTTTACCGGTACAGTCGGTATCCAGTGGCAGGCAACGCGGACGCTTCTCCTGTATTACAAGATGAGCAAAGGATTCAAGCCCGGCGGCTTTACCGGCAACAATACGGTCGTTCAGGCGCAGTTGACGCCCTTCGGGCCCGAAAGCGTCCTCGCTTACGAAGCAGGGTTCAAAAGCGACCTGGTTCCCAACATGTTTCGTCTGAACGCCGCCGCATTTTATTACGACTATCACGGTCAGCAATATATCAGCTCGTACCTGGTGCCGAGCTATGGCCCGTTGGGAATGTTCGTCAACATTCCGAAATCTGAAATATGGGGTATCGAATTCAGCGCCGAGCTGCATCCCCTGCCGCATGTGTACCTGACGCAGAATCTGGGGTACGAACGCGGAAAATATCAGAAATTCCAGGCGCTCAATTCCTCGGCGACCAACGCCTACTACACGACGCACGGCGTGTGGCAGGCCGTCTATACGGATTTCGACGGGGTCGATTCCGGTATTCCCAAACTGACTTTGAACGGCAGCGCGGATTATCGCATCAACCCGTTTCATGCGTACGAACTCGAAACCGGCCTGGATTGGATGTACCGCGACTCGCAGGCGCTGATCGCCGGCGGACTTGGGGCCTATCGCCTGCCATCCTATTTCCTGATGGGCGCCCATATGACGTTCCGCCCCGTTTCCGATCGCTGGTCGGCGACGATCTACGCCTCCAACCTGCTGAACCGCCAGTATTTCGTTGCGGGTGGCCAGGCCACGACGACCTATTTCTGGATTCCCGGTCCGCCGCGCTTCATCGGCGGAAGATTCAGCCTGAATTTCTGAACGATCGGATTTTTCATGCGTCCTTCCCTACGGCGCATATTCCGCAACACGCGACGATTCTCCAGCTCGGCAAGATGCCGCCAGACCCCAAACCTGGACCCCAGATCACGGAGGCCGACATGAAACCACGCCTGTCCGTCTCCGGCACAAGGGCGAAGCACATTGCCGCCGGCTGTGTCGGGAACTTCCTCGAATTCTACAACTTCATGGCTTATGCCTTCTTCGCGCCGATGATCGGCCAGGCCTTCTTTCCCGCCGGCGGCCATCTTATGGCGCTGCTCCTGGCCCTCGTGACATTTGCGGCCGGCTTTATCATGCGGCCGCTCGGCGCGTGCGTGATCGGCCTCTATACGGACCGTGCGGGTCTGGGGCGATCGCTGATGCTGTCCTTTCTCCTCATGGCGCTGGGATCGGTGCTGCTGGTCTTCACGCCAACCTATCGGTCGGCCGGAATCATGGCGCCGGCTCTGATCCTGGTCTCCCGTCTTCTACAGGGCTTTTCCGAAGGGGGAGAAGTCGGTCCGGCAACGGATCTGCTGTTTTCGCTCGGCAGCGGACGGCAGGCCAGCGCCCTGGCCTCCATGCAATATGTCACCCAGCTCCTTGCCTCCTTTGCCGCTGTCCTGCTTGGCCTGATCCTTTCGCTGACCCTGTCGCACCAGCAACTCTACGACTGGGGGTGGCGGGTACCCTTTGCCCTGGGATTGGCGATCGTACCCATCGGATTTTTCTTCCGCCGCGCCTTGCCGCCCATGGCCGCTTCTTCCGCTCGCCCGGCCGGATCGGCAATCGACGAGCAACGAACGGATCCCGCCATCGTCCTTTTCCTGTTCCTGGCGGTCACCAGCGGGACCATCACCAATTACCTGCGTCAGTTCGGCGTCAGCTACGCGATCGCCGTTCTGCACCTGCCCCCGCGCACCGGCATGCTGGGCATGTGCCTCGGCCTGGCCGCCGGCATCGGCGCCATGGGTGTCGGAATCCGCTTTCTGGCCCACGGGCCGCCCGCCCGGGTGCTCATCTCCACGGGATTCGCCAATGTCGTCATGGCTTATCCGCTCTATCATTTCGCCGTGTTCTGCCCCGGAATGGCCAGCCAGGTCCTGCTGAACGTCTTCATGTTCGCGTCCGCGGGCGTGACCACGGGGCCGGCCTTCGAAATCATGATGAATGCCCTGTCCGACCATCGGCGCGCGTTCATCTTCGGCGTGGTCTACGCGTCGGCCGTGTCGATCTTCGGCGGCTCGACACAGCCTTTCGTGACCTGGCTGATCGCAAGGACCGGCGATGTCATGGTTCCCGCCTATGTGGCGATCGCGGCCAGCCCGCTCTACGTCGCGGCCTTGCTGCTGCTGAACCGGCGGGTGGCGCATGGCACGCGGTCCGCCCGTCCCGATCCCGTGCCGCTCGCAGTCGAACTGTAACCGACCCCGTCCAGCAGGAAGAACCCATGTCGGCTCTCGCATTCATGAAACGACATTACGACGAGATGGCGGCCTTTCGGCAGGACCTGCACGCGCATCCGGAAATCGGGATGCAGGAATACCGCACGTCCGACCTCGTCGCGCGCAAGCTCGGCGAATGGGGAATCGAAGTGCATCGTGGTATCGGCGGTACCGGCGTCGTCGGCGTATTGCGCGCGGGGAACGGCGCCGGCTCGATCGGCTTGCGGGCCGACATGGATGCCCTGCCGATGCACGAAGCCAGCCAGCTCAGCTATCGCTCGACGACGCCGGGCGTCATGCACGCCTGCGGGCATGACGGCCATACGACCATGCTGCTGGGCGCGGCCCGCTACCTCGCCGAAACCCGCCATTTCGACGGCACCGTGAATTTCATCTTCCAACCGGGCGAGGAAGGCGCCGGCGGCGCCCTGGCCATGTTGGCCGACGGCCTGCTGGAACGGTTCCCGTCCGACGCCCTGTTCGGCATGCATAACCGGCCGGGCCTGCCGGTCGGCGCTTTTTCGATCGCCCCGGGACTGGCCATGGCGGGCGGCGCGTTTTTCGACGTCGTCATTACCGGCAAGGGCGCACATGGCGCCCGCCCCGAGGACAGTATCGATCCCGTCCTGGTCGCCGGGCAATTGATCTCGGCGTTGCAATCGATCGTTTCTCGCAACGTGCCGCCAGCCGATGTCGCGGTGGTCAGCGTGACGAAAATGAGCGGCGGCGACGCCTATAACGTTATTCCGCACAGCGTGACCATCGGCGGCACGGTCCGCTGTTTCAAATCGTCCATCATGGAGCAGATCAAGACGCTGATCGCGCGCACGGCAGACGGGATCGCCGCCGCGTTCGGCGCCAGGGCCGAACTGGATTTCCGGCTCATTTTCGCGCCCACCGTCAATGACCTGCGCCACGCCCAAGACTATGCGGACGCGGCGGCCGAACTCGTCGGAGAGACCCATGTCGATCGCGACGCCCAGCCGGTCATGGGGTCCGAGGATTTTGGCTTCATGCTGGAAAAAGTGCCCGGCGCCTACATCCTGGCCGGCGGCGGAGACGGCGCGGCGCCCCATCACCCGCTTTATGATTACAATGACGAAACAACCCCCTATGGCGCCGCGCTCTATGCCCGAATCGTCGAGCGCGGATTGCCGCGTCGCAACACGCCATGACGCGTATCGCCGCATGGCCGGATCATCGTGGAGAACCTGAATGAAGAACACCGATACCATCTGGAATTTCGTCGAAGCCCGGCATCAGCCCATGATCGCACTGAGCGATGCGGTATGGGATATCCCCGAATTGAATTACGGCGAATTCCGTTCGTGCGCCCTGCACGCCGAGGCATTGCGGCGCGAAGGCTTCCGTGTCGCGCACGATGTCGGCGGCCTGCCGACCGCCGTGATGGGTGAGGCCGGCGACGGCGGCCCGGTCATCGCCTTCCTCGGCGAATATGACGCCCTGCCGGGCCTCAGCCAGGCAGCCGGCGTGGCTGCGCACCAGCCCCTGGCGGGCGACGGCAATGGTCACGGCTGCGGGCATAACCTGCTGGGCTCGGCCTCCCTGCTGGCGGCGACCGCCGTCAAGGATTGGCTGGCCGCCACCGGCACGCCCGGACGCGTGCGCTATTACGGCTGCCCGGCCGAGGAAGGCGGCGCCGGCAAGGGCTTCATGGTGCGCGCGGGCGTGTTCGATGATGTCGATGTCGCCATCACCTGGCATCCATCGCATTTCGCCACGATCTTCCCGCCGGCCTCCCTCGCGAATCTGCGGATCGATTTCACCTTTACCGGCCGCGCATCGCATGCCGCTGCGGCTCCCTTCCTCGGCCGTTCGGCCCTGGATGCCGCTGAATTGCTCAATATCGGGGTGAATTACCTGCGCGAACATATGTTGCCCAGCTCGCGCATCCACTACGCCTATCAGGATGCCGGCGGGGTCGCGCCCAACGTCGTCCAGTCGAGGACGGTCATCCGCTACACCGTCCGCGCGACCGAACTCGACGACATGCTCGCCCTGGCCGACCGGGTCCGCAAGATCGCCGACGGTGCGGCGCTGATGACCGAAACCACCGTGACCAGCCAGGTCATCAGCGGCATGGCGAACCTGCTGGGCAATCCTCCACTCGAAGCCGCCATGCAGGCCAATCTCGAACGTCTCGGCCCACCCCCGTTCGACGAGGCCGACCGGATTTTCGCCACCTCCATCCGGGCGACCTTGACGAAGGAGGAAATCGCTGCCGCCTTCAAGGCGATGGACCTGCCGGTGGATCCGGACAAGCCGCTCTGTGACACGATCCTTCCCTGGTCCGAGACGCGCGGCCGGTCGATGCTGGGTTCGACCGATGTCGGCGATGTCAGCTGGGTCGTGCCCACCGTGCAGGCCCTGGGCGCCACCTGCGCGATCGGGACGCCCTTCCATTCCTGGCAGTTGACCGCCCAGGGCAAGTCCCCCCTGGCCCACAAGGGCATGGTGCATGTCGCCAAAGTGATGGCGGCCACGGCCGCCGACGTGCTGCGCGACGAGACGCTTCTGGCGCGCGCGAAGCACGATCATGCAGAACGCCTGAAGCGCCAGCCCTATGTCAGTCCCATTCCGGCCGATGTGCAGCCGCCGCTGGTCGTCGAACAGGCGGCCTGATCCTCTCGCAACAGGAGATCATCCGATGTCCCTCGTCGAAGCCATCGCCCGCGATGCCGATGAACTGACCGCCATCCGCCGCGACCTCCACGCCCATCCCGAACTGGGCATGGTCGAACATCGCACCGCGGCCGAGGTCGCAAGGTTTCTGCAGGAATGGGGGATCGAGGTCCATCGCGGCGTCGGTCAGACCGGCGTCGTCGGGGTGCTGCGCGCCGGCAACGGCGCCGGCGCGATCGGCCTGCGCGCCGACATGGACGCCCTGCCGATGCACGAGGCAGGCGACGCCCCGTGGCGCAGCCAGATCGCGGGCCGCATGCATGCCTGCGGCCATGACGGACACACGACCATGCTGCTGGGCGCCGCGCGCTACCTCGCCCGGACCCGCAATTTCAACGGAACCGTCCATTTCATCTTCCAGCCGGGCGAGGAAGGATGCGGCGGCGCACTGGCCATGCTGCAGGACGGGCTGTTCGAACGGTTTCCCTGCGATGCGATCTTCGGCATGCACAACCAGCCGGACCTGCCGGTCGGCGAATTCCGCCTGACGCCCGGACCGGCCATGGCGGGTGGCGGCTTCTTCGACATCACGATCACCGGCGTCGGCGCGCACGCCGCCCGCCCCGAGGCCGGCATCGATCCCGTCCTGGTGGCGTGCCATATCGTCACCGCCCTGCAATCCATCGTCTCGCGCACCGTGTCGCCGCGCGAGCCGGCGGTCATCAGCGTGACCAAGATCGTCGGGGGCGACGCGCATAACGTCATTCCGCAGACTGCCCGGGTCGGCGGCACGCTGCGCGGCATGTCGAAGGCGGTGCTGGCCGACATGCAGGCCGCGATGCACCGCATCACCGAAAACGTGGCCGCCGCCTTCGGCGCGACGGCGGTTCTCGCATTCGGGCCGACCTTCATTCCCCTCTGCAACGATCCCCGCCAGACCGCTTTCGCGGCCGAGACCGCCATGGCCCTGGTCGGTGCCGACCAGGTCGATCCCGACGCGCCCGCCGTCATGGGGTCCGAGGATTTTGCCTACATGCTCGACCGCGTGCCCGGCAGCTTCCTGCGGATCGGCAACGGCCCCGGCGAAGGCTTGCATCACCAGCGCTACGATTTCAATGACGCGGCGATTCCCTACGGCTCCGCCCTGTTCGCAGCACTCGTCGAACGGTTCCTGCCGCGCGGCACGGCCCTCTGACGCACCCGTTCGCGCCGTGACCGCGATCACCGCCCTCACCGCGAGCGCCCTGCAAGCGGCCCGGCGTTCGCGCGCCTTGTCGGCGCGCGAAGTCATGCAGGCCTGTCTCGCGCGCATCGGCGCCTGCAACCCGGCCGTGAATGCACTGAATGGGCGGCCGCCTGCCCATGGAACCGGGCGTGCTCGCGCTCTGCACCCAGGCGCTCCATGGCGCAACACGTGTCCGTACCTGCATCTATCACGCCTTCCAGCGGCTGTTCGAAACCTATGACGTGCTCGCGCTGCCCACGGCGCAATTATTCCCCTACGGCGTCACCCAGCCCTATCCGGCCGTAATCGCCGGTACTGCCATGGAAACCTATCACCGCTGGATGGAGGTCAATTTCGCCGTCACGCTCAGCGGCTGCCCGTCGGTTGCCGTCCCGGCCGGCTTCGGCGGGGACGGCGCATCGAACGCCGCGCCGCCGGGTTCTCAGGCCACGATCTTGTCCAGCGCGCCGCAGAACGCCTTCATGTCCGCCGCCGACCCGACGGTGATGCGCGAACAGTTCGGCCAGAGTGTCCACGACCGGCCGATATCGATATTCTGCGCGGCAAAGGCCTGCCTGATCGGCGCCGCAGGCTTCTTCCAGTCGATCATGAACATGTTCGCCTGGCTCGGAATGAAGCTGACCCCCCGCTTTTTGAGAAAGGCGAAGGTCTCCTCGCGCGCGGCGATCATCTCGTTGCGGCGCGCGACGATGTCCTGCGCCCGCAATACGCTGGCGCCGCCGGCGGCCAGGGCCACGATCGACAGCGTGCCGCTCTGGTTCGCGCCGTCATAGCGCATCATTTTCTGGTGCGTCTCCGGATGCGCCAGGCTCAGCCCCAGCCGCAGACCCGCCATGCCGAACAATTTGGAAAATGTCCGCAGCACGATGATGTCCTTGGACCGCGCCACCAGTGACGCCGCGCTCTGCGTCCCCGCGAAATGGATATAGGCCTCGTCGACCAGCACGATCGAGCCCGCGGGCTTGTTGTCCAGCAACCAGGCGATGTCCGCGATCGGCGTCAGGGTCCCGGTCGGGTTGTTGGGCGAACAGATATAATAGACCCCGGCATGCGGATCGGCCGCCAGCAGCGCCCGCACGTCGACGGCGTAACGATTGGCGGCCTTCAGCGGCACCGTCGTGGATTTCGCCTGCAGCCAGTCGGCAGTCCGCCATGCCGCCTCATAGGTCGGGTTCGCCGTCACCAGGCCGCGCGTCGGCGAGCAGAAGGTCACGATCACCCGCGACAGCGGATCGCTCGAACCCGGCCACGGCAGGATATGCGTCGCCGGCACGTTCTCGACCGCGGCGACGTTCTCGATCAGGGTCCGGCGCATATGGGTGGGTTCGTAACGATTTCCCAGCCGGACCGCCGCCTCGCCGGCCGCGATGCCGGCCGGAAACGGCCCGGTCCAGCACTCGTTGCTGCCGATGCGGATCATGCCCGACTTGTCGCGGTCCGCCGGCATCTCGCGCGCCTCGGCCGCGCCGAGCAGATGCGGGAATGCAGCGGCGATCGCCGCCGACTGCATGCCCAGCAGGGCGGCCACCCGGCCGAACTGCCGCCGCGAATATCCGCGTTCCAGCAGGTCGTCTTGACCTTCCTTCGTGATCAGACCGCTCATGATGCGCTCTCCGGTACGAAACGAATGCATTGGCAACATTCTACGTTCGGAACAAAAAGGAAGTCAACGCGACTCCTTGCAGGAAATGTCCGGAAGATTTAACGAAAATACCGAATATTCCATTTCCCCTTGCCCGGCGTCGCCCCGATGTTAATCTGCGCGAAACGAAGGGAGCGACATGCGCGGATTCACGATGACCCGGCCAGTGTCCTGCCCGAGGAATTCTCACGAGAATTTCTCGGATCGGCAGGCCACCAACAGACTGCTTCCAGCGTCGTTATCGACGGTCTTGCTGGCTGTCATGGCCCTGTCGGCGGCGCTGCGGCCTGCCGCGGCACGGGCCGAGGCGATACCCGTCCTGGTCATCCATGGCGGGGCCGGCGTGATCAAGGCCGACATGTCGCCCGAGCGCCAGAAGATCGTCAAGGCGGCCCTGGCCCGCGCCCTGGATGCCGGATACGCGGTGCTGAAGGCCGGCAAGCCCGCCAAGGACGCGGTGGTCGCTTCCATCCGCGTGCTCGAGGACGACCCGAACTTCAATGCCGGCAAGGGGGCCGTCTTCACCCATGACGGGCACAACGAAATGGATGCGGCCATCATGGACGGCGCGACCCTGCAGGCCGGGGCGGTGGCCGGCGTGCGGCACGTCCGCAACCCGATCACCCTGGCCCGCGCGGTCATGGAACATTCGAAACATGTCCTGCTGATCGGGCAGGGGGCCGAGGCGTTCGCCAGGACGCAGGGCATCGACCTGGTCGATCCGTCCTATTTCTGGACCCAGCGGCGCTGGGACCAGTTGCAAAAGGCCCTGCGGGAAGACGCCGCCCATGTCCGGCACGCAGACGAAACGACCGACCGCCATTTCGGCACGGTCGGGGCCGTGGCGCTGGATCGGGACGGGCATCTGGCCGCCGGCACCTCGACGGGCGGCATGACGGACAAACTCTGGGGCCGCGTCGGCGATTCTCCGCTGATCGGCGCCGGTACCTATGCCAATGCGGGCTGCGCCATGTCCGGGACGGGCTGGGGCGAGTTCTATATCCGCACGGTGGCGGCGCACGAGATCTGCATGCGCGTCACCCTGCTGCATGAACCGCTGGCCCACGCGGCGGACGACGTCATCAACCACGAAATTCCCGCCCTGGGCGGCAATGGCGGCGCCATCCTGGTCGACGCGCAGGGGGATATCGCGACGCCGTTCAACACCAGCGGCATGTACCGGGCCTGGATCGGACGCGACGGGATCTCCCACGTCGCCATCTTCGCCGACGGCGCCCCTGTGCAATAGCGCGGAGCGGGCTTCACGCCCGCCGGAAACGCGCGGGGCTGTAGGGTGCCGGATCGATGAACGGGGTTTCCCCATTCATCATCTCGGCGCATAGCCGCCCGGTCGTGGGGCCCAGCGTAAAGCCCTGATGCGCATGGCCGAAATGGAACCACAATCCCGGATGATCCCAGGCCGGCCCGATCACCGGCAGCATGTCCGGCATGCAGGGCCGTGCCCCCCGCCAGGGCTGCGCCTCCACCGCCGCGCCCAGCGGCAGCAGGGCGCGGGCGATCTGCTCGCTGCGCGCCATCTGCCGCGTGCCGGACGGCGCGTCCCGATGGGCGAACTCCGCGCCGGTGGTCACGCGCAGTCCGCGCGCCATCGGGATCATCGCGATCCCCATCTCGGTATCCAGCACCGGGGTGGCCAGCCCGCCCGGCCACGCGAAATGCCGGTGATAGCCGCGCTTGACGAACAGCGGGAACCGATAGCCCAGGGTCCGCGCGACCATATCCGACCATGGCCCCAACGCAATGACCGCCTGCGCCGCGTCCACCGGGCCCTGCGCGGTTTCGACCCGCCATCCGCCGGCGTGCCGGGTCAGGCTGCGCGCATCCCCGCGCAGGATACGCCCGCCGGCCGCCTCCAGCAGGGCGGCATAGCGGCCGACCAGTTCACCCGGGTCGCTCACGCTCCACGGGTCGCGCCAGTGGATGGCGCCCGCCATGGGGTGAAGCAGCACCGGCTCCGCCTGGGCCAGCGCCGCGCCATCCAGAATCTCCGACAGAACGCCCGTGCGCTGCGCCCGGGCGCGCGCCTCGCCTACCCCGGCCTCGAAAGCCCGGCCGGTTCGGTACAGCGCCTTCCACCCATCGCGCGCGACCAGGTTGTCGGCGCCGGCCGCCGCGATCATCCGCTGATGTTCGTCCAGGCAATGGCGGATCATCGCCTCATAGGACCGGGCGATCGCCCGATAGCGCGACGGAAAGGAATGCCACCAATAGCGCAGCAGGCGCGGGGCGATGGCGGGCAGGTCGCGCGCCCGCCACGCCACGTCGTTGCCGATTCCCACCGCGACGCGCAGCAGGGTCCCCAGGTCATGCGGAAACTCATAGGGTTCGACCGCCTCGCGCTGAATCAGCCCGGCATTGCCGTACGACGTCTCTCGTCCCGGCTCGCCCCGCTCGATCAGGGTCACGTCGAACCCGCGCTGCGCCAGGTGCCAGGCGGTACATACCCCCACCATGCCGCCGCCCAGGACCAGGGCCGATTTCGTCATGCATGCCTCCCGCCGGCGCGATTGATGCCCGAACTGGACCATCTTGCCCGTCCCGGATCAAGCCGCCGCCGCAGGAACGATGGACCATCCGCGCTACGGCGCGCATAAGATCCCGCCAGACATGGCCTGGTCGGAAGGAAAAAGCATGCAGGATGTCGTTATCGTCGCGGCCAGGCGCACCGCGATCGGCAGTTTCCTGGGCACCCTGGCCGCAATCCCCGCCGCCGGGCTCGGGGCGCATGTCATCGGCGCGGTTTTGCGCGACGCGCGGCTCGACCCGTCGCGGGTCGACGAGGTCATCATGGGCCACGTGCTCACCGCCGGCGCCGGGCAGAACACGGCGCGCCAGGCGGCGATCGGCGCGGGACTGCCCCACGCCGTCCCGGCGATGACCGTCAACAAGGTCTGCGGATCGGGCATGAAGGCCATCCACCTGGCGGCGCAGGCCATCGCCTGCCGGGATGCCGAGATCGTCGTCGCCGGCGGAATGGAGACTATGAGCCTCGCGCCGCATCTCCTGCCCAAGGCACGGGCGGGCCTGCGCATGGGCGATGCGCAACTGCGCGACAGCATGATCTGCGACGGGCTGTGGGATGCGTTCAACGATTGCCACATGGGGGTCACGGCGGAAAACATCGCCCGGCAATACGCGATTTCGCGCACGGCGCAGGACGATTTCGCCGCCCGCTCGCAACGGCGCGCCGCCGCCGCCGCCGCCGGCGGCCGCTTCGCCGATGAAATCGCGCCCCTGACCCTGCCGCGGAAGAAAGGCGCGGACCTGCGCTTCGACCATGACGAGCAGATCCGCCCCGACACCACGCCCCAGCGCCTGGCCGCCCTGCACCCGGCCTTCCTCCCCGACGGCAGCGTCACCGCCGGCAACGCGTCCACCCTGAATGACGGCGCCGCCGCAATCCTGTTGATGCGCCGCGATCGCGCCGAATCGATGGGGCTGGAGGTGCTGGGCCGCATCGCGGCCTATGCCGGCGCCGCGGTCGATCCGGCGATGATGGGCATCGGCCCGGTGCCGGCCACCAGGCGCTGCCTGGACCGCGCCGGATGGCGCCTGGCCGATATCGACCTGATCGAAGCGAACGAGGCCTTCGCCGCGCAGTCACTGGCGGTCGGCCAGGAACTCGGCTGGGATGACGCCCGGGTCAACGTCAATGGCGGCGCCATCGCGCTGGGGCACCCGATCGGCGCCTCGGGCTGCCGCATCGTGGTCACGCTGCTGCATGAAATGCGCCGCCGCAACGCCGGCAAGGGACTGGCCACCCTGTGCATCGGCGGCGGCCAGGGCGTGGCGCTGGCGATCGAACGCTGACGATCGAACGCTGGCGCAGCGGCGCCACGCCCAGGGCACTGCCCGTTCCCATCATATACAAGCATGAACATGATCATTTTCGTCCGCCCAAATGGGCGTGGATTCCGCGTGCGTTGGTCGATCGCTCCGCGAATATCGGCCGAAATCCGGCCGCACGCATGTGGTCGACCCGACTGGATGGCGCTATTCAATCAACCTAACGCATAAAATAAGATCATATCTGATCTTTCCTCTTGCGCGCATGCGCGCCCCCTTACAGAATGGTGACAATCCAGAACGTTTGGTGTCCCGTGTCATCTCGTCCAAACAGGGATCAGGATTGTGAAGATACGCGCCCGACGCCTTTCTGTCCTTTGTTCCACCTTCGCGGTTTCCGGTTATTGCGGACCTGCCGCATCGGCGGCACGACGGCCGATCCGGCGGCGAAACATGCGCGGGCCGGACATGCCGGGCCCGGACGGCCCACACATGGGCGCGCCGCACCCGCCCATGATGGGGGACCCGCTTCCATGGCCCGCGCTGTCCAGCCGGCCGGCATGTCCGCCGACACCGGCCCCAAGGCCATCACGGTGACCGAGGGCATGGCGACAGCGACCGGCGTCACCAACACCAACACCACGCGGGGGGCGGCCTGATGCCGGTACAGACCGCCCCCCGGGCGCAGAGCGGCGTGACGCGCGACCAGATGAACATCCGCAATGAGGAACAGATCGGCTTCGTGTTCGAAGGCGTGCCGATCGCCGACCCGATCCGCTACGCGCCCTACACCAACACCGTGGTGGATACCGAAAATCTCGGCCCGGTCACGGTCTCGCAGGGTTCGCCGGACGTCGACGCGCCGTTCTACAATGCCGTAGGCGGCCAGGTGACCATGAAAGAGGTCAATCCATCCCACAAGATGGGCGGATTCCTGTCCCTGGCCAACGGAACGCACAGCGCGAACAAGGAATTCGCGCGTTTCGAAACTGGCGATATCGGCAATGGCGGGATCCGCGGCTTCGTCTCGTTCTCGCATATGTCATGGAATAGCTGGCGCGGTCCCGGCGGCGGCCGGCGCTACCATCTCGATGCGAAATTCGTCAAGGCATGGGGCAGGGACAACGCGATCGCCGGCCTGTTCAGCTACAACGCCACGACCTTCAACTCGTTTGTGGATCCCACGCTCGCCCAATGGCACCAATATGGGCGCGGCCTCAATTACGACGGGGGCGCCTATAATGGAAACGACCCAAATTACTACAAGCTGAATTCCAATCTCAATCACGCCATGACGGTGGCGGCCCCCGCGCATTTCCGCCTGGCGCCCGCGGTCACGCTGGACGTGACGCCGTACTACATGCACATGTTCGGCCCCGCGCCGTACGGCGAACGGATCAATACGACGCAAAGCTATTTCGGCACGGTTCCCACCGGATCGCTGGGGATCGGGGGCGCTGCGCCCGACACCGAAATCACCACCCTGGCCTCGTACAAGCTGACGCCCCGCGACCAGATCTATGTCAACGGCACCACGTCCTTTCGCGCCCCCGGCTCGGTCGCGGCCTTCAACTACAACATCGTCAATCACCAGGTGACGTCGTACGGCTACATCCCCGGCACCAACAGCCTGGTGTCCGAACCGCTGAATGTCGGCGGCGAGACCTCGCGCGGAATCGAAGCCGAACTGGGTCTCGCGCACTGGCATCATTTCAGCCCCTATCTGTCGGGCCAGTATCTGCATGCCACGTTCGACAATAACTACAATGACGGCATCGGCTATCTGCCGACCGCCGGCAAGATCGCGGTCGATTCGCCCAAATTCACCGGGGCGATCGGGCTGCAATATGACGACGGCAGGCTCTTCGCAAATTTCGACCTGCGCTATGTCGATTCCCAGTACACGACCTTCATGAACGACCAGGCCCTGCACGCCTATGTCACGTCGAACCTGGCGCTGGGTTGCCGCCTGAAGGCCATCGGTCCGGCCCGGCACCCGCAGATTCAGCTCAACCTCATGAATCTGGGCGACAATAAATATCTCTCCGGCGCCGGCAGCAATACCGGCGCGGCCCACGACACCCGGGCCACGAACGGGCAGATCGTCGCCGGCGCCGCTCCGGTCTACGTGGTCGGCGGCGGGTTTTCCGCCCTCGTCTCGATGTCAGCCGGCTTCTGACCGCCGGGGTGCGGGCTGCCCGCATCCCGATCAAAAAATGCCCGCGCCGGCCTGGCGTCATTCATGGCGCATGGGCCAGTATGTCCATGCCCGATGACGGGACCATCCTACCCGGCCGGTCGCGGCACCCCGCCGCCCCGGCCGCCCCCTTCTTCCCGGACAAGAGGTCATCCATGGAAACGGATCGTCTTCGGATCGTGCCCACCCGCCCTGCCGCCCATCATGCCGCCCATCATACCGCCCGCTATGCCGTCCGGCGCGCGGCATGCCGCGCGGCCCTGCTGGGGGCCGGCCTGCTCGCCGCGACCGCCGCCCGCGCCCAGCCGGCCCTGATGCCGATGCCGCAATCGGCCAGCGTGTCCGGCCAGTCTCTCCCCATCGCGGGCGGGATCGCGGTCGATTGGCAGACCCCGGCGACGCCGCTGCTGCGGCGGGCCCTGGCCCGCTTCTCCCATCGCCTGCAGGCCCTGTCCGGCAGTGCCGTCGTCCTGGCCGGCACGCCGCCCGTCGGTACGCCCATCCTGCATATCCGCTACGGGCGCGATCCCGCCTGGCTCTCGGTGCGGGCGCGCGAAGCCTATCGCCTGTCGGTGGCGGCGGATGGCGCATCGCTGGCGGCCGACGGCCCCGCCGGGGTCATCCACGGCCTGGCCACGCTGCTGCAACTGGTCCAGCCCGCGTCCTCCTCTTCCGCCGGCGCTTCGCTGGCGATGGCCCGCATCGACGACGCGCCGCGTTTCCCCTGGCGCGGTCTCATGATCGACGTATCGCGCCATTTCATGTCGGTCGACACGATCGAGCGTCAGCTCGACGCGATGGAACTGACCAAGCTGAACGTGCTGCACTGGCATCTCAGCGACGGCACAGGCTTCAGGGTCGAAAGCCGCCTGTTCCCGAAATTGCAGCAGATCGGCGGCCATCATCAATATTACACCCAGGCGCAGATCCGCGCGGTGGTCGCCTATGCCGCCGATCGCGGCATCCGCATCGTGCCCGAATTCGACATACCGGGCCACACGCTGGCGATTCTGGAAGCCTATCCCGAACTTGCCGCCCAGCAGCCCGTGCCGCTGACCCCCGGATGGCACCAGACCTGCGCCACCGAATCCGCCTCAGGCGAAACGACGGCAAGCTGCGCGAAGACGATCAACCTGAACAATCCCGCCCTCGATCCCACCCGGCCACAGACCTTGCGCTTCGCCCGCGCGCTCTATGCCGAAATGGGGCGCCTCTTTCCCGACCGCTATTTCCATTCGGGCGGGGACGAGGTCTCGTCCCGGCAATGGTCCGCCAATCCCAGGATCGTGGCCTATATGAAGGCCCACGGCTTCGCCGACGCCCCCGCCCTGCAGGCCGCCTTCACCGCCCAGGTGCAGGACGTGCTGGCCGCCCAGGGCAAGATCATGATGGGCTGGGACGAGGTCAGCGAGGCCCCGATCCCCAAGAACGTGGTGGTCGAGGCCTGGCGCAGCTCGAAATGGATCGCTTCGGCCACCCGCGCCGGCCACCCGGTCGTGGTCTCCTCCGGCTATTACCTGGATCTGCTCCGCCCTTCGGCCCAGCATTACCGGGTCGATCCGATGGATCCCAAGGCCGACGGCCTGTCCCCGCAGGACGCGATCGCGGCCCGGCCGAAAATGGGCGCTCTGGTCGACGCATTCACCATCGACCCCCACGCGCCGCCGCTGGACGCGGCGCAGCAGGCGCTGGTGCTGGGCGGCGAGGCCCCGCTCTGGAGCGAGGTCGTTTCCGACGAAATGGTCGATGCGCGGCTCTGGCCCCGCTCGGCCGCCATCGCGGAACGGTTCTGGTCCCCGGCCGGCGTGCATGACGTCGCGGACATGGAACGCCGCCTACCCGCCATACAGCACGAGCTGGAGGTCACGGGCCTGGCCGCCGGTACCAACACCGACCGGATGATCGCGCTGCTGACGCCGGCCGACGTGACGCCGCTGACGATCCTGACCTCGGTCACCGTGCCGGTGCGCAATTACGGGCTGAACCGCCTGGCCGCCCATGGCGGCGACGCCATGCTGAAGGCCCCGGCCGCCATCGCCGCCCCCGACAGTTTCGCGGCCATGGATTTCAACGGCATGGCCGCCCGCTACGCCGCCGGCGACCATGCGGTGGCCGACACCCTGCGCGCGCGCCTGATGGCCTATGCCGGCAACGACATGGCCTATGCCCGGATCGCCACCACGCCGGCCCTCCAGGCCGCCCGCCCGGTGTCGCGGCAACTCGCGGCGCTGGCGCTGCTGGGGCTGGAGGCGATGGAACCGGGGCGCCATGGCCAGGCCTGGCGGGCCGAAGCCGCGCGGCAATTCGCGGTACAGGACCGGGCCTATGAATCCTGCGCCCATCTCACCGCGTCCGACGCCAATCCGCTGCCCCCCGGCGGCCTGCTGATCGCCATCGTCCCCGGCATACGCGCCCTGGTCGACGCCGCCCCGTAAGGGGCTGCATCACAAGCCCTGCGACCGGCGATCGGCTCCCCGGCGATCGGTCCCCCGTCGCTCGGGCCCGGCGTGGATGCCCGGGGCCCGAGCGCGGTCACGCCACCCGCCTGCCTTCGACCCACACCTCCTGCACCCGCAGCCGCTCGTCCATCACGACGAAATCCGCCCTGCGCCCGACCGCCAGCACGCCCCGGTCATGCAGGCCCAGGTACTGCGCCGCATTGAAGCTGACCAGTCCGGCCGCGCGCGGCAGCGACATCCCGCCGCTTTCCACCGCGTTGCGCAGGGCGACATCCAGGGTCAGCACGCTGCCCGCCAGCGATCCGCCCGGCAGCCGCACCACCCCGTCCCTGATCGTCACGTCCTGCCCGCCCAACTGGCTCGGCCCGTCCGGCAGGCCCGCGCCGCGCATCGCATCGGTCACGAACAGCAGCCGGCTGCCCATTATCCGCGATGCCAGGCGGAACGTGGCCGGATGGACGTGATGCGTGTCGAAGATCATCTCGGCATAGGCCACGTCGCTGCACATCAGCGCCGTGACGGGGCCGGGCCTGCGCCCCTCGATGGGCGACATGGCATTGAACAGGTGCGTCGCCCCCACCGTGCCGCCCGCCGCGCAGATCGTGCAGATGGCCCGCTCCGCCTGGTCGTAATCGGCCGTCATGTGGCCCAGGCTGACCCGCACGCCCGCCTCGGCGAACGTCTGCATGGCGCTTTCGGCATGCTCCAGTTCCGGCGCCAGCGTCACCACGCGCACGATGCCGGTCTCCACCGCCTCGCGCACCTTGTCGGGGCTGGGGGCGATGGCGAAGGGCGGCTGCGCGCCCAGCTTGTGGGGGCTGACGAACGGCCCTTCCAGATGCGCGCCATGGATGGCGGGTCCGTCCGTCACGCCGGTCCGGCACACGTCGGCGATCGCGCGCAGCGCGTCCATCACGTCCGGCCAGGGGCGGGTGATGGTGGTCGGCAGGATCGTCGTGGTGCCGTGCGCCAGATGGAAACGCGACAGCCGATGGATCGCCGCCACCCCGTCCATCGTGTCGGCGCCGTCCCCGCCATGGACGTGCCCGTCGATAAAGCCCGGCAGGATATAGCGTCGCGGCGCGTCCGGCCGCGCCGTGACGGCGCGGATCCGCCGGTCGAAGGCGATGCGCCCCGGCAGGATCCGTTCGGGCAGGACGATCTGGCCATCCAGTTCCGGCAAGTGGGTCATCATCGCTCCGGTGTCGGCGGCCGCTCGCGCCCGAAATGGCGGCCGCAAAGAAGAATGGCAAGGTAGGACGGCAGCATCGGCGCCGCGAACATGCCCCGGAACCCGGCCATCGGTTTCAGCCGGACATAAAGCTGCGGCATCACCGCCCCGCCGCAGAATGCCATGACCAGCAGCGCCAGCGCCAGCCCACTGACCTAGTTGCAGGTCGCCTCCTCCTACCGCGCCCGGTCAGCCGATCGTCACGACCTTGGTCAGGTGCCGCGGCGCCAGCGTGTCCAGCCCGCGCATCCGCGCCACATATTCGCCCAGCAATTGCAGCACCGGCAGGCAGACCAGCGGCCGCACGTCGGCCGGCCCGGCAATGGGCAGTTCCACGGTGCCCGGGCCACCCAGGCCCAGCACGCGCGCGCCCTTCGCCATCACCTCACGCGCGACCAGCGCCTCCTCCGCGATCGTGTCCGGATGGTACAGCACGATCACGCAGGACCGCTCGTCGATCAGGCTGACCGGGCCGTGGCGATATTCCAGCGGATGATGCGCCTCGGTCTGGCTCAGGCTCATTTCCTGCAGCTTCAGCGCGCCCTCGCGCGCCACGCCGTACAGCGCCCCCGCCCCCAGGAACACGAAGTGCGACCGTCCCTCGATCACGCTCTTCAGGTGCGGATCGGCCGCGTTCAGCAGCGCCTCCGCCGCCCGGGTGGTCTCGGGCCCGACCGTGACGCCGGCATAGCGCAGCCCCATCAGCAGCATCAGGCTGGCAGACGCCGTCATCACGATCCCTTCCTCGGGATGGGTGTCGGCCACGACCAGTTCGTCGGCAGTGTGGCACAGCGCGCTGCCCGGCGCGCAACTGAACGCCGTGACCGTCATCCCCGCCGCCCGGCTGGCCCGGGCCGCCGCCACCGTCTCGGTCGACTCGCCGCTGCGCGACAGGGCGACGACATGCGGCATCATTGCGGCAGGGACGTAATCGTCCCGCCGTCGCGTCCATTCATTGCCCGGCACCGCGCGGGCCAGCACGCCCCGCGCATTCAGCGTCGCGGCGATCGAATCCGCGATATGCACCGACGTGCCGCAGCCCACCACCGCATGCACCTGCCCGGCGCGCGGCCGCACATGGTCCATGTCCACTTGGTCCCACAGCGGGAACTGCTCGCGGATGCCGCGTTCTGTTGCGTTCATGATCACTCCTGGTTCCTGGCTCTGCTTGGGGCTATGGTTGGGGTTCAGGTCGGGATACCGATCAGGGGGCCGGCGGGGTGTTCCGCACCGGCCAGATTGGCCGCCAGCCGCGCGATCCAGCAGGAATCGGGGTTCCACCCCGCCTGCCGGGCGGCCAGCAGCGCCGCCCCGCCGATCGGCGGCAGCACGGGGGGAACCGGGGCGCCGCACAGCGCGGTCACGGTCCGGCGCAGATAATCGCCCTGGAACAGCCCGCCGGCGTGGCTCCAGGGCAGGGCGGGCTGCGCCAGGATCCGCCGCGCCGCGCCGACATGCCGGGTCAGGTGCGCCGCGGCCAGTTCGATGATCCGCCGCGCCGGCGCGTTGCCCGCCGCAGCCAGCGCATCGACCCCGCGCGCCAGTGCCGCCACGTCCGAGCGCGGATGCGACAGCCCGCCATACCAGTCCAGCAGCGCTGGCGCGGTCGCGGCCGGGTCGTCGGGCAGGCCCATGAACCGGCAGAACGGCGCGACGAAGGACAGGGCGTCGGGTTCGCGTCCGTCCAGCGCCCGCGTCAGGGTGCCCAGCGCCTCGCGCCCGATCCAGAAGGCACTGCCCTCGTCGCCGAACAGATGGCCCCATCCCCCGACCCGCAGGCCGCGCCCGGCCGGGTCCGCCGCCCAGACCATAGACCCCGTCCCCGCCAGCAGCAGGATGCCGGACCCGCCGCCGAACGCGCCGGTACTGGCAATGTCGACATCGTTGCGCACGGCATGCGGGCAGCGCCCCCAATCCGACAGGGCGGCCTCCTGCTGGGCGCTGATCGCCGGGCTTTCGCCATAGCCCGCCATGCCGAAGACCGCCGCCTCGATCCCGTCGGGCAGGCCGGCCAGCAATCCGGCCACCACCGCCCGCCAGTCCGGCCGGTCGAACGGGTTGGACCCGCCGGCCTGGCGCACCGCCAGTACCGCGGCGTCCCGGCCGACCAGAAGGACCAGCGTCTTGGACCCGCCGCCGTCCAGCGCCAGCACGCAGGGCGTCCCGGAATCGTGCCGCACGTTCTCTCCTCCAGCCGTCGGGCGTCGCCGCATGCGTCAATGATTCCGAGCGGAAACCCCTCATGTCAAGTCAATCATATGATCGTTTATGATTGAAATTGGATCGAAGAGCGAAATTCTTTCACGAAATTCGCCAAAAATTTGCGCTATGCGATCATGAATATGACGTTATAGGATCGTTCACCCCCCACGGACATCGTCTCCTCTCCTGCCGTGCCGGTCATCGCCGCCGCATTGACCGCATTCCGGCGCCTGTCTAGATTCCGGCCGTGCCATCATCATCCTGCCGGCAGCGCCCGCACGCCCTAGTGGCCTGCTGATCCGAGAAATTCTTATGAGAATTTCTCGGATCAGCAGGCCACTAAAATATTGATTCCAGTGAAATCGGGTGAAATCCTTCGTTCGATGGGAGAAACATCGTGCCCCCCGACCGCCTGACGCAGATTCGCCGCTACCTCTATCTCAACGGCATGACCGGCATCCACGAACTGGCGGAAAAGGTCGATGCCTCTCTGGCCACGATCCGGCGCGACCTCCAGCGGCTGGAAGAACAGGGCGTCATCATCCGCACCCATGGCGGCGCCGCGATCGCCGAGACGGTCGGCATGGAAATCGCCTTCGAGGCGCGTGAACATCAGCGTCTGGAAGACAAGCGTGCGATCGCCGATGCCGCCTTCGCGCAACTGCGTCCCGGCTCGGCGGTGTTCTTCGATGCCGGCACGACCGTGCTGCAGATGGCGCACCGCCTGCGGCTCGATCCGATGCCGCTGACGGTGTTCTCCAACAATATCGCGGTGGCCGAGGCGCTGATGGGCATGGACCAGGTGCAGGTCATCCTGCTGGGCGGCCGCGTGCGCGCGGGCAATCGCAGCGTGGTCGGCGTCCTGTCCGAACAGGTGATCGACGGGCTGTGGTTCGACCAGCTCTATCTGGGCGCCAGCGCGGTGCAGCCCGACAACACGATCGCCACCCCCGACAGCGACGAAGCCCGCCTGAACGCGGCCATGCTGAAGCACGCCACCGAACGCTATCTGCTGGCCGACAGCAGCAAGTTCAACCGCCACTCGACCTATCGCGTCGGAAAACTGGACCAGGTGTCCAGGGTCTTTACCGATTCCGGCCTGGACGAGGAATGGATCGGCCGCCTGGCCCAACTCAACATCCCCCTGACACGAGCCCCCTGACACCGACCCCCTGACACGGGCCACCCTGACACGGCCGACGCGCGCCATCCAGATGGTTGACGATATCAATCATATTTGTTGACGCCGTCAATCATCCATGCTGTGGTGTCGGCATGGATCAGACCGTTACCTCCGTCCGGACATTCAACCGTTTCTATACCCATCGGGTCGGGGTGCTGAATACGCGCTTCCTCGGCACCGACCTGACCCTGGGCGAGGCCAGGATGCTGCTGGAAATCGCGCGGGCCGGCCGCGTGCTGGCCAGCGATCTGCGCCGCCTTCTGGACATGGACCCCGCGCATGTCAGCCGCATGCTGGCACGATTCGAATCCCGCGGCTGGATCGTCCGCCACCGCGACGGCACCGACGGGCGCGCCCGCCCGCTCTCGCTCTCTCCGGCCGGCCAGGCGGCCTTCCAGGCGGTCGACGAACGCCAGGCCGAAGCCACGCGCGCCATGCTGGCCGATCAGGACGGCTGGGGCCGCCGGGATGTGGCGCAATCCCTGGCCCTGGCCCGGCTGCGGCTGGACCCGGCTTCGGGCGGCGCGGTCGCCATCCGTCCCTTCCGCGCCGGCGATCTGGGCCAGATCGCGGCGCGGCAGGCACTGCTCTACCAGCAGGAAAATGGCTGGGGCAGGGGGCTCGAAGTCGCGGTGCTGGACGCCGCAGCCGCCTTCCTGCGCGATTTCAAGCCGGGGCGCGAACAATGCTGGGTGGCCGAACTGGACGGCGTCGCGGCCGGTTCCGTCATGCTGACGGACGAAGGCGGCGGCATTGCGCGGCTGCGGCTGCTCTATGTCGAACCCTTCGCCCGCGGCCGCGGCATCGGCGGCGAACTGATCGCACGCTGCGTCGCGTTTGCGCGCGATTGCGGCTATGGCCGGCTCACCCTCTGGACCCAGACGGTGCTGGACGGCGCTCGCCGGCTCTATGCCCGAAACGGCTTCCGCCTGACGGAAACCGCTCCCCACGCCGTGTTCGGCCTGCCGCTCCAGGGTGAAACCTGGGTGCTGGACCTGACCATGCCGCCGGCCTGACCCGCTAGGCCACCTCCGCCAGGACGAAATCCAGAAAGGCCCGTACCTTGGCCGGCGGCAGATGGCGCGACGGGTAATAGGCATGCAGCGGAAAATATTCGCCGTTCCAGTCGGGAAACAATTCGACCAGCCGCCCGTCGCGCAGTGCCGCGTCGATGCCCAGCGCCATGGGCTGGGCAATGCCCAATCCGGCCATGCAGGCCACGATCGACGTCGCCACATCGTTCAGCACCAGCCGTCCATGCACGGAAACCCTCAGGATTTCGCCGGCACGATGGAATTCCCAGTCGAAGGGCCGTCCCGTCGCCGGGTCGCGGAACAACAGGCAATGATGCGCCGGATCGGCCAGTGCCGATGGGTGGTTCGGCCGTCCATGCCGCGCCAGATAGGACGGCGCGGCGCAGGTCAGGATCCGTGTCTCCAGCAATCTGCGCGTCACCGGCCCCGGCGCCTGCGGCACGCCGAATCGGATGGCGGCGTCGAATCCGTCCGACACCAGGTCGCCCAGAGTATCGCGTACGACCAGATCCAGCGTCAGCGCAGGATAGGCATCCAGAAAGGATTGCAGCTTCGGCGCCAGCATCAGGCTGGCAAACCAGGAATCGCAATTCACGCGCAACCGACCGCGCACGGCCTGCGTCTCGCCGCCGGTCCGGGCCGCGGCATCGGCAATCCCGGCCAGCAGCGGTGTCACCTCGGCCACGAACTGCCGCCCCGCTTCGGTCAGGACGGTGGCCTGGGCATTGCGATTGAACAGCCGCGCGCCCAGGCGCTGCTCCAGCCGCCCGATCGCCCGGCTGACACCCGACGGGGTCAAGCCCAGGCTTTCCGCAGCCCGGGCAAAGTTTCCGGTTTCCGCCACCGCGATCATCGTTCCGATTCCGCTCAGCAACCGCGCGTCCATCATGATTGTCCGTCATGCTTATAGTGACACGATTGCGCTCGAATCATGCTGTGTCCAGCGCGATCCTTCCTGTGCCGGGTCATCCGGTCATAGGGATGGAGCATGGACATGACTCTCGAGAACAAGCAGGTCGTCATTCTGGGCGGCACGTCGGGTATCGGGCAGGCCGTCGCCCGGGATGTCGCCCGTGCCGGGGGCGTGCCGCTGGTCGTATCGCACGATCCGCAAAATGTGCGGGCCACGCTGGCGCAATTGCCGCCCAACGCCCAGGGCCACGTCGCCGACCTGCGCAGCGCGGACCAGATCCGCGACCTGTTCACCCGGATCGGGCCATTCGACCACCTCGTCTACACCGCGGGCGAAACATTGTTGTGCGGCACGCTGTCCGATCTCACGTTGGACAGCGCACGCGATTTCTTCGAAATCCGTTATTGGGGCGCGCTGGCTGCCGCGAAATTTGCCGCATCCGCAATCCGGCCAGGCGGTTCGATCGTCCTGACATCCGGCATCGCGGGCGCCCGCCCGCCTCAGCAGGGTTGGACCCTGGGGGCAAGCATCTGCGCGGCAATGGAGGGCCTGACCCGCGCGTTGGCGGTGGAACTGGCGCCGTTGCGTGTCAATATCGTCTCCCCCGGCTTCGTGCGCACGCCGCTCTGGCGCGACATGCCCGACCCCCAGCGCCAGGCCATATACCAGGCCGCCGCCCAGGCCCTGCCCGTCGGACGGATCGGCGAAGCCGCCGATTTGGCCAAGGCCTATCTTTTCCTGATGGAACAGGGTTTTTCGACCGGGCAGGTGCTCGTCGTCGATGGTGGCGGCATGCTCGTTTGAACGGGCGAAGATGCTTGATGAAATAACAACATAGTGTCCTGCCCGAGAAATTCTTATGAGAATTTCTCGGATCAGCAGGCCACTAAAATATTGATTCTATTATCCTTTCGATTCAAAAATTCGCTTGCGAATTTCGGAATCGGGACAATAGAGCTTTTCCACCGAACCGGTATTCAGTGGAAAAGCCTAGTCCTCGTCGGGCAAGGTTTCCAGAACCATGCTCACCAGCGCGCTGAATAGCTGCCGCTCCCGGTCGGCTCGGACCGACCGGGGGGTAATCCGCGCGACGCGCTGCTTGGTGCGCACCGATGCATACCAATGCACCACGCAGGTTCCGGGCTGCAGCACGTCCTGCGCGCGGGCATGCCGGCTGCGGCGGAACAGATGTTCCGAAATCTCGGGCGGCATCGGGTAGAAGATTGCCGGGTCGTGCACCGTCAACGTGCCGCTTTCCCCGCACGCCGCCAACGCGTCCAGCAGATGCGGCCCCAGCGCATAGGGCCGTACCCGCTCCTGCGGCGACATCGCCAGCATGTGCCGCAGGCAGGTCGCAAAGAACGGGCTGCCCGCCTGTGCGCCCATCGCGGCGTTGTTCATCCCGCGGTAGTAAAGATGCGTAACCCGCCGGAAGAGTTTCCAGCCAAGCGGGACGGTGCGCAGCACCCTGCGCAGCGCGGCCAGCGCCACGTGCCGCGCGCGGATGCGCCAGTCGCGTGTGGCGCACACCGCCTGCGGCCAGACGATGAATTCGGTGCCGACGAACTGCGCGGCCCCCAGCAGCGGCCGGAACGATGCGACGGTGATCGTATCCAGGTCCAGATACACGCCGCCTTCGCGATACAGGATCGCCACGCGCAGAATATCCGCCCGCTGCACCGGACGCGGGACCGACTGGTAGAACGCGCTCAGTCGCCCCTCCGCGATCCCCGCCGCCCGCTCGACCGACGCCAGATAGGCCGCCGGGTCGATCCGCGACAGCCGCACCCGCGCCGCCGCCCGCAGCGCCCGGATTTCGGGTCCCTCGGCCAGCGCATCGGTATGGTGCAGGATCACCTCGTCCATCCCGCTCCGGGCTGCCGCCGACAGGACGGCGAAGACATAGGCCCAGGGCAGGGTCGGGCCGATCCAGCAGAAATGCACGCGGGCGGGTATCGTCATGGCATCCGGCGCCGGACGCCCGCGGGCGTCCGCAGAAAAAGGAAGGGGGACAGGCTACGGGTTATGGCCCCGGACCGCGCCTGTCCAGACCCGATCGCGCCCCCTTCGCCTCGTCCCGCCGTTTCTGTAGGGTGCCACCCGGCCGCACCAGGCCAACAGGGGGCCGTATTGCGCGACATCGTTCTCTTTCGTCAGAATTTGTTTCGTCTGTCCGAAACCTTCATCGTCCAGCAGGCCCAGGCCCTGCGCCGCCATGCGCCCCTCTATACCGGTCGCCTGCGCTATGGCCTCGGACCCGACGGCGCCCGGACCGTGCTGCTGTCCGAAGGATTGCGCCATCTGGTCTATCCCCGCATCGGCGCCCAGATGCTCACGCGCAGTCCCGCGCCCTATCTGCGGCTGCTGGCCGGGCATCGCCCCGCCCTGGTGCATGCGCATTTCGGGGTGGACGGGGTCTATGCCCTGCCGCTGGCGCGCCGTCTCGGCGTGCCGCTGGTCACCACCTTCCACGGTTTCGACGTCACGCTCGCGACCGCGCATTTCCTGCGCTCGCCCGCCTGGGCGAATTATCCGCTCCATCGGCGCGCGCTGGCCCGTCAGGGGCAGCTTTTCCTGTGCAATTCCCATTTCCTGCATGCCCGCGCCCTGGCGCTGGGCTTTCCGGCCGAGCGCACGCACGTGCATTATATCGGGGTGGATTGCGCCGCCATCCGCCCGCGTGCGCCGGATCAGGAAACCCCCACCATCCTGCATGTCGCCCGGCTGGTCGAACTCAAGGGCACGACGTACCTGCTGCGGGCCTTCGCGCGCCTCGCGCCGCGGCACGGCCGGGCCCGCCTCGCCATCATCGGCGATGGCCCGCTCAAGGGCCGCCTGATGGAACAGGCGGCGGCGCTGGGCATCGCCGACCGCGTGTCCTTCCTGGGCCCGCAGCCGCATGACGTCGTGCTGGCGCATATGCGCCGCGCCGCGATGCTGGTCGTGCCCAGCCTCGAAACCGCCACCGGCCGTGTCGAGGGGCTGGGCATGGTGGCGCTGGAGGCCGCGGCCACCGGCGTCCCGTCCATCGGCGCGCGGGTCGGCGGCATCCCCGAAACCATCGACGAAGGGCGCAGTGGCCTGATCGTCCCGCCCCGCGACGCCGAGGCCCTGGCCGCTGCCATCGAAACGGTGCTGGCCGATGCCGGGCGCCGCGCCGCCATGGGGCGCCACGCCCGCGCCTTCGTCGCCGACCGTTTCGACCTGCACCGCCAGACGCGCCTGCTCGAAGACTGGTACGACCGGCTGATCGCCGAGCATGCGGCCGGCGCCACGGCCACGATCGGGCATGGCGCGGCCTGATGTCCGATCGTGGCTTTCGCTCGGTCGCAACCCTGCCTATGATGCGCCCCTTTTCCCCGCCCTCCGGGCGCCGATGCAGCGATGAACGACATGTCCCTGGCCTCCCGCTTGAAAAATCTCCGTGCCGGCGCGCGCTTCGCGGCCAAGGCCATCGGCACCCGCTATACGCCGCTGCTGGCCCAGGTGGTGGTGACGCGCCGCTGCAACCTCGCCTGCGGCTACTGCAACGAGTACGACGATTTCTCGGCCCCGGTTCCCTTCGCGGACCTCAAAGCCCGGGTCGATCACCTGGCCGGGCTCGGCACCGCCTCGATCACCTTCACCGGGGGCGAGCCGCTGCTGCATCCGGACCTGGACAGGATCGTGCGCATCGCCCGCGACCACGGCATGATCGTGACCATGATCACCAACGGCTTCCGCCTGTCGCGGGGCTGGATCGACCGGCTGAACGCGGCCGGGCTGCAGGGCATGCAGGTCAGCATCGACAACCTGACCCCCGACGAGGTCTCGATGAAGAGCCTCTCCTCGGTCGAGGGGCGGCTGGCGCTGCTGCAGCAGCATGCCCGCTTCAAGGTCAACGTGAATTCGGTCCTCGGCGTGACCGGCGAGCGCACCCAGGACGTGGTCACCATCGCCGAGACGGCCGCCCGCTACGGATTGCAGCATTCGGTCGGCGTGCTGCATGATGATCACGGGGCGCTGAAGGCGCTCAGCGACGCGCAGATGCAGGCCTACCGGCGCGTGACCGAAATCTCGCCCTCGCTGGTCCATACGCTGAATTACCGGCTGTTCCAGAAGAATTTGATGCATGGGCAGCCGAATGACTGGAAATGCCGCGCCGGCGCCCGCTACCTCTACGTGACCGAAGACGGGATGGTGCATTGGTGCTCGCAGCAGCGCGGCTATCCGGGCACCCCGCTGCTGGAATACGGCCCCGCCGACATCCGCCGCGAATACCATGCCAGCAAATCCTGCGCCCCCACCTGCACGCTCAGTTGCGTGCATCAGATGAGCATGTTCGACCGCTATCGCGGCCCCCAGCAGGCCGCCTGACCGCCTGGCCGTCGCCCCGCCCGGCCGCCCCGGGCGACGGGGCCGGCGGCAACGCGCCTCGACGGATTCTATAGCTGCTGCAGGCGCCGGAACGGCACGAAACGCGTCGCCAGGATCAGCGCCTCGGCCAGCAGGGTCGCCACTCCCGCGCCGTCCACGCCCCACAGATGCGCCAGTCCGTACAGCACCGGCATGCACAGGACCGTCGCCGCCACCCGTCCGGCGAACAGATGCTGCGCCCAGCCCAGCGAGACCAGCAGCGGTTCCAGCGGCACGTCCCACAGATCCAGGATCGCGGCGCTGCTCAGCAGCATCAGCAGCGACAGCGTGTCCGGCCGGTGGATCGCCAGCAGGGTGCGGAACAGGAACGGCCCGATACAGAACGCGACCAGCAGCGCGACGACCGAAAAGACCCCCAGCGCCTGGAAGATCCGGCGCATCACCCGCCGCATCGATACCCAATCCTTGCCGTCGCGCAGCCGGATCAGCTCGGGATACAGCGCCGGCGTCAGCAATTGCGCCGGCTGAGCCAGCGCGTCGCAGAGATGCCAGGTCACGCTGTAGATCCCCGCCGCCGCCGGGTCCAGCGCCGCGCCCACCAGCAGCACCCCCATGCGTGAGGTCAGCGCCGCCACGGCCTGGTTGCCGCTGGTCGCCAGCGTCAGCCGCCAGATCCCGTCCAGCCCGGACAGCCAGCGCCCACCCAGCGCGCGGAACCCGGCAAAGCTCGCGGTATGGCGGATGGCGCGCCAGGCCGACAGGTTGTTGGCGGCGAACGACGCCATGTTCGACGCGTACCACACCGCCAGAAACGCCGGCAGGTGCCAATGCAGGCACAGGCCCAGGACCGTGCCGCCCACCCGCGTCACACTGCTCGCCAGGTCGGCGATGGCCGATTGCTTGAACCGGTCCGTCAGCCGCAGCACCCCCAGCGCGCAGCACGTGTTCATGAACAGGATCGTGGTCATATAGACCAGCGCGGCGTGCTGGCAGCCCGCCGGCCAGCCGAAGACGGTGCCGAACCCGGCCACTCCGCACAGCGCCAGCACCATCCCGGCGGCGGCCCCGATCATGTCCAGCAGGAAACAATGGCGCAGCAGCGCCTGGAAGCGTGTCCGCTCCCCCTGCGCGAACAGCGCGCTGCCGAAATGCAGCAGCGGTTGCCAGGACTGAAAGCGCGTGCCCACGGAAAACAGCGACGCGCAGGTATGGATCAGTTGCAGAATCCCGAAATCGTGCAGCCCCAGCGCGCGCACCGCCAGCGCGGTCCCGGCCAGGCCCATCACGCCGGCCATGCCCTTGCCGCCCAGCAGGATCCCGGTATTGCGCAGAATCCGGGCCATCAGTCCCGCGCCACGACTGCTCATGGGCGCACCGCGCGCCATGAGTAACCGACGCTCATCTTCCGCATTCCCGATCCTGTTCGCCCCCCTGATACGCCCTCACCCCCCGCGCGGCAAGCGCAGGGGGCGGTTCAGGGCACCGCCTCCGCCTGGGCGCGGTTCAGCATCTCCGCCGCCCAGTGGCCCGCGGCCACGCACAGCATGCAGATCGCGACCGACAGCACCATGTTCAACGCCGCCCGCCCCGCCGCCCCACCGCGCAGCAGGTCGAAACTCTGCAGGCTGAAGGATGAAAATGTGGTGTACCCGCCGCAGATTCCGACCATGAAGAACAGCCGCACCAGGTCCGAGGCCGGATAGCGTCCGCTCGACAGGGTCAGCGTCCCGAAAAACGCGATCGCGAACGACCCGCTGGCATTGATCAGCATCGTGCCCCACGGCATCGCCTGGCTCCAGCGCGCCAGCCCGATTCCCACCCAGTAGCGGGCCACGCTGCCCAGGGCCCCGCCCGCCGCAATGGCCATCGTCGTCAGAAACCTGTCCACCATTCCATCCTGTGCCGCTCCGCCCGCCCAGGTCGCAATCCTGACGTCGACCACGGCATCAATGCTGGATCCAGGTCGGTCTCGCGGCATGTGCCAGGATCTGGTCCGTCACGCTGCCGCGCAGGCGATCATGCAAAACGCCATGAGTATAGCCGCCGATGACCAGCAGGTCACTGGCCGCGGCGCCCGCGGCGGCCAGGATGGCGTCGGCCTGTTCGGCGGCCGATCCGCCGGGGGGCGGCGAGGGCAGGATTCGCCCGCCCGGCACGTTCGCGGGCGGTGCGCTGCCGTCGCGGTCCAGCACCGCCACCTGCTCCGCCTGCGCGATCAGCGGGCGCGCGGCGGCCACGGCCCGGTGGCAGGCCGGCATGTCGGTCCAGGCCAGCAGGATGCGCCGCCCCACGCCGGCATGCCAGCCCTCGGGCACCAGCAGCACCGGCCGGCGGGAATCGAACAGCGCGGCATGCAGCCCGCGCCGCGCCTGGTCGCCGTCATGCGGGTGCGGAAACCCGGCGACGATCGCGGTATCGTCCGCGGCATGCAGCATGATCAGCCGCGCGGCCGACATCTCCGGGTCCAGCCAGTTCAGCGCCAGCCCGTCCGGCGCCAGCGCCGCCGGGTCCCGTGCCCGCAGCGCATCGGCCCACGCCACAACCTGGCGATGCAGGGCCCCGGCCCAGGCCCGCTGGGCGGCGCGGATGCGCGCCCGGTCGGCTTCGGTCAGGATTTCTTCCGTCGGCAGGATCGTATCGTCGGGCGGCTCGCGCGCCGCGGCCACGTCCAGCCGGCGCACGGCCAGCCGTCCGGCCACGTCCCGCGCCGCATCCAGCAACGCCGCCACCTGGTCGGGACGATTCAGCAGGATCAGCAGACCGGTCATGACGCCCTCCGGCCGCGCGGCTCAGGCTACGATATTTTCAACTATGCGCCGCGGCCACGCCCTTCAATCGCCTCGATATCCCGACGCCGTGGGACGCCCTGGCCGGCTCCGAAATCCATGCCCGAAACCCATGCCCGAAATCCGGGCCCGAAATCCACGAACGGGTTCGGAGCCGGGGGCGTCAGCGGTCCGTCAGGCGGAACTCGATGCGCCGGTTGCGGGCAAAGGCCGCCTGGGTATCATGCGCGTCCAGCGGCTGGAAATCGGCGAAACCGGTCGCCGCCAGGTGATGCGGGCTGATCCCTTCGGCGATCAGCAGCTTCACCACCGTGATCGCGCGGGCCGAAGACAATTCCCAGTTGCTGGCGAAGGCCGTATGGATCGGCTGGCGGTCGGCATGCCCGTCCACCCGCAGAATCCACGGTATTCCCCCCGGAATCTGCGACGACACCTGGCGGAACGTCCGGGCCAGGGTGCGGATCTCGGCCACGCCCTTGGGCGACAAATCCGCGCTGCCCGGCGGGAACAGCACCTCGCTCTGGAACACGAACCGGTCGCCGACGACCTGCACGCCCTGCTGGTCCTTCAGGATGTCACGCAGCCGGCCGAAGAATTCCGAACGATAACGCTGCAACTGCTCGACCTTGTCGGCCAGCGCCACGTTCAGCTTCAGGCCCAGATCGTCGATCCTGCGGTCCCGGTCGCGGATCTCGTTCTGCGAGATATCCAGCATCGCCGTCGCGGCCGACAATTGCTGGCGCAACTGGTCCAGTTGCGCGCCCAGCGCGCTCACCTGCTGCGCGCTGGCCTGCGCCAGCCGCGCCTGGTTGTCGCGCTCGGTGGCCGTCTGCGTCACCTGCGCGGTCAGCGACGTCTCCATCGCCAGGTCCTTCGCATGTGCGCTCTGCAGGGACGCGACCGAAAGCTGCAGCGACTGGTTGTGGCTCTTCTCCAGCGACAGCATCTCGCTCAACTGGGCGACCTGCCGGGCAAGCTGCTCCATCGCCTGCTGGCGCTTGTTCAGCACCACCGACAGGAACGCCTGCCCCAGCACGAACACCAGCAGCACGAAGATGACGACCATCAGCAGGGTGGACAGCGCGTCCACATATCCCGGCCAGGCGTCGAGCCCGGCATGGGTCTGGCGGCGGCGGCGTGCCATGCGCGTTCCCCTGCGGTCAGGGCGCGCGCGCGCCGGCCGGCGCCGACGCGGCGACCGTGCGGGCCAGCAGGCGCAGATCGCTGCGGATGTCGGATGAAACCTGCGCGCGGCCCTGTTCCATGTCGGTCAGCATCCGCGTCAGCAAACTCTCGATCCCGCGCAGATGCCCATGGCCGGAGTCCTCGGCCATGCGCTGCATCAGCGCATGGCTGGCGCGCATCGTCTCGGTCATGACGCCGATCCGCTCGTTCAGGCTGCTCAGCAGCGCCTGCTGCTGCACGCGGCCATCCTCGCCCCGCGCGATCAGCGTCTGCAGCTTCTCCAGGTTCTCGGCCGTCTGTTCCAGCAGCGCCTGGACATAGGCCGGCACGCTGGCATCGCCGCCGTCCGCGCCGGCCAGGCCGGGGCCGATCCGCGTCAGCCCGGCCAGCCATTCCTCCAGTTCGTTGAAGAAACGATTCTGCGCCTGCCCGGCCGTCAGGTCCAGAAAGCCCAGTACCAGCGCGCCGGCCAGGCCGAACATCGATCCCGAAAAGGCCGTGCCCATGCCGTGCAGCGGCTGGGCCAGCCCGCTCTTCAACTGCCCGAACATCACGTTCAGGTCCCCCGATCCGATCGACAGGCTCCCGATCACGTCGGCGATGGACCCCACGGTCAGCAGCAGCCCGTAGAACGTGCCCAGCAGGCCCAGGAAGATCAGCAGGCCGGTCATGTAGCGCGACAATTCGCGCCCTTCGTCCAGCCGCGACGACAGGCTGTCCAGCATGGACTGCATCGCCGGGGTGGACAGGACCAGCCGGTCGGTGCGGCCGTGCGTCGCCAGCATCGACGCCATCGGCGCCAGCAGGCGCGGCGGCGTCGGCGGGGTCAGCCCGGCGCGCGGCTGGCGCAGCGTCTCGACCCAGCGCACCTCCGGCAGCAGCCGCAGCACCATGCGGATGTTCCACATGATTCCGAAGGCCAGGATGGCCAGGATCAGCCCGTCCAGGATCGGATTGTTGAAGAACGCCGCGAACAGCGTCCGCGACAGAAGGGTGGCCACCACGGCCACGGCGGCAAGGAACGCGGCGATGCGCAGCAGATAGGTCGTCGGTTGGGTCACGGCGAGGGATGTGGCTCCGAAGGGACGGGGGGCTTTGACGTCGAGGCCACCATATCCGACCGGGTCACGTCAACATGATCGGGTACCGTTTCGTTCGCGCTTCCCGGTGGCGCAACGCCGGGGCCCGCAATTCCGGCGCGCGGCAGGCCGATGGCCCGGACATAGATCCGCGTCGTCGCCACCCCGGCATGGACCAGGATCGACCGGATCGCCAGCCCCCGCTCCAGCGACACCCGCCGCGGCGTGGAGATATCGTCGGGCGAGCCCGACGCGGTGGCGTCCACTTCCGCCCGCGCATCGGGCGTCCGCAGCAGGCCGGCGGCAAATTGCTTCACCCGGTCGATCATCGCGGCATTCATGTCCGCGCTGCCGGCCGCGAAGGTCAGGCGCAGGCCGCCCGGCAGGTCGGTTGCCACCCCTTTCGCGTCCGCCACCACCGGTGTCGGAGGCGGCGGCGGCGGCGGGTGCAGCGGCACGTCCACTACCGGCGGCCGGATGATCGGCGGCGGTGGCGGCGCGGCCGGAATCGTGGGGGCGGGCGGTACATGACCGGACGCCGATCCGCTGGCCGTTTTTCCGCCCGCCGGTTCGGTCCTGGCCGGCGCCGCTCTTCGGGCAGACGAGCGGGCGGCGTGGCCGCTATGGCCCGCGGCGGCGGCGGCCTTGTGCGTTGTCGTCCCGTGCGCCGCGCCCAGGGTCGACAGCGCGGTATCGTTGGTGACGACCTGCGCCCGCGCCACACCCGCCGGGACGACGGGACCGGCCATCAGGGCGGCGAGGATGCAGGGCGCGGCCAGAGCGGACGCGAAGGGACGGCGGACGGTATGAGGCATGATCCGGGCAGCCTAGAACAGATCGCGCCGGGGCGCATCCCCGCGCGCCGGGTGGGTGATCGCCCGCAAGCCCAGAACCCGCAAGCTCAGGCGCGCGCGGTCAGGCTGTCGGCCACCAGTTCGCGCAGCGGCGCGTGCAGGTGCGTGTTGCCGGCGACGATGTTGACGGAATCGCCCAGATCGTCCAGCTCGTTCCCTTCGGGATCGGTGACATAGCCGCCGGCCTCGCGCACCAGCAGCAGGCCGGCCGCGCAGTCCCACGGCTTCAGCCCCAGCTCCCAATAGCCTTCGTACCGGCCGGCCGCCACCCACGCCAGGTCCAGCGCCGCCGCGCCGAACCGGCGGATGCCCGCCACCTGCGGCATCAGCGCACCCAGCGTCCGGGCGAAGGGCAGGCGGCGCTGCGCCGGCACCTTGGCGAACGGAATACCGGTGGCGAACAGCGCCTCCAGCATGTCGCGCCGCGCCGAGACGCGGATGCGGCGCTCGTTCAGAAAGGCGCCGACCCCCTTCTCGGCCCAGAACATCTCGTTCGCGGCGGGGTTATAGACCAGGCCCGCGGCCATCTCGACGCTGCCGTCCGGCATGCGGCGCTGCAGCCCGATCGAAATCGCCCAGTGCGGAATGCCGTGCAGGAAGTTCGTGGTCCCGTCCAGCGGGTCGACGATCCAGCGCCAGGTCCAGCCATCGCCGCCCGACGCCCCGCTCTCTTCCATCAGGAAGCCGTAGCCGGGGCGGGCGCGCGCCAGTTCCTCGCGGATCGCGGTCTCGGCGCGCAGATCGGCCTGCGAGACGAAATCGCCCGGCCCCTTGATGCTGACCTGAAGCTGCTCGACCTCGTTGAAGTCGCGCAGCAGGCGCCGCGCGGCCTTCTGGGCCGCGTTCTGCATCACCGTCATGTGGGGAGAGAGTCGCATGGCCACGATGGTCGGTCCTGTCTGGTTCAGCGGGTTGGGGACGGTCGGAAGGGCGGTACGCGACGGGCCTCAGCCCTTGGCGCGCTCGACGTAGCTGGCGTCTTCGGTGCGCACGACGATGCGTTCGCCCGCCTCGATGAAGGGCGGCACCATCGTCTTCACGCCGTTCGACAGCTTGGCCGGCTTGTAGGACGAACTCGCGGTCTGGCCCTTCACCACCGGATCGGCCTCGACGACCTCCAGCGTGACCTGCGCCGGCAGTTGCACGCCCACCGGGTCGCCTTCCACCAGGTTGACGACCAGCGTCATGTTGTCCTGCAGGAACGGCGCCTGGTCGCCCAGCAGTTCCAGCGGCAGCAGCGTCTGCTCGAACGTCTCGGGGTCCATCAGGACGATATTGTCGCCGTCCATGTAGGAATAGGTATATTCCCGTTCCTCGGTCATCAGGCGCTCGACCGTATCGGCGGTGCGCCAGCGCTCGTTCGTCTTGTTGCCGGTCTTCAGGTCGCGCATTTCCACCTGGATGAACGCGCCACCCTTGCCCGGGGTGATGATCTGCTGCTTCAGGACGGTCCAGCGACGGCCTTCGTGCTCGATGACCTGTCCGGCACGGATCAGGTTCGCCTGCTGCTTCATGGTGGGGCCTGTCTCAACTATGGGAATGGAAGGGGAATGGAAGGCGGGCTTCTAACGCCCCCGGGCGCCGAGGGCAAGGTTGGCGGCCGATTCAGCCGCCAGTTTGTGCGCGCCGCCCGCCGGATCGCGCACCACGACCCTGCGTCCCCCCGGCTCGGGCCCGCCCGCCTCCAGCCCGCCCGCCTCCAGCCCGTCTGCCTCCAGCCCGTCTGCCTCCAGATAGTCCGGGCCCAGCGGCACCTTGCCGTGCCCGCCCGGAATATCCAGCGTATAGGTCGGCCAGGCCAGGCCGGTGACCCGGCCGCGCAGCCCGGCCAGCAGCCGCCGTCCTTCCGCGATCGGCACGTGGAAGCGCGCGGTCCCCGGCGCGGGGTCCAATTGATGCAGATAGTACGGCTTCACCCGCGCCTCGACCATCGCGCGCAGCAATCCCTCCAGCGCCGGCACGCTGTCATTGACCCCGCGCAGCAGCACCGACTGCCCCAGCACCGGAATGGCCCGCGCCTGGACGCGGCGCAGCGCGGCGCGCGCGGCCGGGGTGAATTCGCGCGCATGATTGGCATGCACCACCAGCCACATCGCCCGGTCGGTCTCCATCGCGTCGGCCAGCGCCTCGGTCAGCCGCTCGGGCGCCGCCACCGGCACCCGGGTGTGGATGCGGATGGTCGTCACATGCGCCATCTCGCCCAGCGCGCGCACCATCGCGCCCAGCCTGCGCGGCGACAGCATCAGCGGGTCGCCCCCGGTCAGGATCACCTCGCGAATGGCCGGATGCGCGCGCAGCCAGTCCAGCGCGCGCTCCAGCGCCGCGTCGTCCAGCACCCCGCCATCCGGCCCCACATGTTCGCGCCGGAAGCAGAACCGGCAGTAAAGCGGACAGACCAGCAGCGGCTTCAGCAGCGCGCGGTCGGCATAGCGATGCACGATGCCCGGCACCGGCGACAGCGCGTCGTCGGCGATCGGGTCGCTGCGTTCATGCGGCGCGGTCGTCAGCTCGGCTGCATCGGGCACGACCTGCAACCCGATCGGGTCGTCGGGCCGCTCGATCAGGTCCAGGAACGCCGGCGGGATCGCCGTGGCGTATTGCCGCTCCACCGCGTCCAGCGCTGCGGCCGCGTCGGGCGCCGCCAGCCCGGCCGCCACCAGCTCGCGCACCGTCCGCAAGGTGGGGCGCAAGGCGGGGCGCGCCTGTTTGAGCGCCCCCGTCTGTTTGACCGCCCCCATCTGTTTGACTGATTGTGTCATCGGCTGGCTCTACTCGACCGCCTTTCGTCCTGCAACACAGGAGTCGCGCATGACCGGCCCCATCATCCCCGCCTCCACCCCGCCCGATCCCGACCGCATCGCCGAACGCCTGCCGCTGCTGCGCCGGCGCGCCCTGGTGGCGCGGGCCGTGCGCGCTTTCTTCGATGCGCGGGACTATCTCGAGGTCGAAACCCCCTACGCCGTCCCCACCCCGGGCGAAGAGGTGCATCTGCGCGTCTTCCGCACCGAACGCGAACATCATGACGGCACGCGCCGGGCGCTGTTCCTGCATACCAGTCCCGAATTCGCCATGAAGCGCATCCTGGCCGCGACCGGCCAGCCGATCTTCCAGCTCGCCCGCGTCTGGCGCAACGCCGAAGGCAGCCATCTGCACGCCGCCGAATTCACCATGCTGGAATGGTACCGCCCGGGCGCCACGCTGGCCGGGCTGATGGACGAAACCGAATCCCTGCTGCGTGCGGTGCTGCCGCCCGTCCTGCAGCGCCCTCCCGGCCTGGCGGAGGCCCGGCCGCTGCGTATCGACGTCCCGTTCGAACGGCTGACCATGGCAGAGGCCTTCGCCCGCCATGCCGGCATCGACCTGCTGCCCACCGAGGGCGACGCCGATTCCTTGGCCGCCGCCGCCGGCTGCGCCCTGCGCCACGGCGAGGATTGGGAGGATCTGTTCTTCCGCCTGCTGATGGAACGGGTGGAACCCGCGATCGGCCGCGACCGCCCGTGCTTCCTGACCCACTGGCCCGCCAGCCAGGCGGCGCTGGCCCGGCGCGACCCGGCCGATCCCCGCACCGCCCTGCGCTTCGAACTCTATGCCGCCGGCCTCGAACTGGCGAACGCGTTCGAGGAACTGACCGATCCGGTGGAACAGCGCCGGCGCTTCGCCGCCGACCGGGCGCGCCGCGCGTCGCTCTACGGCGCCGGTCCCGATATGGCCTGGCCGATGGACGAGGCCCTGCTGGCGGCGCTCGGCCACATGCCGCCCTGCGCCGGCATCGCGCTGGGGTTCGACCGGCTGGTCATGCTGGCCGCCGGCACGGCGCGCATCGGCGACATCCAATGGCTCGAAGAAGGGGCAATGGTGTGAAGAGGGGGCAATGGCCGGGTTGAATGATCGAGTTGATTATTTGTAACATTGGCGCGCAGGCGCGGCCGGTCCCGGGCATGCTATATTGACATTGCTGCAATTTTTACCCTTCAGCTCGGTATTCGTGTCATGAAATATGCTTCGCTTCTACCGCTTGCCGCCCTGCTCGCCCTGACGGCCTGCGAAGTCCCGTCGCCCGAGCAACGCAGGCTGCTCAACTCCATGGTCGGACGGCAGGAAGTCGACGTGATCCGCACCTTCGGCGTCCCCACCCGGTCGTATGAGGCCCAGGGCCACACGTTCCTCGCCTATATCGACAGGGAAACCAGCTATTCGCCGGGCGGCGGCTGGGGATGGGGCTACGGACCCGGCTGGGGTGGTCCCGGCTGGGGTGGCTGGGGTGGCGGTTGGGGTGGTGGCTGGGGCGGCGCCTGGGGTCCGGGTTGGGGCGGCTGGGGCGGGTCGGTCTATACCAGCTCGTGCCAGACCACGTTCGAACTGATCGGCGGCCGCGTCACCGGCTGGACGATGCGCGGCGACGGCTGCTGACGGGCACCGGTCGCGGCGGCGTTGCCCTACGCCGCCGCGACCGCCGCGTTCATCGCCCGCACGCCCGCCGCCGGACCGTCGGGGTGCCCCCACACCGCGCTGATCACCGCCAGGAAATCCGCCCCGGCGCGCACCAGCGGCCCGCAATTGGCCGGCGTGATCCCGCCGATCGCCACGACCGGCAATTCCATCATCGTCGCCCACCAGGACAGTAATTCGGCTTCGGCCCGGATCTCGGTCTCCTTCGACACCGACGGAAAGAACGCGCCGAACGCCACATAATCCGCCCCGGCCTCGCCCGCGCGCATCGCCAGGTCGCGGCTGTCATAGCACGACACGCCCAATTGCAGATCGTCACCCAGCGCGAAGCGCGCGTCGGCCACCGCCATGTCCTCGGCCCCGACATGCGCGCCGTCGCAGCCGCCGCGCCGGGCCAGGTCCGGCCGGTCGTTCAGGATGAAGGCGACCCCGCGCTCCTGCGTCACCGGGCGCAACACGTCGATCGCGCGCAAAATCGCGTCGTCCGGCACGTCCTTCAGCCGCAATTGCACGGCGGCCACCGGTCCCGCATCCAGGGCGCGGGCCAGGTCGGGGGCGAACGCCGCCGGATCCGGCACCGGCGGCGTGATCAGATAAAGCTGGCATTCATTCATCGCGCGTCGATCATACGGCCTGCCGCCGCGCCGCGACAGTGGGCACGGCGCGCCGTCGCGGATCAGCGCCCGCGCAGGTACCGTTCCAGCCGGATCGGCGCGGGATCCAGGTCCAGCCGGTGGCTGGCCGGCCGCGCGCCCAGACAGACCGCCCCCAGCTCCCCGGCCAGCAGCCCGACGGTCCGTGCCTGCGGGCAGGACCCATCCAGCAGGATATGACGCACCCCCAGCCCCAGCGCCTCGACGGCCCGGCCGGCCGACGCCCCGCAATCCAGGAAGGCCGGCAGGACACAGCCGGTCTGCGCCAGCAGGGCCCGCCACCAGGCCGGCCCCAGCAGGCATCCCGCCCCGTCCGGCGACAGCAGCATGCAGGGCGGCGGGGCATCCATGCGGCGCAGCGCGTCCTGCACGCTCCGCAGCTCCGTGGCCGAAGCCACGGTAATGACACGCGAAATGGCCGGATCGTCGATCATTGCTTGACGTTGAACCGCGCCCGCGCGATCTGTTCAAGAAGATTGTCGACAGGCGGGATTCACAACGTGGCGCATGCGGAAGGATCGGATATGCCGGCCGGCCCCCAGGATACCAGGGGCAGCGAACCCGCCGACCGGCTGGAGCAGGCGCTGAACCGGATCGCCTTCGCGCTGGACCGCCGGCGCGACGACGCCGCGCAGGCGGCGCCCGATCCGCATGCCCCCGATCTGCAGACTTTGGCCGCCAATATCGACATCCTCATCGCCCGCATCCGCGACGTGCTCGGTCCCGAAGACGACCAGGACAAGGACGCCCCGGATGCCGGCCAGGATTCGGAGGCACGCTGAGCCATGGCACAGGTAACGGTCCGCATTAACGGCTATTCCTACGTCGTCGGCTGCAAGGACGGGCAGGAACGCCATCTCCAGGCCATGGCGCAGGAGGTCGAGCGCCGGGTCGAGCGCATCCGCGCCATCGGCGGCCAGAGCGGCGAGGGCCGGATCCTCGCCCTGGCCGCGCTGCTGATGGCTGACGAGATCCACGACCTGACCGCCGAAAAGATGCCCGAGGACACGTCGCGCCAACTGGCCGAGGCGCGCCAGATCCGCATCGAGAACGACCGGCGGCGCGAACAGCTCGCCCTGCTGGTGGAACGGGCCGAAACCATTGCGGCGGCGCTGGAACGCGACTAGATATCAGGGGCGGGGCTGCCGGGCTCGTCAGGCAACTCAACCCCTGGGCCGATAAGCACTTCCAAAGGGAGCTGGCTCTGACGTGATCCTGGTCATGTTACCTGGCGCCCACCTGCACTTGCAGGTCCGGGAGGGCTGAAAAGACCAACGGCCATGGTGGCTCCGCACGCTTCCGCTCTCTCCGACCCGCCCGAACTGGCGCAGGCCAAGGCGGTGCTCCGCCACCGCCTCCGTGCGGTACGGGCCCATCCGACGGCCGCCCATGCCACCGGGGAATTGTGCCGGCGCATGGCCGGCTGGGTGCGGTCGCACCTGCGGCCCGGCGCGCTGGTCGCCGCAACCTGGCCTTTGCCGGGCGAAATCGATCTGCGCGGCCTGTGCGCCGACCTGCATGCCGACGGCTATGGGGTGCTGCTGCCCGAAACCCTGCCGCGCGGCCATGCGCTGCGCTTCCGCCGCTGGCATCCCGGCACGCCGATGCATCCCGGCCGCTTCGGCACCCATTATCCGGACGGGCCCGTCGCCCGGCCCGATTTCGTGTTCGTGCCCCTGCTCGGTTTCGACCGGCGCGGTTTCCGGCTGGGCTATGGGGGCGGCTATTACGACCGCACCCTGGCGGAACTCGGCGTCGGAACGTGGGACGGATCGGGCGCCGAACCGGCAGGCCCCAGGGAGGCGGTGTCCAGGGGCGCGGTGCCGGCGGCGGGATACGGCCTGGCGGCGCAGGAAGTGCCCGCCGTGCCCGTCGGCCCGCACGATATCCCCCTGCCGGTCATCGTGACCGAGCACGAAACGATCCGCTGCGGACGATAAAGCCGGCAAACCCGGCCGCGGCGATGGACGGGGATGCCGTTCGGGTCTACCCACCAGAGTCCAGCATATGGATGACGGGAAAAGGGGAAGGGCCGGGTGCGGATCTTGTTTCTGGGCGATATCGTCGGACGCGCGGGGCGCGAGGCGGTGATGGTATCCCTGCCGGGCCTGCGGCGCACCCTCCGGCTCGATCTGGTGGTGGTGAACGGCGAAAATGCCAGCCACGGTTTCGGCCTCTCCCCCGCCATCGCGCAGGACCTGTTCGCCGCGGGGGCCGATATCGTCACCCTGGGCAACCATGCCTGGGACCGCAAGGACCTGATCGGCCATATCGATGCCGAGCCCCGCATCATCCGTCCCGCCAATTACCCGCCCGGCACCCCCGGCCAGGGCAGCGCCCTGGTCACGCTGGTCGACGGACGCAAGGCGCTGGTGATTAACGTGATGGGCCGCCAGTTCATGGACGCCCTCGACGATCCCTTCCGCGCCGTGGCCGACATCCTCGCGCGCCATCGCCTGGGGGTCACGGTGCAGGCCGTGGTGGTCGACATCCATGCCGAGGCCTCCAGCGAGAAATGGGCCATGGGCCACGTGCTCGACGGGCGCGCCTCGCTGGTGGTGGGCACCCACACCCATACCCCCACCGCCGATCATCGCATCCTGCCCGGCGGCACGGCGTTCCAGACCGATGCCGGCATGTGCGGCGACTATGACAGCGTGATCGGCATGGGCAAGGACGCGGCCATCGCCCGCTTTCTGCGCCGCATGCCCGGCGAACGCCTGCAACCGGCCGAGGGCCAGGCCAGCCTGGCCGGCATCATGGTCGAAACCGATGACGCCACCGGCCTTGCCCGCCGCGTGGCGCCGCTGCGCATGGGCGGATTGCTGGCCCCGACCACGCCGGATTTTTAGAGCGGATTCCGTTCAGGCGGAATCGTTTGAACGGATAAGGATGCTCTATCCGGCCGGCTGCTCCGGGGGCAGGGGACGCGGCCGGCGGTGATCGTCTATGGCGACGAAGGTGAAGACCCCTTCCGTCACCTTGACGGTCTCGTGCGAATGGCGCGCCCGCCGCCAGGTCTCGACATGGATCGACATCGACGTGCGCCCCGTGCGGATGATGCGCGTATACAGGCTGACCTCGTCGCCGATCAGCACCGGCTGGTGCAGCACCACCTTGTCGATCGCCACCGTCACGCACCGCCCCGCCGCCCGCAGCGCCGCCGTGGTCCCCGCCGCCAGGTCCATCTGCGACATCAGCCAGCCGCCGAAAATATCCCCCGCGGCATTGGCATCCGCCGGCATCGCCACCACGCGGATCGTGGGGGGCACGGTCGGGCGTCCGGCCGCGGGCGCGGGGTCGTCAAGGGTGGCGGTGCTTGCAAAGGTCACGCGGGCAGGCTCCTGGCACGACCCGAAGGCCGAAAACGCGGGTCAGCGGAAAGGCGGTTCGTCGAACCCGCGTAGCTTGCGCGAATGCAGCCGGTCCACCCCCTGCGCGCGCAGCAGCCGCATGGTCTCGATCCCCACCGTCAGGTGCTGCGCCACCCGCTCGCGATAGAACGCATTCGCCATGCCGCGCAATTTCAGCTCGCCATGCAAGGGTTTATCCGACACGCACAGCAGCGTCCCATACGGCACCCGGAAGCGAAACCCGTTCGCCGCGATGGTCGCCGACTCCATGTCCACCGCGATGGATCGCGACATGTTTATCTGGGTGAACAGCGCATTCAGCCGCAATTCCCAGTTCCGGTTGTCGGTCGTCATCACCGTGCCGGTGCGCAGCCGCGTCTTCAGTTCCGAATCGCGCAGCCCCGTCACCTGCGCGGTGACTTCCTGCAACGCCACCTGCACCTCGGCGATCGGCGGCACCGGCACCCAGGGCGGCAGGTCGTCGTCCAGCACATGGTCGTCGCGGACATAGCCGTGGGCCAGCACGTAATCGCCCAGGCGCTGCGTGCGGCGCAGCCCGGCGCAATGCCCCACCATCAGCCAGCAATGCGGCCGCAGCACCGCCAGATGGTCGGTGATCGTCTTCGCGTTCGCCGGACCCACGCCGATATTGACCAGCGTGATCCCGTCCCCGTCCGGCCGGCACAGGTGATAGGCCGGCATCTGCGGCAGGCTGCCGGACATGTGCGGGGCCGGCGGGTCGCCCCGGCGATGGACCAGGTCGCCCGGCTCGACGAACCGGTCATATTCCTCCCCCCGGTCGACCTGCGCGCGCCCATATTCGCGGAACGCGTCGACATAGCGCTGGTAATTGGTCAGCAGGATGAAGCGCTGCACGTGGCGGGGCGAGGTCCCGGTATAATGATGCAGCCGCGCCAGCGAGTAATCCGTCCGCTCGGCGGTGAACAGCGCCAGCGGCCGCGGCTCGCCCGGCTGCGGGATCAGCGCGCAATTGGCGATCAGGTCGTCGGTGGCGTGCAGGTCCGGCAGCGCGAAATGCCGCTGCAGCGCCCGCAGGTCGTCCTCGGTGATCGCGGTCACCGCCTCTTCCATCACATAGGGCAGCGGGATCGGCCGGCGCGACTTTCCCACCAGCACCGGCTGGCGGTAATGGCGCAGCAGGATGTCGATCTGCTCGCGCCAGTAATCGCGGAACAAAGCGGGCCGCGTCAGGGTGGTGCCGTAGAATCCCGGCTCCAGCACCACGTCGAAGGGCGGACGCGTCTCCTCGGGCGGCGGCGTCCGGTCGACCGGAAAGGCCAGGTAGGGATAGGTCGGCACGGCCTGCATGCCGCCCTGCCGGCCGGCGAAGGCCGCGCGCAGGGCGTGCACCCCGGCCTCGTAGATCTCGCTGATCCGCTCCACCGCCTCGGCGGCATCGGTGAACGCCTCGAAATCCGTGCCCACCCGGTCGCGGATCGCCGCCATGTCCTCGGTCATGTGCCCCCTATCCGGCGCCCTGTCCCGGCGCCCCTCCCGGCCTGTCTGCCGTCGTCCCGTCCGGACGGATCATCAACGCCGGATCAGGATATAGTTGATCGTCAGGTCGATATCGAAATGGTCGCCCGTCATGTCCGGTGGCACCGGCGGCAGTTCGGCGCCATGGAACATGCCGGTGGTGGCGGCATCCAGGTAGTACGACCCGGACTGCCCGGTCAGCCGCACCGCCTTCACCCGCCCGCTGCGATCCAGCACCACATGGACCGAGGACGGACCCTCCTCCCCGGCACGGGCCGCTTCCTCGGGGTAGTACATGTGGGCGCGGATCCAGCGATCGATCTCCTCGCCGTAATCCTCGCTCACCCCGCGGATCTGGGTCTGGGTGGAATAGGGCGCGTTCAGTTGCCCGTTGCGTACCATCGGCCCGACCGACAGGTCGATCGGACTGCCCGACCCGCCGGCCCGGCCGCGCCGCTGGCGCACCGGCCCGGGCGACGGGGCAAAGGACAAATCCATCGGCGAATCGAACGGCGAGGGCGCATGCGTCGGCGTCCGCGGCCGTGTCGCGCGCGCATGGCGCGGCGTCGGCCGGGGCGAGGGCCGGGCGGCGTGGCCCGGGGTCACCGGCGCCGGATTGGGCATCGCGGTCGATGGCTGGTCCGGCAGCGTCTCGTCCGACGGCGTGCGCGGCAAAGGCGGGGCCGCGGGCGTCTGCGGCGTCGGCACGGTCGGCGATGGCGCGGAATCGGTGGTCTGGGGCTGGTCGGGGCGCGGCACGTCCGGCGTCGGCTTGCTGGGCCGCGCGCCGGACCCGCCGGCCAGGTCGGGCGAATTGCGCCCCTGCAGGCCGCTCGACGCCGGCGGGGCGAAGACCATCTCGACCGACGGGTTCTCGGGGGCCGCCGCCGCGCCCGCCTGGTGCCGCGCCGCCTGTATCAGGACCGCCAGCAGGATCAGATGCGCCAGCGCCGACAGGACCAGGACGGTGGCCACGCCGGGCTCTTCCAGCGTATCCGGCCGGATCATCGGCGCGCCGGCGCGGCGCAGCGGCCGGTACTCGTCCGGCCGGGCGACCGGCACGGGCCGCAGGCCCTCGCGTCCCTGCGATGGCCGGACCGGCGGGTGGGGATGGCGGCGGTGCGGCCCGCGCCCCGCGCCCGGGGTGCGGGGGATCAGGACGGGCTCCTCGGCCTGGCGATAGCGGGAGGAAGGGCTGAGTGTCACCGTCATGAAAAGCCGCGATTCTCCGCGTGGTCGCCTGCGGCGCACTCCGTTGCGATCATGGCCCGAAACGATGCCGTCGGACAATGTTCCAGTCCCGGGGGTCCAGTCCCGGGTCCCAATCCCGGGCGACTCTCTCGCACGCTACACTAGCCTGCGGCAATCCCGTTGTCATGTTCCGCACTGTCACGACGCCCCATCGCGGCGCCACGCGCAATGCCGCGCCATGGGGGGCGGTCGGGCGGGATTGCCTTGCCGCTCGGACTCTGCTGGCATGGCGTCATGCCCCCCGCCTCGCCCGACACCCGGCCCGATACCCCGCCCGGCACCCCGTCCGGCACTCTGGCCGATCCCCTCCCGCCGGCGGCGGAACCGCCGATGCTCGGCCTGTCGCCCGCCCGGGACCGCGCCATCCGCCGCCATCTCTCGGCCGCCGACCCCGATCTCGCCGCCCTCATCGCCCGCACCGGCCCCTGCCGCCTGCGCGTCCATGCCGCCCAGGAACCCTATGCCGCCCTGCTCGAGGCCATCGCCCACCAGCAACTGCACGGCAAGGCGGCACAGGCCATCCTGGGGCGGCTGGTGGCGCTCGCGGGTGGCACGCTGCCCGATCCGGCAACCCTGCTGTCTTTTCCCGTCGAAGCCCTGCGCGGCTGCGGCCTGTCCGGCAGCAAGATCGCGGCGATGCAGGGCGTGGCCCGCGCCAGCCTCGACGGCACCGTCCCGTCGCGGGCGCAGGCCGTCGCCCTCTCCGACGACGAACTGGTCGCAAGACTGGTCGGCCTGCGCGGGATCGGGCGCTGGACGGTGGAAATGCTGCTGATCTTCGCGCTCGGCCGGCCCGACGTCATGCCGGTCGACGATTTCGGCGTGCGCGAGGGCTGGCGCGTGCTGAAACATCTCGACGCCCAGCCCAAACCCAGGACGCTCGCCGACATCGCCCGTGCCTGGAGCCCCCATCGCTCGGCCGCCGCCTGGTATCTCTGGCGCGCGGCGGAAGAGGGCCGGCGGCTGGTCCAGGCCAACATCCTGACCGGCTGACGGCCCGGGTCCTGCCGCGCCCTCAATATTGCTCGACGAAATCTTCCAGCAGGGCGGCGAAGCGCGCCGGGTTCTCCACATGCAGCCAATGCCCGGCCTTCTCGATCAGCTCCAGCCGGTAACGGGGAAACAGCCGCCGCATCACCCCGTAATGTTCCGGCCGGATATAGGGCGAATTGCCCCCCGCCAGAAACAGGGTCGGACCGGGATAGGAATAGCCCTCGGGGATATAGGGCCAGCTTTCGATATTGGTCATCGACGACACGATGTCGCGCAGCCCGATGGTCCAGCCCGGATTGTCGCCCAGCCGCAGATTTTGCAGCATCAGCGCCCGCACGTCGGTATTGGAAATGTCGCGCGCCAGCAGCGTGTCGGCTTCCGCCCGGTTCAGATGGGGCGGGAATTTCACCCGCAACATCTGCTCGCCCAGCGAAAACTGGCCATGGCCGGTCCTGGCGGGCGGAATATCGGCCACCAGCAGGCTGTGCACCATGCCCGGCCGGGTCAGGGCCAGGGTCATCGCCACTTTGCCGCCCATCGAATGGCCGACCAGGGTCGCCGGCAGCGCCGCATGATGGGCCAGCGTCTCCAGCAGGTCCGCCGCCATGCTGTTGTAATCCATCGGCCCGTGCGGACTGTCGCCATGGTTGCGCAGGTCGATCGCCAGGGTGCGCCGCGTCCGCGCCAGGCGCCGCTGAAAGAATCCCAGGTTGCGCGCCCGGCCGAACAGCCCGTGCAGCAGCACGATGGGCGGGCGCGCCATGCCGCCCTCCTGCTCGGGCTCGCGCGCGATCACGTTCAGCAGCACGGCAGCACCATCCTTCCTTCCGCGTCTCGCACCGGGCCCGTCATCGGTCCCCGATTCCGCGGGTCAGGATGCAGCTTATGGTCTTCCGCGCCGCGCGCAAAGGCCGCCTCTGGAACGCCCGCCGTGCGCGGGGCGTTGTCCGGGTTCGGGGTCCGCCCGCGTTCTTCGGCGGATATTTCGGCTGATATTTCGGTTGATCTGGGGGGGACATGACTTCAAATAGGCGGCACGGGCGCCTTGCCGCCGCTGGCGCCGCGCGAAAGTATCTGCCGTGCCGTCTCCCAGTTCCGGCCTGCTGAATCATCTGCGCCGTCAGCGCGCGCCGCGGGCGGGGACGGTGCCGGGTTCCGCCCGCGCCGACCGGCCCGCCTTTCCCGTCTCCCACGCGCCGCGCCTGCTGCGCGCCCTGGTCCGCGCCGACGAGATCTGGCTGGTGATGCTGGCGGCATGCGTGGGCGCGGGGGCCGGGCTGCTGGTCGCCGCCATGACCCACGCAACATTGCTGGCGCACCGCCTGCTCTTCATGGCCGCGGGCGATGGACGGATCTCCGGCCTCGACCGCCTCGAACCGCTGCGCGCGGTGCTCGTGCCCGTCCTGGGCGGCCTGGCCTTCGGCGGACTCGGCGTGTTCATCGCCCGGTACGTCCCCGGCCGTCCCGTCGACCCGATCGAGGCCAACGCCCTGCATGGCGGCCGCATGTCCCTGCGGGACAGCGCCATCGTCGCCATCCAGACCGTATTCTCCAACAGCGTCGGCGCCTCGGTGGGACTCGAAGCCGGCTTCAGCCAGATCGGCGCCGCCGCCGGCTCGCGCATCGGCCGCATGTTCCGCGTCCGGCGCGAGGATCTGCGCCTGCTGGTCGGATGCGGCACCGCCGGCGCCATCGGGGCGGCGTTCGACGCGCCGCTGGCTGGGGCATTCTATGCGTTCGAACTGGTGATCGGCACCTATTCGCTGGCCAATCTGGCCCCCGTGGCGCTGGCCTCGATCTGCGCCATCGGGGTGACGCACCTGCTGCACAGCGCGGCGCCCGGCGTGTCGGTTACCCTGCCGGCCAGCCTGCATCTGACCGACTACCTGCCGGTGGCCACGCTGGGCATCGTCGCCGCCCTGCTCGGGGTGGCGCTGATGTATTGCGTCACCCTGGCCGAAAGCCTGTTCCGCCGCTCGGGCCTGCCGGCCTGGTCGCATCCGGCGATCGGCGGGGCCGTCATCGGCACGATGGCGCTGGTCTCGCCCTCGGTCCTGTCCTCGGGCCACTGGGCAATGCGCATCGCGCTGGAACGGGGCCACCCCACCGGGTGGGTGCTGGTGCTGCTGGCGCTGAAGGCCGTCGCCTCGTCGGTGTCGATCGGCGCCGGATTCCGCGGCGGCCTGTTCTATGCCTCGCTCTATCTCGGCGTGCTGACCGGGGCGGCCTTTGGCGGCGGCCTGGCGCTGGTCTCGGCCGCCGCCCCCTCGACCGAACTCTGCGCCCTGGTGGGCATGAGCGCGATGGCCGTGGCCGTCGTCGGCGCGCCCATGACCATGGTCTTCCTGGCGCTGGAAATGACCGGCAGCCTGCCGCTGACCGTCGCCGTGCTGGTCGCCTCGGTCATATCCGGCCTGACGGTGCGCCGCACCTTCGGCTATTCCTTCGCCACCTGGCGCTTCCATCTGCGCGGCGAATCCATCCGTTCGGCGGTCGATGTCGGCTGGATCCGCACCCTGACGGTCGGGCGGATGATGCGGCGCGACGTCAAATCCCTCTGCGCCACCACCACCATACAGGCCGCCCGCCATGCCTATCCGCTGGGTTCGGCCCAGCGCATCGTCCTGGTCGATGGCGGCGGGCGCTATGTCGGGCTGCTCCAGGTGCCCGACCTGTACGCCCCCGACTTGCATGCCGAAGATGCGGATGGAACCGGCGACCTGACCCGCTTCGCGCAATATCGCGACGTCATCCTGCTGCCCCAGATGAATGTGCGCGAGGCGATCGCCCGCTTCGAACAGTCCGAAAGCGACGCCCTCGCGGTGGTCGACAGCGCCGAGTCCCGCATCGTCCTGGGCATGCTGACCGAACAGCACGCCCTGCGCCGCTACAGCGAGGAACTGGACCGCACCCGCCGCGAACTGGCCGGCGAGGGCCGTCTCCACGCCCGGCTCTGAACGGCGCGACGTCCCAAAGAAAAAGGGTGCCGGCCCCCGCGGCCCGGCACCCTTTTCATGTTCGTCGATCCCGGCCGGATCAGACGGAGTAATACATTTCGAACTCGACGGGGTGCGGGATGTGCTCGAACTTGTAGACTTCCTGCCACTTGATGGCGATGTAGCTGTCGATCTGGTCCTTGGAGAACACGCCGCCGGCCAGCAGGAACTCATGGTCGGCTTCCAGGGCCAGCAGCGCCTCGCGCAGCGATCCGCAGACGGTGGGGATCTGCTTCAGTTCGTCGGGCGGCAGGTCGTACAGGTCCTTGTCCATGGCGTCGCCCGGATGGATCTTGTTCTTGATGCCGTCCAGGCCGGCCATCAGCATGGCCGAGAACGCCAGGTACGGGTTCGCCGTCGGATCGGGGAAGCGCACTTCCACCCGCTTGGCCTTGGGGCTGGTCGCATACGGAATGCGGCACGACGCCGAGCGGTTGCTGGCCGAATAGGCCAGCAGTACCGGCGCCTCGAAGCCCGGGATCAGCCGCTTGTAGGAATTGGTCGAGGGGTTGGTGAACGCGTTCAGCGCCTTGGCGTGCTTGATGATGCCGCCGATGTAATACAGCGCCTGGTCGGAGAGGTCGGCATAGCCGTTGCCGGCGAAGACCGGCTTGCCGCCCTTCCAGATCGACTGATGCACGTGCATGCCCGACCCGTTGTCGCCATAGATCGGCTTGGGCATGAAGGTCGCCGTCTTGCCGTAGGAATGGGCGACGTTGTGCACGCAGTATTTGTAGATCTGCATGAAGTCGGCGGACTTCACCAGGGTGGCGAACTTGGTGCCCAGCTCGTGCTGGGACTGCGCGACCTCGTGATGGTGCTTTTCGATCGGCAGGCCCATCTCGCCCATGGTCGACAGCATCTCGGCGCGCAGGTCGGCCTCGCTGTCCACCGGCGGCACCGGGAAATAGCCGCCCTTCACCACCGGGCGGTGGCCCATGTTGCCTTCCGGATAATCCTTCAGCGACGCGCCCGGTCCCTCGATGCTGTCCAGTTGGTAAATGCCGAAATTCGGGCCGGTGCCGAACTTGACGCTGTCGAAGACGAAGAATTCGGCTTCCGGACCGAAGAAGGCGGTGTCGCCCAGCCCGGTCGACTTCAGATAGGCCTCGGCCAGCTTGGCGGTCGCGCGGGGGTCGCGGTTATAGAACTGCCCGGTCGAGGGCTCGATGATGTCGCAGATCAGGATCAGTTGCGGCTTGGCCGAAAACGGGTCCATGACCGCGGTCGCCGGGTCCGGCAGCAGGATCATGTCGCTCTCGTTGATGGCCTTCCAGCCGGCGATCGACGACCCGTCGAACATGAACCCGTCGCGGAACGTGTCCTGCTCGATCGTCGAGACATGCTGCGCCGTGTGCTGCCACTTGCCGCGCGGATCGGTAAAGCGCAGATCCACAAGCTCGACGGAATGCTCCTGGATCAGGCTGAACACCTTGGCGACAGCCTCGGCGGAATAGGTGGGCGTCGTCGTCGGAACTGCGCTCGGGGCTTTCTTGGCCATTCTGATTTACCTGCCTTAACTGGTGGGGCCGCTCGACACGGCGGTGAAACGGTTACGAAAATGGGGCGCCGTTGTCGATAGCCTGCCGGGCCCGCGTGCCCGCCGGCCCTGGTGCGCCGGCCCGATGGGCCGCCGGACCCGCCGGGCGGAAAAGGAAAGGGATAGGACGCGCTGGCTGGGGATCAGATGGCCTCCTCGCCCCGTTCGCCGGTCCTGATGCGGATGGCTTCCTCGACCGGCAGGATGAAGATCTTGCCGTCGCCGATGCGGCCGGTGCGGGCCGCCGCGATCACGGTGTCGACCGCGCGCTCGACCATGTCGTCGGCGCAGACGATCTCCAGCTTCACCTTCGGCAGGAAATCGACGATGTATTCCGCCCCGCGATACAGCTCGGTATGGCCCTTCTGGCGGCCGAAGCCCTTGGCCTCGGTCACCGTAATGCCCATCAGCCCGATCTCGTGCAGGGCGTCCTTTACCTCGTCCAGCTTGAACGGCTTGATGATGGCTTCGATTTTCTTCATGCCGCGTCGTCACGTCCTCGCTGCGGTCCCGGCATCACCCGGGGCCCGTTGCCGCCTTACCGTTGCACGGGTTGCGCCGCCGGGCAATCGGATCGGATTGCAAAAAGGCGGCATATTCCGCACATCTGCGCGTGATCGGGCGGCAGAAGGGGCAAATCGGGCCCCGAGCGCCTTTTCGGGACGACAGAAACGGGAATCCCCACGTCGCGGATCCCGGGGAAGAAAGACATGAAATCGCCGAACAGCATGCTGTCGGGCCTGCCGACGACCATCTTCACCGTCATGTCGGCCCTGGCGGTCCAGCATGACGCCATCAATCTCGGCCAGGGCTTCCCCGACACCGAGGGCCCCGCCGACATGATCGAGGCCGCCTGCGCCGCCCTGCGCGACGGGCGCAACCAGTATCCGCCGCTGACCGGCCTGCCCGAACTGCGCGGCGCCGTCGCGCGGTCGAACGCGCGCTTCTACGGCCTGGCGGTCGATCCGGCGACCGAGGTGGTCGTCACCTCCGGCGCGACCGAGGCCCTGACCGCCTCGCTGATGGCGCTGGTCGATCCGGGTGATGAGGTCATCCTCCTCGAACCGCTCTACGACACCTATGCCCCGGTCATCCGCGCGCTGGGCGCCATCCCCCGCCCGGTGCGCCTGACGCCGCCGGGCTGGTCGCTGCCGCGCGCCGAACTGGCCGCCGCCTTCGGGCCGAAGACCAAGGCGCTGATGCTCAACTCGCCGATGAATCCGACCGGCAAGGTCTTCGACCTGGACGAACTCGGCTTCATCGCCGGCCTGCTGGCCCGCCACGACGTCTATGCGATCTGCGACGAGGTGTACGAACATCTCACCTTCGGCACGGCGCGCCACATCCCGCTGATGACCCTGCCGGGCATGCGTCCGCGCTGCCTGCGCATCGGCAGCGCGGGCAAGAGCTTCTCGCTGACCGGATGGAAGGTCGGCTACGTCACCGCGCCCGCGCCGATCGCCGCCTGCGTGGCCAAGGCCCACCAGTTGCTCACCTTCACCACGGCGCCCAACCTGCAGCGCGCGGTCGCGATGGGGCTGGACAAGGACGATGCCTATTTCGCCACGCTCGCGGCCGACATGCAGGCCCAACGCGACCTGCTGTCCCGCGGGCTGCGCGCGGCGGGCTTCACCGTGCTGCCCTGCGACGGCTCCTATTTCGTCGTGGCCGATATCCGCTCGGCCGGCTTTGCGGGCAGCGACGCCGCGTTCTGCCGCGCGCTGACCGAACGCTGCCGCGTCGCCGCCATCCCGGTCTCGGCCTTCTATGACAGCGCGGACCCGCCGGACCATCTGGTGCGGTTCGCATTCTGCAAACAAAAGCCGGTCCTGACCGAAGCCGTCGCGCGCATCCATGCCGGCCTGCCCGGCCTGCTGCAGGCCGGTGCCTGACGGCCCGGCATCGTCCCGCCTCCGGCGCGGCCCATCGTTGACGGGCTTGCCGAAATCCGCGTATCCGTCAGCCTGGTCCGCATCCGGTGGATCGGGTCTCGCCGCTGATGTCCCGCAAATTGCCGATGTCTCGCAAATGAATGTCCTTCACAGGATGATACCTGCGCCGTGACGTGGATAGGGTCGTGAAAAACCGAATGAAAGCTCCTTTCGCCGCGGCTTTCGGCGCCGCCGCCGCCCTTCTGTCCCCGTCGGGCGCCGATGCGCGCCTGTCCGTGGATGCGGGCCCCGTCCCGGCCGGTTTCGTGCCCCACACCCTGGCCCAGGCTCTGGCCGCGGCCTACCTGACCAATCCCACCCTGCAGCAGGAACGCGCGACCCTCCGCGCCCAGGACGAGGACGTGCCCAAGGCCCTCGCGGGCTGGCGGCCCCAGATCTCCGGACAGGTCGGCGCGACCTATTTCAGCGGGCAGAGCAATTATCGCGGAAATGACGCGTTTCTCGGCTATTCCCGCACCTATTCGACGCCGGGCTACACGGCCGGCGCCAGCATCCAGCAGCCGATCTACCAGGGCGGCAAGACCACGGCCTCGACCCATCAGGCGGTCAACAAGGTCATGGCCGAACGGGCCAACCTGATCTCGGTCGAGCAGAAAGTCTTCCAGGACGTGGTCGGCGCCTATGTCGGCGTGGTCCAGGACACGGCGCTGCTCAAGATCAACCAGGGCAACGAACAGGTGCTGGCCGACCAGTTGCGGGCGACCGAAACGCGCTTCCGTGACGGCGAAATCACCCGGACCGACGTGGCCCAGGCCCAGGCGGCGCTGGCCGCGGCCACCTCCCAGCGCCAGCAGGCCCAGGGCACGCTGGACGCCGCCCGCGCGGCCTATCTGCAGGTCGTCGGCGCTCCCGCCGCCGCCGACCTGGCGCCGCCCCAGCCGCTGGCCCTGCCGGTCACGTCGGAACAGGGCGCCGACACGCTGGCCGAACAGAATAACCCCAACGTCATCAACGCCATTTTTTCCGAATCCGCGCAGCGGGATAACGTCGATGTCGCGGTGGCGGCGCTCATGCCGACCGTCAGCGCCCAGCTTGCCTATCAGCGCGGCGTCAACCAGGGACTTGGCGGCCAGTTCACCGAAAACAAATATGCCGAACTGACGATGCAGGTCCCCGTCTACCAGGGCGGGTCGGAATATGCGGGCATCCGCCAGGCCCGGCAGCAGGCCCAGGCCGCCCATCGCGCGGTCGATGCCCAGCGGCGGCAGGCGGTCCAGCTCGCCTCGTCCGCCTGGCGGCAGCTCGCCGCCGACCGCGCGGCGGTCGCCAGCGACCGGCAGGCGATCACGGCCAATGTCGCGGCGCGCGACGGGGTGCGGCGCCAGGCGCTGGAAGGCGTCAGCACCACGCTCGAAGTCCTGCAGCAGCAGCAGGCCCTGCTGCAATCCGAGATCACGCTGGTCCAGGGGCTGGGCAACCTGGTCACCGCGTCCTACGGCGTCGCGGCGGCGATCGGCCGGCTGACGGCCTCGGACCTGCAGTTGAACGTCCCGCTCTATGACGAGACGGCGTATTACAACGCCGTCAGGAATCGTCTGTGGGGGATGAACGACTACGCCCAGAACCAGCCGGGGCGATAAGGGGCGATCGGCCGCCGTTCAAACGGACTCGTTTGAACGGGTAAAGAGGCGCGATAAAATAACGATTTAAAACAGTTCCTTGATCAGATCGTCCCCGATGCCGAACGCGGCGCCGGCGGCGGCGGCCTGGCCGAACCCGGAATGGAGCAGGCTGCCGAGAAAGCCCCCGGATTGCGGCGGCGCGGGTTGCGGCGCCGGAGCATATTGCGGCTGCACCGGGTCATAGGATTGCGGCACCTGCTGGGCCTGGCTGGCAAGCCCGGCGTGGAGCGCCTGGAGCAGGCCGGCGACCTGCTGCTGCTCGGACTGGAAGGCAAGTGCCAGTTCGCGGAGGTCGAGCATCCATTCCCGCGCCTGCATGTCGCCACCATTCGCGGCGGCCTGCATCTTGCCGCCGAGCGTCTGGAGCATCTGCGCCGTTTGCTGCGCCTGCATCTGCAACTGGCTATAGGCTTGGTCGATCGTCTGAACGTCCATGACGGAACTCCATTTCAAGCGCTGAAAAGACGAACACGCGGATCATATTACTCCGCGTGCGGGCCGCCTGCGGCCTCAGGGCCCATAGGGCATGGCCGGACCATAGGGCGGCGGGGGCGGAGGCGGCGGACCCATCGGGCCGGGGGGCGCATAGGACTCCGCGATCACGTTGGCGATGATGCCGGTGGCCACGGCCGCCAGCAGGAATCCGCCGCCGTACCGCACCCAGTAATAGCCGGGCGGCGGCGCATACAGCCCGCGATAGCGGCGCCAGTCATCGACGCGCCAATTCGGCCCGACATAGCGGTCTCCGCGATGCCATTCGCGATACCGCCCCCCATGGTCCGGACCATGGCCGCCATGCCAGCCCCGATCACCATGCCAGCCACCACCATGCCAGCCACGGTCTTCATGCCCCCTGCCGTCGCCGTGATCGGCCAGTGCGGGAGACGACCCAAGCGCGATTCCCGACAGAAGAAAGGCCGCTATCGATTTTCTGTACATACTACCCAACATGCTGTCGATCCGCGTATCTGTGAACTGCAAGCTAAATCAGGTGTATGGCAGGATTATGAAAAGGCGCAATGGCCATGGCGACGCCCCCCTGGTCCGCCGCGCAGCAATACATTTCGAATTCTGCGGGATGTGGCGGTGTCGCTGTCGGCCAGGTCCATGGAGAACATGGCCGGGGAGAACACGGTTGCCCGCACGCATCTGCCCCGATGACGTTCCGCCTTTCATATTTTTTCGACATCGATTCAATATTATTGAGTAATCGTTAACGGACGTCGACCGGCCGCAACATGCCGGTTTCAGGCAGGCCGCAAATATATATTTCCAAACGGTTGCATTTTTGATTCTTTTAATCCGTTGGAAAGAAAAAACTCTTTTTCTTGATTGGATTTGAGGCTGCCAACAGCGTAACGGTTCTCATCAACACGGCGAATAAATATTTCTCTGGAGGAACGAGTGAAGTTCATCATCGCCATCGTCAAGCCGTTCAAGCTTGATGACGTCCGTGCGGCGCTGGGCAAGATCGGGATCGAGGGCATCACCGTCACCGAGGTCAAGGGATACGGGCGGCAGAAGGGACATACCGAGATCTATCGCGGCGCCGAATATCAGGTGGCCTTCGTGCCGAAGGTCAAGATCGAGGTCGCGGTCGCCGACGCGCTGGAGCACCAGGCGCTGGATGCCATCCGGGCTGCCGCCTATACCGGCACCATCGGAGACGGGAAAATGTTCGTTCTCGATCTTCTGCAGGCCGTTCGCATCCGCACCAATGAAATCGGGGAGATTGCTTTGTGAGTAAGCACGCGTTTCGTCTGCTTTTCCGGAAGGCGGCGCCCTGGTGTGCCGCGCCGGTGCTTGCCGCCGCCCCGTCCGCTGCCTTTGCCGCCCCTCCGGCCGTCGATACCGGCGACACGGCGTGGATGCTAACCAGCACCGCCCTGGTGCTGATGATGACGATCCCGGGCCTGGCGCTGTTCTATGGCGGCATGGTCCGCAAGAAGAACGTGCTGGCCACGCTGATGCAGTCCTTCGCGATCTGCTGCATCGTCACCATCGTCTGGATGGTCGCGGGCTACAGCCTGACCTTCTCGACCGGCACGCCCTATATCGGCGACCTGTCGCGCGTCATGCTCAACGGCATCGGCGCGCATATCGCCAAGGGCGCCGATATCGGCTTCACGCTCGGCCAGGGCTCGTCCAACCCCACGGTGATGACGATCCCCGAGAGCGTCTACATGATGTTCCAGATGACGTTCGCGATCATCACCCCGGCCCTGATCGCCGGCGCCTTCGCCGACCGCATGAAATTCAGCGCCCTGTGCGTCTTTACCGTCCTGTGGTCGCTGCTGGTCTATGCCCCGATCGCCCATTGGGTCTGGAGCCCGATCGGCTGGGTCGCGGGCTTCGGCGCCATCGATTTCGCCGGCGGCACGGTCGTGCACATCAATGCCGGCATCGCCGGGCTGGTGGCCGCCCTGGTGCTGGGCAAGCGCCACGGCTACGGCACCGACGACCTGGCCCCGTTCAACCTGACCTATGCCGTCATCGGCGCGTCGCTGCTGTGGGTGGGCTGGTTCGGCTTCAACGCCGGTTCGGCCGTCGGGTCGAACGGCCGCGCCGGCATGGCCATGGCCACCACCCAGATCGCCACCGCCGCCGCCGCGCTGGGCTGGATGATCGCGGAATGGGCGCGCACCGGCAAGCCGACGGTGCTGGGCATCATTTCCGGCGCCGTGGCGGGCCTCGTCGCCATCACTCCGGCCGCCGGCTTCGTGCTGCCGGGCGGCGCGCTGGTCATCGGACTGGTGGCGGGCGTGGTCTGCTATTTCGCCGCGACGTCGCTGAAACATGCGCTGGGCTATGACGACAGCCTGGACGCGTTCGGCGTGCACGGGGTGGGCGGCATCCTGGGCGCACTGCTGACGGGCGTGTTCGCCTACGGCCCGCTCTCGGCCACCGACGCCAATCCCGCCGGCATCAGCGGCTCGTTCGCGCAGTTCGTCATCCAGGCCAAGGCGGTCGGCGTGACGATCGTCTGGTGCGCCGTCGTGACCTTCATCCTGCTCAAGATCGTCGACCTGGCCGTCGGCCTGCGCGTCTCGTCCGAGCAGGAGCAGGAAGGACTGGACATGGCGCTGCATGGCGAAAGAATCAGCTAAGGGCAGGCAACATTCTTTTGCGTGCCGGCATCCCGGCCGCCGGTTTCGCGGGGGCGCCCGGCGGGCGACGGAGTGTCGGGGACATTGCCATGGTCCGGACCTGACGGATTCCAGGTCCGGACCAATGGGACGTTCGCCCGTCTTCCGGATTGGGGCCGCAATAAATATTAATGAATGCGGACTCAAGGAAATTCGTCAAAAATAACAATAATAAAACATCATGTGCTTCATGATTGTTTAATATACATGAATTACATTCGATCTGTAACGAATAAATATCCGATTCAGGATAAAAATACCTCGTATCGCTTATGAACGATGTCTTGTTCGAGGTGATTTGCATGAATTCGATCAAGGGTACTGGCGTGGCGTTATTGTGCGCCGGCCTGGCATGCGGCGCTTTGTCCGGACAGGCGCGGGCGCAGGTCACGCTCTTTCCCAATCCGCATCCGGCATCGGAATTCCAGACCTGGCTGCAGGGGGTTACCTTGACCGGGCAGATCGATGGCGGGATCGATGCCAATCCGGCGCGGCCGGATAACGGGATCAATTTCGGCAACTTCCTGGGCGATCATGCGAATCAGGCACAGTTGAACCAGCTTGCGCTGACGCTGGCGCGCGCCATCGACCCGACCAAGCACGAATACCAGATCGGCTTCACGCTGGAAGCGTTGTATGGTTCGGATGCGCGCTATTATCACCTGCTGGGCATTTCCGACCAGGCGATCTCGACCCGCTATCAGCTCATACCCGCCCAGGCCCATATCGACGTCCATCTGCCGTGGCTGACCAAGGGCGGGCTGGACATGCAGGCCGGCATCCTGCAAGCCCCGATGGGGGTCGAAACGCTGGACCCGACGACCCGCCCCTTCTATACGCTGGCCTATACGTCGCAATATTCCGTGCCGTTCGAACATATCGGCGCGATGTTCAAATGGCATGTCAGCGATATCGTCGACGTGACGTTCGGCATCGATACCGGCAACCAGACGACCTTCGGCGCCAGCGACAACAACGACGCCCCGGCGGGGTATTTCGGGTTCAACCTGAACAGCCTGCTGCACGGCAAGCTGACCATCGTCGAGCTGAGCCGCGTCGGCCCCGAAGACCCGGTGCGGGTGCTGGGATCGGCGGCCAATCACCAGAACCGATTCTGGAACGATATCAACGCGACCTATGCGATCAGCGACAGGCTGTCGGTCACCGGCGAATTCAACTACCTGCACGATGACGGGCTGCGGGCCGACACCACCAGCTTCGTCAGCTTCCTGAGCTACAAGATCAGTCCCGTCCTGACCCTGAATTACCGGGGTGAAATCTATCGCGACAATACCGGTCTGTTCGTCGCCAGCTTTCTGACCAACCGGGCCTATATGCAGGCGATCGCCGGCCTGCCCGCGCCTGCCGAAACCGCGCCGCCGACGACGTATGGCGAGCTGACCCTGGGCGTGACCTACCACCCCACGCTGGGCCACCATGTGCGGGTCTTCGAGATCCGGCCGGAAATCCGCTTCGACCGCTCGCTGAACGGGACGTCGCCCTTCAATGACGGGCGGAATACCGGGATGTTCACCTTCGGCGGCGACGCGGTGCTGGGCTTCTGAAGCCGGCAGGCCGCGCGTCACGCCGCGCGGCTCGGGGTCATCACCTTTCACGATCGGATCCATGTGGCGGTGCGCGCTGTGGCGCCCGCCATTTTTTTTGATTCTCAAGTCTCTTAACGGATTTCCGGCCCGACCCGCCTGCCGAAGGGTAACAGGACGATAACAAATCGTTTGGTTCCGACATCGTTATATGTATAATTTGGACATAATATGCACATGAACGCGGCCGCCCGCCGCCCACGCATTCAGGAGCGACGACGATGCCCGGATTTTTCGGGGTAAGGACTTGGCTGCTAGGTGGCGCCGCCCTGGAGGCGCTGACCTTGGGGGCGTTGATGATGCGGGCGACGCCCGGCCATGCGCAGGACGTACCGGCACAAAGCCCGCCGCATGCCGCCCCCAGGCCCACCGTCATCAGGCCCACCGTCATCAGGCCCGCCGTCAACAAGCCCACCGTCAACAGACGGATGCGCCACGCGCATGCCCCGCATGGACAGGGCCCGGACGCACGGACCGTGGCGGCGGCGCCCGCCATGCAATCCCCGGCCATGCAATCCCCGGGGCGGCCGCGCCGCACGCCCCTGTTGCCGGCGGCGCGGGCCGAGGAAGTCAGCGTGACCGCGGCGGCGGCGCCGGGGGATTCGGTGCTGTCGACCGCGACCCGGCAGCACAGCACGATGCAGGTGACGGTGATATCCGGCGCGCAGTTGATGGCGACCGGGCAGACGAACGTGATGAGCGCGCTGGCCCAGGCCTCGGCCGCGATCACCGCGCCACCGCAGCCGGGGGTGGGCAACAACGCCTTCGTGCAGACCATGCAGTTGCGTGGCCAGTCGGCGGACGACACGCTGATCCTGGTCAACGGACACCGGCGGCATATCGGGGCGAATTTCAACGCCAATGCCGGGCCGAACTGGGGCACCGAGCCGGTCGACATCTCGCTGATCCCGATCTCCGCCATCGACCATATCGAGGTCATAACCGAGGGCGCGTCGGCCCTGTACGGCCAGGACGCGCTGGCGGGCGCGGTCAATATCGTGCTGAAGCAGAAGACCCATGGCGGGTCGGTCAACCTGCAGAACAGCGGCTATTACGCCGGGGACGGCCAGGGGCTGAACGGATACGGCGACTATGCCTTCGCGCTGGGCGGGAACGGCGGCTATCTGGATCTGGCGGCGCAGGTGACGCACCAGCAGCCCACCAACCGCACCGGCCTGTTCGTCGGGCAGCTCTATCCCGTCGGCAACCCGCTGAACGCGACGGCCAGCCGCGACGTGCAGCGCATCCTGGGGATTCCGAAATCCACCATGGAGACGCTGAGCGAGACCATGTCGCTCCCGCTGGACCGCAATGCCAGCCTGTACAGCACCTCCACCTTCGGCCATCGGCGGGTGGATGTGGCCGAGACCTATCGCAGCGCGGCCAACAGCCTGACCAACAGCACGCTGTGGCCGTACGGGGCGATTCCGTACATCTTCATGGACCAGTACGATTTCGAGACGGATAACGGGATCAAGGCCGAGAAATTCGGCTTCGCCTGGGACCTGTATGCCAATTACGGCCGCGACGACCAGGCCTATTCCACCGTGCACAGCAACAACATCACGCTGGGCGACGCCAGTCCGCGGGATTTCCGCGACGGCAGCGCGATCACCGGGCAATTCTCGACCGGGCTGCGCGGGTCGCGGCTGTTCCGCACCGCGCTGCTGCCCCGGCCGGTCGCCCTGCGCTTCGGCGGGGAATATCGCCGCGACACGTTCCAGATGACCGAGGGCGAAACCGCGTCCTGGATCGGGCTGGGGGCGACGGACCATGCCGGCAACGTGCCGATGGCCGCGACCCAGCGCGGGCGCGACGTCTATGACGGCAACGTCAATCTCGATCTGTACGCCACGCGGAACTGGGAATGGACATTGGGCGGCCGGGCCGTCAGCTATACCCACCTGGCAACGGTCGAGACCGGGTCGATCGGCACGCGCTATAATTTCAACCGCAACTGGGCGATCCGCGCCGGCGTCAATTCCGGCTATCGCCCGCCCACCCTGGGACAGACCTACTATTTCTACAGCGCACCGTTCGCGACCTATTCGGTCGACCAGTTGCCCAACAGCAGCCCGGCCGCCAAGGCGCTGGGCGCGGGCAGCATCAAGGGCGAATATTCGACCAGCTACAGTATCGGGATCGACGCCACGCCGCTGGAAAACTGGCACCTGACGGGCAATCTGTACTATATCTCCATCAATGACCGGCTGGCCAGCACGACCACGCTGGGCGGCCCGGACGTGGCGCGGATCCTGGAGGCGTCGGGGCTGCATAACGTCACCTATGCCTCGTACTACACCAACCCGGTGAACACGCACACCTATGGCGGGGACATCGAGACCGGTTACACCCTGCACACAAACGCCTCGGGCACGTTCCGCTTCGATTTCAGCTTCAATTATTCGGACAACGAGATCCGCAGCGACAACAGGACGCCCCCGGTGCTCAGCGCGATGGGGCTGAGCAGCTTCAACACCTATGCCGCGGAGATGCTGCTGCATTCCGCGCCGAAGAACCGCGAAAACCTGTCGGTCGGCTGGACTTTCGGCAAATGGAACCTCTTCGTCCAGGAGCAGCGATTCGGCTCGACGATCTTCCTGGCCAGCCCGACCTCGCCGCCGGTGGCGCAGAATCCGGCGTTCCTGACCAATCTTTCGGTCAGCTACCAGATCATGCCGCGCTGGACGGTAACGGCGGGGGCCAACAATCTGGGCAACAAATACCCGACCCGCGTTCCGCCACCGATCATCAAATCATTGTTCAACGCCTATAAATATTCGTACTATTCGCCATACGGGTTCAATGGCGGCATGTATTATGTGCAGACGGCCTTCACCTTCTGACGGAGCGCGCCCGTTGCAGCACCCCGCACAGATCCTCGTCCGTCCCGATGCCGTCCGCGACCCGGCCACGGCGCGGCCGTTCCGATTCGTGATCTATGCGCTGACGGTGGCGATGTGCGTGATCTGCTATGGCGACCGGGCGGCGCTGTCGGCGGGCATGCCGGCGATCGCGCGGGAATTCGGCCTGACATCGGGCGAGATCGGCTGGGTCCTGTCCAGTTTCCTGTGGTCCTATTTCATCCTGAACCTGCCCAGCGCGATCCTGCTGGACCGGCTGGGCGTGCGGCGGGTCGGCGCGCTGGCGGTGGCGCTGTGGTCGCTGGCGATGATCCTGGGCGGGCTGGCGGCCGGGATTGCGGCCTTCATCGCCACCCGCGTGCTGCTGGGCATCGGCGAGGCGCCGACCTTCTCGCTGGGCAACAAGGTCGTGCGGGCCTGGGCGCCGCCGACCGAGCGCGGCGTGATGATGACGGCCTTCGTCTGCGGGATTCCGATCGGGCTGGCCGGCGGAGCGGCTGCGGGGGCGTGGCTGATCGCCCATTTCGGCTGGCGCCCGGCCTTCGGCATGCTGGGGGCGCTTGGGCTGGTCTGGTCGGTGTGCTGGTGGTTCATCCATCCCGAGCAGCACCCCGGGCAGCATCCGCAGCCGTACCGGGACCCGTCGCCGGCGCGGCGCGGAACCCTGTCGGTGCCCGTGCTGTTCGGCTCGTCCAGTTTCTGGGGCGTGGTGATTGCGCAATGCTGCGCCAATTACGCGAATTTCCTGCTGATGTCCTGGCTGCCGCTGATCCTGCGGCAGGTGCTGCATCTGGGCATGGTGCAGGCAGGCGCCTATACGGCCTATTGCTATTGCGGCGCGGCGGTGATCTCGATCACCGCGGGCAAGCTCGGCGAGCGGCTGATGGCCGGCCGGTCGCTGGCCCACGGCGCGCGGCGCAAGGTGGTGTGCGCCTATCTGATCCTGGCGGCGCTGATGGGGCTGCTGCCGCTGTGCGGGACGGCGGGCACGATCATTCCGCTGCTGGCGGTGTCGATGGCCTTCGTGGCGGCGGGGACCGGCGCCAACATGGCGCTGCTGGCGGACCTGGTCATCGAGCACGACATTCTGGGCGCGGTGACCGGGCTGACCCTGACCTTCAGCAACGGGCTGGGAATCCTGGCGCCGATCATGACCGGCTATCTGCTGCAGGCCACCGGCAATTTCCACGGCGTGTTCTACATCACCGCCGGGATCATCCTGTGCGGGGCCGCCGCCGCCTGGGCGATGCCGCGCCGCATGTTCCATGCGCGCCGGCAGGGGGACGGGGCGTGACGGCGCGGCTCAGCATGGCCGGCACGGGGGCCGTGCTGCTGGACGTGGCCCACGGCGCGTTCGACCCGGCGGCGCAGCGCCGCGTCTGGGCGGCGGCGCGGGCGCTGGCGGCCGATCCGGCGGTGGTGCAGGCGGTGCCGGGGGTCAATAACCTGCTGGTGACGTTCGATGCGCTGCGGACCGATCCCGACGATGTCGAACAACGGGTCCGCGCATGCTGGCAGGCGGCATCGCCCGAGCCGGTGCCGGCGCGCCTGGTGGAAATCCCGGTCACTTATGGCGGCGCGTTCGGCGAGGACCTGAAACTGGTGGCGGCGCATGCCGGCCTCTCCGAAGACGAGACGATCGCGCTGCACCTTGCGGGGGAATACAGCGTGGCGGCCATCGGGGCGATGCCGGGCTTTGCCTACCTGACCGGGCTGGACCCGCGTCTGGCGATCCCGCGCCGCGACACGCCGCGCCTGACGGTGGCGCGCGGGGCGGTGATGGTGGGCGGCGGCCATGCGGGCGTGATGCCGTGTACCGCGCCGTCGGGCTGGCACATCATCGGGCGCACCGACGCGGTGCTGTTCGATGCGGCGCGCGCCGAACCTGGGCTGCTGCGGATCGGCGACCGCGTGCGTTTCACGCAGGCCGGGTGACGGACCGGGCAATGGGGGCCGCATGATCGAGATCCTGACCGGGTCGGCGCTGAACACCATCCAGGACCAGGGGCGGCCGCACGCCATGACCCTGGGCGTGGCGCGCGGCGGGGCGATGGACGGGCCGGCCCTGGCCTGCGGCAACATGCTGCTGGGCAATCCGACAGGCGATCGGACAAGCGATCGGACAAGCGATTCTGGCGAACCGGCGGGCGCGGCGGGGATCGAGATCGCGTTCTTTCCCTTCCGGGTGCGCTTCCTGGCCGCGCTGGCCTTTGCCGTAACGGGCGCGCGCGGGCCGGTACGGCTGGACGGCCTGGCGCTCCCGCCCGACTGGGCGTGCTGGGCGGCGCCCGGACAGGTGCTGGAGATCGGTCCCCCGGCGGAAGGATGCCGCACTTACCTGGCGCTGGCGGGGGGGATCGACGTGCCCCTGGTGCTGGGCGCGCGGGCCACCGATCTCAAGGGCGGTTTTGGCGGGCTGGAGGGGCGGGCGCTGCAGCGGGGTGACGTGCTGCGCTGCGGGCCGGCGGCGGAGCCGGGGCCGCCGCGCTGCGGCTGGGGCCTGGCGGAACGCTGCCCGCTGCCCGATGCCGGGGAAACGCGGGTGCGGGTGCTGCCGGCCGCCGAATTCGGCGATTTCACCGCGGCGGCGCGGCACGCATTCCTCGCCGAAACCTGGCGGGTCACGCCCAGCGCCAACCGCATGGGCTATCGGCTTGAGGGCGAACCCCTGGCCCTGCAACGGGCGATGAGCCTGTTTTCGCACGGGATCGTGCCGGGCACGGTGCAGGTGCCGCCGGCCGGGCAGCCGATCGTGCAGATGGCCGACGCCAATACCTGCGGCGGCTATCCGAAGATCGCGACCGTGATCGCGCCCGATCTGCGCCTGCTGGCGCAGACTCCGGTGAACGGGCGCATCCGCTTCGTCGAGACCAGCCGGGCCGAGGCGGTCGCGGCCCTGCGGGACGCGGCGGCGCGCCAGGCCCGGCGACAGGCGGAATTCGCCGCTCTGCGCCACATGCCGATCCCGGCGTAAGTCCCGATTGCTGGAGAAGAATGCCATGACCGGACGCAAGACGATCGACCTGAACGCCGACCTGGGCGAGAGCTTCGGCCAGTATACGATCGGCAACGACGCGGCGATGCTGGATGTCGTGACCTCGGCCAACGTGGCATGCGGGTTTCATGGCGGCGACCCGGAAGTGATGGCCGCGACCTTTGCCCTGGCGCGCGCGAAGGGGGTCGCGGCCGGGGCGCATCCGGGCTTTCCGGATTTGTGGGGGTTCGGGCGGCGGGTCATGCCGTTTTCCACCGGCGAGATCGAGCGGATCGTCGCCTATCAGGTCGGCGCGGCGCGGGCGCTGGCGGCCTATGCCGGACACCGCATGACCTATGTGAAGGCGCATGGCGCGCTGGGCAACCTGACCGAGCGCGACCCGGCGGTGGCCGAGGCGGTGATCGAGGCGGTACGGCGCATCGATCCGGCGCTGCCGGTGGTGGCGATCGCGCTGAGCCATCTGGAGCGGATCGGCCGCGCGCGGGGCATGACGATCTTTTCCGAGATCTTCGCCGACCGGGCCTATACCGAGGACGGGCACCTGGTGCCGCGCAAGGAACCGGGCGCCGTGCTGCATGACGCGGCGTTCGCCGCCGACCGGGTGGTGCGCATGGTGCGGGCGGGCGCGATCGAGACCGTGTCGGGCCGGATGCTGCCGACGCAGATCGACACGATCTGCGTGCATGGCGACAACGCCGAATCCGTCACAGTGGCGCGCCTGACACGTGCGCGGCTGGAAGCGGCGGGCATCGCCCTGCGCGCGCTGACCTGAAAGGCGGCGGCCATGATGCTGACGCTGGAGCAGATCGAGGCGCTGATGGCCCGGATGCGCGCGCTGGGCATCGCCGAGCTGGAATACCGGCATGGCGACCAGCAGATCCGCCTGGTGCGGGACGACGACGCGGCCGCTCCACATCCCCCTACGCTGGCCCCTACGCTGGCCCCGCCGCTGGCTCCGTCGCCGGCCGCGACGCGGAACGGGATGGGGGATAAGCCCGCCGCCACGCCCGAGGTGATCGCCGCGACGATGTATGGGCAGTTCTATGCCGCGCCCGCCCCGGATGCCGCGCCCTTCGTCGGCGTGGGGGACAGGGTCGCGGCGGGGCAGCCGCTCTATGTCCTGGACGTGATGAAGACGCTGACGCGGATCGAGGCGGAATTCGCCTGCATAATCCGCGAGACGCTGTGCGCGAACGGACAGGCGGTCGAGCCGGGAACGCCGCTATTTGCCGTCACGCGGCTGGATGAGGCGCGGAATGGCTGAGATCCGCACCGTCCTGATCGCCAACCGGGGCGAAGTCGCCCTGCGCATCGCCCGGGCTTGCCGCCTGCTGGGACTGCGCAGCGTGGGGGTCTATTCCGAGGCGGATGCCGGGCTGGCGCATCTGCGCCTGGTGGATGAGCGGATCTGCATCGGGCCGGCGGCGGCGTCGCACAGCTATCTGGACGGGGCGCGCATCCTGCGGGCGGCGGCGCTGACCGGGGCGGATGCGATCCATCCGGGCTATGGCTTTCTGTCGGAAAGCGCCGATTTCGCCGCTTCGGTCGAACGGGCGGGCCTGGTGCTGGTGGGGCCGTCCGCCGCGATCATGCGCATGATGGGCGACAAGATCGCGGCCAAACGGCAGATGCGGCGGTCGGGCGTGCCGTGCCTGCCCGGGTCGGACGGCGCGCTGCCGGACGACATGGCGGCGGCCCAGCGCCTGTGCGACGCGCTGGGCTATCCGCTGATCGTCAAGGCGGCGGGCGGCGGCGGCGGACGGGGCATGCGGGTGGTGCATCGGGCCGGGGCGCTGCGCGAAGCGGTCGAGACCGCGCGGCAGGAGGCCGGCCGGGCCTTCGGCAACGCGTCGGTCTATGCCGAGCGGTTTCTGCAGCATCCGCGCCATGTCGAAATCCAGGTGCTGGCCGACAGGGCGGGGCATGCCGTCTGGCTGGGGGCGCGGGATTGCTCGGTCCAGCGGCGGCACCAGAAACTGGTCGAGGAAGCGCCCCCGGTCGGGATCGCCCCCGGGCGGATCGCCGAACTGGGCGCGGCCTGTGTCCGGGCCTGCCTGGACATGGGGTACGAGGGGGCGGGAACCTTCGAATTCCTGTATGAGGACGGGGAATTTTTCTTCATCGAGATGAATACCCGCCTGCAGGTCGAGCATCCGGTGACCGAGATGACGACCGGCATCGATATCGTGCGCGCGCAGTTGCGCATCGCGGCCGGGCAGCCGCTTGGACTCACGCAGGCGGATATCGCGACGCGGGGGCATGCGATCGAATGCCGGATCAATGCCGAGGACCCGCTGCATTTCGTCCCCAGCCCCGGCCTGGTGCGCGCCTGGCATCCCCCGGGGGGACCGGGGGTGCGGGTGGATACGCATCTCCATGCGGGGTACCGCGTGCCGCCGCAGTACGATTCGCTGGTCGCCAAGCTGATCGTTCATGGGGCCGACCGGGCCGACGCGCTGGCACGCATGCGCGCGGCGCTGGACGAAATGACGATCGAAGGGATCGCCACCACCGCACCGTTGCATCGCCGCCTGATGGAAACCGAGGATTTCCGGACCGGCGGGGTCGGCGTCCATTACCTGGAGTCACTGGATCTGGAGACGATGACGCCACGGAAGGACGCGCCATGACCTTGCTGGACGCACTGCCGCGTCTGGTGGCGGCCATGCGGCGCCAGCACATGCGCAGCCTGTCGCTGGCGGACGGCGCCGAGACGCTGACCGTCCGCCTCGCGGCACCCGGGACGGACGCGCCCCAATCGGAGGACGCGCCAGAGAACGCAGCCGTGACGGAGGTGCCGAGTCCGGAAATGGGGGTGTTCCGCCAGGGAAATGTGATTGCGGGGGCGGTGACTGCGGGGCATGCCGGGGACGGCGCGGCGCGCGCGCGCGTCGCGGCGGGGACGATCCTGGGCTTCGTGGAAATCGGTCCGGCGCTGCTGCCGATCGTCGCGCCGCGCGACGGCGTGGTGCAGGCCGTCCTGGCGGCGGATGGCGCGCCGATCGGCTATCACGCCCCGGCATTCGCGATCCGCCATGAATGAGCCGCGCCGGCCGCCGCCAATGTCCCGCCCGAGACACGCGCACGCGAATTTCCGAATCGGACCGTCAGAGCGAGGAGGCCGAGCGCGAGGCCTGTTCGTAAAAGCCCGTCAGCACGCGAAGGGCTTTCGCGACGTCGCCGATCCTGCTGCCGCCCGGGCTGCGGTCGGGCGGGATCAGTTCCAGCAGGCAGATCCGGCGGATGCGGGCATATTCCTCGCACACCGCGCGGCCCTTGTCGGTCGTGCCGACGAAGACCTCCTTGCCGTCGCGCCGGCGGGCGATCAGGCCCAGCCGGTCGAGCTTCTTCATCGCGTAGTTGAGGGAATGGCGTTCGGACAGATTGAGCGTGAACATCAGGTCCGAGATGCTTTTCTGCCGGTGGCGGTGATTGGCGCTGTGCAGGACCAGCGCATCCAGCGGCGAGAGATCGGGCAGCCCCGCCGCCGCCATGCCCCGCACCACCCAGCGCTGGAAGGCGTGATTGACCACCGTCAGCGCGAATTCGAATTCGCTGAGATCCTCATGGCCCGGACTGGCGAGATGCGAGGACGAGACGATGAAGGCGCGTTCCGTGGCCGTGGCGCGCGAATCCGCCGCGTGGTCGTCCGTCATGCGCCGGGGGGATTTCGTCTTGGTCATGGGCGGCCTCGCTGCTGTCGGTCCGGTGCCGTCAGCCGGCGCCTGGCCCTATCCTAACCCGAAGCTGGAGGCATGGCATGTCCCCCCCATCATCCGTTCGCCTGGCGGCCGATATCGGCGGCACCTTTACCGACATCGTGCTGGAAACGCCGCAGGGGCGCCGGACGCGCAAGGTCCTGACCACGCCCGCCGCGCCCGAGGACGGGGTGATGACCGGCATCGGCCTGGTGCTGGCGGATGCCGGGCTCGATTTTTCCGATGTCGCGGTCTTCGTGCACGGCACGACGCTGGCGACCAATGCGATCATCGAGCGGCGCGGCGCGCGGACGATGCTGGTCGGTACCGAGGGATTCCGGGACATCCTGGAAATCGGCACGGAAAGCCGGTTCGACCAGTACGACATCATGATCCGCAAGCCCGAGCCGCTGGTGGCGCGGCCCCACCGCTTTGCCGTGCCCGAACGCATGGATGCCCGGGGGCGCGTGCAACGCCCGCTGGACGAGGCGGCGGTGCGCGCCCTGGTGCCGCATCTGCGCGCCGCCGGGGCCGAGGCGATCGCGATCGCCTTTCTGCACGCCTATGCCAATCCGGCGCACGAGCGCCGGGCCCGCGACCTGCTGGCCGAGGCGTTGCCCGAGGTGCCGATTTCGATTTCCAGCGCGGTCTGCCCGGAAATACGCGAATATGAGCGAACCTCGACCACCGTGGCCAACGCCTATGTCCAGCCGCTGATGGCCGGCTATCTGGGCCGGCTGCGCCAGGCGCTGGACGGGCGCGCCTTCCGGGGCGCGCTCTATCTGGTGACCTCGGGCGGGGGGCTGACGTCGCTCGAGGCCGCGCGGCAATTTCCGGTGCGGCTGGTGGAATCCGGCCCGGCCGGCGGGGCGATCTTCGCCGCGCAATGCGCCGGGCAATTGTCGGAGGGGCGGGTCCTGTCCTTCGACATGGGGGGCACCACCGCCAAGATCTGCCTGATCGAACGGGGGCAGCCGGCCTCCTCGCGTTTCTTCGAGGTGGATCGCACCGCGCGCTTCATGAAAGGATCGGGCCTGCCGCTGCGGATTCCGGTGATCGAGATGGTCGAGATCGGCGCGGGGGGCGGGTCGATCGCGCATCTGGACGCGATGCGGCGGGTGGTGGTCGGGCCGGAAAGCGCCTCTTCGGTGCCGGGGCCGGCCTGTTACGGACTGGGTGGCACGCGGCCGGCGGTGACCGATGCCGACCTGGTGCTGGGGCTGCTCCAGCCCGAAGGGTTCGCCGGCGGCGGCATGACCCTGCGGCCCGAACGGGCGGCGGCGGCGCTGGATGCGGCGATCGGCGGCCCGCTGGGCCTGTCGCCCGAGATGGCGGCCCACGCGGTCTATGAGATCGTGTGCGAGACCATGGCCAGCGCGGCCCGGGTCCATGCCGCCGAGCGCGGGGCGGTGATCGGCACCCATACCATGATCGCCTTCGGCGGCGCCGCGCCGCTGCATGCCGGACGCGTAGCCGAGAAGCTGGGGGTGCGGCGGCTGATCGTGCCGGCCAATGCCGGGGTGGGATCGGCGGTGGGATTCCTGGCCGCGCCGGTCTCGTTCGAACTGGTGCGGTCCCACCCCGCGCGGCTGGATGCGCAGTTCGACGGGGCGGGCGTGTCGGCATTGCTGGACCAGATGACCGCGACCGCGCGGGGCATGGTGCAGGATGACGCGCGCGCCGCGTCGCTGACGGTGCGGCGCGGGGCCTTCATGCGCTATGTCGGGCAGGGGCATGAAATCGCCGTGACGCTGCCCGACGGCCCGCTGGACCAGGCCGCGCTGCCGGCCATGCGCGCGGCGTTCGAGGCCGAATATGCCCGCCAGTTCGCACGGATCATTCCCGGCGCGCCGGTAGAAATCCTGAACTGGTCGGTCACGGTGTCGACCCGGGCGGAGCAGCCCGCGCCCTTCCCGCCCACGCCGGCCCGCCGGTCGGTCGCGGCGGCGCGCACCCGCCTGCTGTTCGATGGCGGCCGGGACCGCATGATGGAACTGGCGGTCCATGCGCGCGCCGAAATGCGGCCGGGCGACGCGGTCGCGGGGCCGGCGCTGATCGTCGAGCAGGAAACCACGACCTATGTCCCGGCGCGGTTCGATGCCCATATCGACGGCGGCGGCAATATCGTGATGGACATGAAGGAGACGGCGTGATGGACGCACGGAATGCGATCGACCTGCAGATCATGTGGAACCGCCTGATCGCCGTGGTGGGCGAGCAGGCGCAGGTGCTGATCCGCACCGCTTTCAGCCCCATCGTGCGGGAGTGCGAGGACATCTCGGCGGGGATTTTCGACCTGCGGGGGCGGATGATCGCCCAGGCGGTGACGGGCACGCCGGGCCATGTCAATTCGATGGCGGAATCGGTGGGGCATTTCCTGCGCCATTTCCCGATCGAGACGATGAAGGAAGGCGATGCCTACATCACCAACGATCCGTGGATGGGCACGGGACACCTGAACGATTTCGTCATCACCACGCCGGCCTTCCATCGCGGCAGGCTGGTCGGGCTGTTTTCCTGCACCAGCCACCTGATGGATATCGGCGGGCTGGGCAACGGCCCCGAGGCGACGGACGTGCTGATGGAAGGCCTGTCGATCCCGATGCTGAAGCTGATCGACCAGGGCCGGGTGAACGAGACGCTGATGGCGATGATCCGCGCCAATACCCGCCTGCCGGTCGATACCGAGGGCGATACCTATTCGCTGGCGGCGTGCAACGATGTGGGCGTGCGCGCGCTGCGCGCGATGATGGACGAATTCGGCATCGACACGCTGGAGCCGCTGGCGGATTTCATCATCACGCGGTCGCGCGCGGCGGTGCTCGAGAAGATCGCGGCGCTGCCCCGGGGCTGCTGGTCGTATGAAATGACGGTGGACGGCTATGACGCGCCGCTGCCCCTGCGCGCGCGGCTGCGCGTCGATGAGGCGGGCGTGACGGTGGATTATGCGGGCACCGCGCCCGCGGTGTCGCGCGGGATCAATGTGCCGCTGGCCTATACCAGGGCCTATACGGTGTTCGGACTGGCCTGCGCGATCGCGCCCGACGTGCCGAACAACGCGGGGTCGCTGTCGGCCTACCACGTCACCGCGCCGGCCGGCTGCGTGCTGAACGCGCAGCGCCCGGCGCCCGTGTCGTCGCGTCATATCGTGGGGCAGATGCTGCCGGACATGGTGTTCGGCTGCCTGCGCACGTCCCTGCCGGACCGGGTTCCGGCCGAGGGCACGTCCTGCCTGTGGAATATCGCCGTGCGTGGGGAATGGGTGCCGCCGGGCGCCGCGGCGCCGCTTGCCTTCGCGCTGGCGATCACCACCAATGGCGGCACGGGGGCGCGGCCGGGGCTGGACGGCTTGTCGGCCACCGCCTTCCCGTCCGGGGTGCACGGCACGCCGGTCGAGATCGCGGAAATCCAGTGCCCGCTGATCTTCTGGCGCAAGGAGTTCCGCCCCGGCAGCGGCGGCGACGGCGAAACCCGTGGCGGACTGGGCCAGGTCATGGAAATCGGCACGCTTGACGCGCGGCCGTTCGACCTGCTGGCGGCGTTCGACCGGATCGATCATCCGCCGCGCGGCGCGCAGGGCGGCGCGGACGGCGCGCCGGGCTGCCTGCAGACGGCGTCGGGCCGCCGGCTGGCGGGCAAGGGGCTGCATGTCGTGGCGGCGGACGAGCGGGTGGTCGTGATGACGCCGGGCGGCGGCGGACTGGGCGACCCGGCGGCGCGCACGGCGGCGCGGCGGCAGGCCGACCGGACCGGCGGTTATGTCTGAACGGAAGATCGCGCGGGGTTCGTTCCATCCCCGTCGATCATGCCCTGGCGGGGCAGCAGGAACAGGACGGTGAGCAGCGAGCACAGCGCGCAGGCCGACACGTACCAGTAGAACCAGTCCTCGTGCCCGGCCTGCTTGGACCACAGCGCGATATATTCCGCCGTGCCGCCGAACAGCGAGACCGTCATGGCATAGGGAAAGGCCACGCCCAGGGCGCGGATGCGGGTCGGGAATTGTTCGGCCTTCACCACGGCATTGATCGCGGTATAGCCCGAGACCGCCAGCAGAGCGAGGGTCAGCAGCGCGAAGGCGCCCGCCGCGCCGTGGGCGGCGGAGAGCGCGCGCATCAGCGGCACGGTGCCGAACGTGCCCAGCAGCCCGAAACCGATCAGCAGCGGCCGGCGGCCGATGCGATCGGACAGCGCGCCGAAGGCCGGCTGGGCCAGGGCGAAGACGAACAGCGCCGACGCGGCGATCAGGGTCGCGCGCTCGCGCGGAAAACCCAGCGTGTTGACCAGGTATTTCTGCATGTAGATCGTATAGGTGTAAAAGGCGACGGTGCCGCCCAGGGTCAGCCCGCACACGGTCAGGATCGCCTTCGGATGCCGGATCAGCGCCCGCAGGCCGCCGCGCTGGCGGCTGGCGCGCGTGCGGGTGAATTGCGTGCTTTCGTGCATGTCGCGGCGCAGCCACAGCACCGACAGCGACAGCAGCGCGCCGATGCCGAACGGCACCCGCCAGCCCCAGGCCGCGATCTGCTGCGGGGTCAGCAGCGCGAACTGCATGGCCAGCAGCACCAGCAGGGCAAGCAACTGCCCCATCACCAGCGTGACGTACTGAAAGCTGGAATAGAAGCCGCGCCGCCCGGGGGGCGCGACCTCGGACAGGTAGGTGGCGCTGGCGCCGTATTCGCCGCCAAGGCTCAGCCCCTGGATCAGCCGGGCGACGACCAGCACGACCGGCGCGGCGACGCCGATCCGGTCGTAGCCGGGGCAGAGCACGATCAGCATCGAACCCAGGCTCATGGTCAGGATGGACAGGCTGAGCGCCGCGCGGCGCCCATGGCGGTCGGCCATGATGCCCATCAGCCAGCCGCCGATCGGACGCATCAGAAAGCCCACCGCGAAGATCGCCGCGGTGTGCAGCAATTCGGTCGTGGGATCGCCCTCGGGGAAGAAGACATGGGCGAAATAGAGCGAGAAGGCGGAATAGACGTACCAGTCGTAATATTCGACCAGATTGCCCGCCGACCCGGCAACGATGCCCCGCAGGCGCTGAACGGCCGTCAGCCCGTCCGGTGCGGCGCGCTGAACAGGGGGCGGGGTCACGTAATTCATCATCCGGTCCGTTTTCGGTTTCCCCAGCGCTGGGGCATGGGGAACAATCCGGAGACGCAACCGGATCGAAGGGGAGGGGGCTGGGACAGTCCTACTATCGCGCGCAGGCACGGGGCAAGGTCGGCGGCGCCCGCGCCCGCATGACCGCCGGGCCGGATCTCATCCATCGTTTCAAATACCGCAAGGAACACGACGCGGCATCGCCGTGCCCGGCGCCGCGCCTATCGGAGGCGATAGGTCGCGGCGGTGCCGTTGGCGGGAACGACGAAGCTGGCGCTGCCCGCCGCGCCGTCATAGGTCGCACCGGCAACGCCGCGCGGCGCATGCGCCAGCCCATGGACGACGATGCGATAGCTGTGCCACCACGGCTGGAAGCTGCCCTCCGGCCGGCCGATCGTGACCGTCACGCCGTGATCGGCCTCCAGCGTGCAGGACAGGGCGGTGCGGCTATAGGCACCGTGGCGGAAGGCGAAGCTGTGGCCGTCATCGGCATAGAGGCTGCCCTGGCAGTCGGCGCCGGGATAGACGTCCAACTGCAAGGGGCCCGCCGGCGTTTCGCCGGTGCTCTGCACCAGATTCTGGCGCGGGATGATCGAACCCGCCCGGACGAAAACCGGCAACTGGTCCAGGCGCGGCGTAATGCCGAGCGTATGCGGCGCGGTGGGACCGGTATCCTTCAGGGTCATGAACAACCCGCCCGCCCCCCACAGGCTGAGCGGCTTGAGGTTGGTGACCGGCTTGCCGGTCCAGTAATCATACCAGCCGCCCACCGGCAGGGTGACGGAGTACGGGCCCGGCGATTCCGGGCTGGGCGGCGCCGCGACCATCAGCGCGCGTCCCAGCATGAACTGGCTGTCGGTGGCCAGGTCGAGCGGCGTGCCGTCCAGCAGGCCCGCGGGAAATTCCATGAACAGCGGCCGCATCATCGGAATGCCGGTGCGCGCGGCCTCTTCCGCCACGGTATAGAGATAGGGCAGCAGCCGGTAGCGGGCCTCGATGAAGCGGCGGCGGATGTCCTCCTGCGCCGTGCCGCCGACCCAGGGCTCCTGCGGCAGGCTCTGCTCGTCGCTATGGTCGCGGGCGATCGGGGTGAACATCGCCACCTCGATCCATTTCGTCAGCAGGTTCGCTGAGGCCGAGCCGGCGAAGCCGCCGATATCGGCACCCGAGAAGGTAAACCCGCCCAGGCCCAGGCTTTCCAGCATCGGGATGGTCAGGCGCAGATGATTCCAGGTGGAGCTGTTGTCGCCGGTCCAGGTGACGCCATAGCGCTGGCCGCCGGCATAGGACGCGCGGGTCATCACGAAGGGCCGTTCGTCCGGCTTCAGCGCCAGCAGGCCCTCATAGGTCGCGCGATGGTTCTGCATGCCATACAGGTTGTGGATCTCACGATGGCTCGCAACGCGCGCGGCGAAGCCCGGCTCGTCGATCCGGTGGCGGTTGTCCAGCGGCATGGTCTTGGTCGGCGTGTCGAAGATCGCCGGTTCGTCCATGTCGTTCCAGAAGCCGGAAATCCCGTCCTGAAGGTAGAACTGCCGGTAGAGCGTGCCCCACCAGGCGCGGGTGGCCGCCTGGGTGAAGTCCGGGAACAGGGTCGGGCCAGGCCAGACCGGCGCGACATAGGGCTTGCCGTCGGCGGTTTTCACGAACCGGTCCTGCGCCATGCCGCTGTCATAGGGGGCGTAGCCCGCGTTCGGCAGGTCGGCGATATGCAGGTCGGTGATCGCCACCGTATGCACGCCCTGGGCGGTGAAGTCCGACACCATTTTTCCGAAGGCCGGAAAGGTCTTCGCATCGACCGTGAAAGGCCGGTAATGCTGTTGGTAGTCGATATCCAGCCAGATCGCGTCGGTGGGAATCCGGTCGTGGCGCAGGCGGGCGACGATCGCCCGGACGTCCTTCTCGGTCGGGTAGCCCCAGCGCGATTGCTGAAAACCCAGGGTCCAGAGCGGCTGCATGGCCGGCGTGCCGGTCAGCCAGGCATAGGCGCGCTCCACGTCCTTGGGGTCGGGGCCGGCCAGCACATAGTAATCGACCGGGCCGCCATCGGCGCCGATCGCCAGCTCGCCGCGCCGCGTCTTGCCGAAATCGAAGCTGGTGCGCCAGCTATTGTCCAGGAACATCCCGTAATAGCCGCCCTTGGTATAGCCGATGAAGAACGGGATGTCCTTGTAGAGCGGGTCCTGCCCTTCCTGGTAGCCGTAGCTGTCGGTGTTCCACATGACGAAGCTGCGGCCCAGCCGGTCCAGCGGGCCGAACTTGTCGCCCAGGCCGAAATAATGCGCGTCGTCCGGGATGGATTTGGTCATGGTGAAGCCGTCGCCGCGCCGGTCGGGCACCATTGCGCCGTCCAGGTCCGACAGCAGCACCCGCCCGGTGCGGTCGGTCACCGTCACCCCGCCATCCCTGCGGGACACCGCGACCTTCAGCGCCCGGGTGGAGAACCCCACCGCATCGGCGGTCGAGAACCCGGTGACCGCGACCGAGGCGCGGCGGGCGGCAGGCAGCACCGCCCAGGACGCGTCCTCGGGCAACGACCCGTTCCGCCCCACCCGCACCCGCACCACGTCGTCGCGCAGGGCGGTGACCTGCAGCACCATATCGCCCAGGCGCCATATCATGCCCGACGGCAGGGCCTGCGCCACGGCGGCCGGACCAGCCGCGACGCTGTCGGCCGTCGCCACGCCCGGCACGGCAACGGCCGACAGCGCGAGCCACGAGGTCGTTGCGAAAGCGATCACATGGCGGGAAGGGATTCGGGTCTGCGCGGCTGGCGCCATGGTGTCGATCGTCCTTGCATGGGGACCGCCGGGGAAGGGGCGGATAGGATTGTTATTGCGCCATCCTTCGGCTTGCGCGCGCGCTGTCAAGCACCCGGGGCGCCAAAAGCGCCGCGGGGGATAAAAGTCGGGCGGGGAAACGGGCGCGGTCAAAGGGCCTGGCATTCCAGGATGACGGCGCTTTGCGGCGGCATCTGCGGCAGGAACAGGCCGGCATCGCGCAGCAGCGCCCCGTCGATCGCCAGCCCGTCACGCACCAGGCGCTGCTGGGCGGGCGACGGCCAATGGCCGCCCAGCGCCTGCGGCCCGGGCATGGTCACGCGATAGCGGCGGTCGGACGACAGGCCGGGCAGCAGGACCGGGGACGGCATGCGGGCGGGCGGCCAGTCGCGCTGGGCCACCAGGTAGATGCCGGTCCCGCCGTCCGGCGTGGTGACGCCGCGGACGATCCGGTGGGGCGTCGCCTCGCCGAACTGGATCTGGCCGTGATGCAGGACGGGGCGCAGCCGCTTGTGCAGCGCGATCCACGCGGCCAGCCGGTCCTGCTCGTCGGTGGAAAGGCGGGTCGGGTCCAGTTCCAGCCCCAGATGGCCGAACAGCGCCACGGCGGCACGGAAATCGATCGACGTGGCGCGATGGTCCAGCCAGTTCGGACTGGCGGAGATGTGGCAGCCCGTGATTTCGGGCGGCAGGAAAAGCCAGGCGCCGTCCTGGATCAGCAGGCGGTCGGGCGCGGATGTATTGTCCGAGGTCCAGACCCGCTGCACATGGCCCAGCGCCCCCCAGTCGGCCCGGCCGCCGCCCGAGGCGCAGCTTTCGATTTCCAGCGCGGAATGGACGGCATGCAGCTTGTCCCACAGGGCATAGAGGGCGAGGACCTGCCGCCGATAGGCGGGACGGCCGCCTTCGTCCGCCGCGGCCAGCAGGTCGCGGTTGAAATCCCATTTGATATAGTCGATGCGCGCGTCGACGACCTGCTCCGAGATGACGCGCAGCAGATAGCCGGCGACGTCCGGCCGCGCACCTGCAGCACCCAGTCCGGGTGGGCGCGATAGAGGTCGCTGTCGGGATTGACCATCTCGGGCTCGAACCACAGGCCGAATTCCATGCCCCGCGCATGGACATAGTCGGACAGCGGCCAGAGCCCCTGGGGAAAGAGCGCCAGGGCGGGCGTCCAGTCGCCCAGGCCCGCGCGGTCGTTGCGGCGGGCGCCGAACCAGCCGTCATCCAGGACGAACCGCTCCACGCCCAGCCGGGCGGCGATGTCGATCTGCTGGCGCAGCCGGTCCTCGGCCAGGTCGAACTGGTTGGCCTCCCAACTGTTGAGCAGCACGGGGCGGGGCTTCATCTGCCCGGTGGGCCAGCGCAGTAGGTGCCGCCGCGCATAGGCGTGGAAGGCGCGGGCACAGCCGGCGAAGCCATCGGCGGAATAGGTCGCATAGACCGTCGGCGTGTCCAGGCCGGCGCCCGGTTCCAGCGTGCCTTCGCCGGGATGGAGATATTCGCCGGCCGTCAGGCGGATCCGCCCGTCTTCCATCCGTTCGGCGCAGAGGCGGTGGCCGCCGCTCCATCCCAGTTGGGCGGCCCAGGCGGGCCCGGCATCGCGGCTGGTGGCGGGCAGGCCCGCGACGATGCCCGGAAAATGGTCGTGCGTGCGGTTGCGGCGGCTTTCGATGACGATGCCGCCCTCGGCCAGGGACATCGGCGCGATGGCGAATTCATGCGCCCACGCGCCATGCAGCACGCCCAGCGCCGCGATTTCGGCGGGCAGCAGGAAGGTGCCCGAGACCAGCCGTTCGACCAGCAGGGGGGCATCGCCCCGGTTGCTCAGCCGCATCGACGCGGCCAGCACGTCGTCGGCGCAGCGCAGCGTAATGCGCAGGCCGATGGCCGAGAGCGCATCCGACGCGTCGATGACCAGTTCATCCGGCGCCTGCCGGATGGCGTCGACCTGGAACAGGGCCGTCCAGTCGCGCCCGTCGGGGCGGGCGGCCACCAGCCCGGGCAGGTCGAAATTCCAGGCGCCGATCGTATCCAGCAGGGTGATCGTCGGCTGCCACTGGTCGGGCCCGTTATCGGGCGTGTCCGGGGACCGGACGGCGTAGAGCGCCGCGGCGTCGAGATGATCCGGCAGGCGGCCGCCCCAGTAGGCGATCTCGGGCAGGCCGGTGGCGCGGCGGATCAGCAGCAGGGTCATGCCCGTGCCGTCCAGTCGCAGCATGCCGGTGGGCAGGCTGCCGCCTTCGCCCGCGCGGGCGGGGGCGGGAATGCCGGCCGCCGCGGCTGGCGGATGCGGTCCGGGGGCCGCCGGAGCCGTCGCCGGCCGGGCGGCGGCCAGGGGTGGCGCCAGGGTAGACGCCAGGGTGGACGTCAGGGTGGCCGCACTGCCCAGCCCGCCGAGCAGCTTCCATGCGGTGCGCCGGGTAAGGGCCAGGGGATGCGCGGCGTCGGAACGTAATGAATCGGAATGCGCTGAATCGGAATGCGACGAATCGGCAGAAGGGGGGCCGGAAGGCGCGGGATCGGGATTCGGCATGAAGGGAGTCCTGCTGCGACCGTGGCGCGGCCTGCCATGGGATGTGGGCCCATTGGGCGAACGGCCCGGCAGAGGGGCGGTTCCGCCCGCCGGCGCGCTGCGGGGACGGCAGGATGGCAGTTTTCCGCGGCCGGTGGCCCGTCACAAAAATGTCAACAGAACCAGCGACTTCCAATTCCTTTTTAATCATGCAGGCGAAATGGTGGCGTGCGCCGGAGGCGGACATTGGGGTATATTGGTTCGGAAAATCCCGTGAATGCGGCATTCTTCGATCACTGGGTCCGTATGACGCTGCATCGCAAATTCGATGCCGTCGCCTGCGAACCGGTGCCGGACTGCCTGCTGCATTGCCTGGAACGCGGAGACCCGGAGCGTGAGGGCCCTGAACGCAGGGACGAAATCGGGCTGGGGGGCGCCTAGTGTCCTGCCCGGTTCAGGCTTCGTCCTCGGTCTGGCTTTCGGCCGCCATCTGCTGCAGGTCCAGTTCGTATTCCAGGGTGCGCAGCACGCGGTCGTCGATTTCGCCGGCGCGGTGCATGCGCAATACCGCCAGCCGGCCGGCCGCGATGGCGGCGATGATCGCGTTGAAATGGTCGATGCGCCGGGGTTCGTGCGCGTCGCGGTCGGCCCGATAGGCCGCGGCCACCCGGACGCGGTGGCCATATTGTTCCAGCAGGCGGGGATGGCGTTCGCTCCCGTCGGGCTGGTGCGACAGGGCGGCGATCCGGGCATGCTGGGCCTGGGCCATGCGCAGCCAGGCCAGGTCCTCGCTGTCGCGCCGCAATATCAGTTCGCTGGCGCCGCTGACGCGCAGCAGGCGGATCAGCGGCGCCAGCGTCGGGGCCTGCAGCAGCACGGTAACCAAAATGACGGCGAAGGCGCAGATCAGCACGATGTCGCGCCCCGGCAGCGACACCGGCAGGGACAGCGCCGCCGCCAGGGTGACGACGCCGCGCATCCCCGCCCAGCTCAGCAGGGTCGCGGTGGCGAAGGACGGTTCGGCCTGGCGCATCCGTCCGAAGCGGCGGGCGCCGCGATGCAGCAGGTCGGTGCCGAAGATCCACAGGAAGCGCGAGACGATCAGCGCGCCGACCACGCCCGCGACCGGCGCCGCCAGCGCGCGCAGGGCCTGGGGATGGGTATCCACCCGTTCCAGCACGCCGCGCAGCGACAGGCCGATCAGGATGAAGAGGATGGATTCCAGCAGGAAGACCATGACCTTCCAGAACGCCTGGGCCCGCACGCGGGTGGCGGCGCTGATGATTTCGTGCTGGTGCCAGCCAAGCACCAGCCCGGCGGTCACGGTCGAGAGCACGCCCGAGACATGCAGCCGGTCCCCCACGATATACGAGGCGACGGCCAGCAGCAGCGTCGCGGTGATGGTCAGTTCGCTGTCGCGCAGCCGCCGCAGCACCAGCAGGCCGGCATGGCCGACCACAAAGCCGACCGCCACGCCCCCCGCCGACAGCAGGCAGAGCGCGCCGAACGCGGCCGGCGCGCTGAAACTGCCCGTCAGCGCCGCGGTCAGGGCCAGGCGGAACAGGACCAGGCCGCTGGCGTCGTTCAGCAGGCTTTCGCCCTGCAGCAGGGCGCTGATCCGCCCCGGCAGGGCCAGCCGTTCCAGCACCGCGCCGGCCGCCACCGCGTCGGGCGGCGAGACGATGGCTCCCAGCGTGAAGCAGACCGCCCACGGCAGGGCCGGCACCAGCCAGTGGGCCGCCAGCCCGACCAGCAGGGTGGTGAAGGCCACGGCGCCGAAGGCCAGCAGCAGGATGCCGGTCAGGTTGGCGCGGAATTCGCGCCAGACGGTAAAATAGGCGCCGTGCATCAGCAGCGGCGGCATGAAGACCAGCAGGATCAGGTCCGGATCGATGGTCAGGGCCGGGACGCCCGGCACCAGGGCCAGGGCGATGCCGCCCAGGATGAAGGCGCCGGCCGGCGGCAGGCGGGCCCGGCGGGCAAGCAGTTCGAGCACGAAGATGGCGAGAACGAGAAAGACCAGGAATTCGTATTCCGACACATTCGACATAGACTGCCCCACGGAGTGCCTCTTGGCGGCGACATGATAGGGGACGGCGACGGGCGCCGACAGGGGGGGCGACCAGGGGGCGGCATGACCGAACGCGATGGCTTCTGAATTGGTCGCGGTGCTGATCGCGGTCAGCGATGACCGGCCGATGGTGCTGACGCTGGGCGCTGGGCGGCATTTGCCGGCGGGACCGCTGGAAGCGGGGCACCGCTCGCTGCAGACCGGGCTGCGTCTGTGGGTCGAGCGCCAGACCGGCCATGTGCTGGGCCATGTCGAGCAATTATACACGTTTGCCGATGCCCCAGGTGCCGATGCCCCAGGTGCTGATACCCCAGGCGTCGATGCCCCGGCCGACCGGACGATCCTGATTTCCTACCTGGCGCTGACGCGGATCGACCGCGATGAGCCCGGATGGCGCGACTGGTATGCCTATTTCCCCTGGGAGGACCAGCGGGCGCCGGAGGGCAGGGCCCTGGTGGCGCGCATCGCCGCGCGGCTGGCGGACTGGGCGCGGCAGGGACCGCCGGCGCTGCGCGAGCCCCGGTCGCAGCGGATCGCCCTGACCTTCGGCCTGGAGGGGCTGGGCTGGGACGACGAACTGGTGCTGCAGCGCTATGAATTGCTGTGGGAGGCCGGGATGGTGCCGGAATCCGCCCCGCCCGGCGGCGCCGTGGTGCCCGGGCTGGGCATGGCGGGCGACAGCCGGCGCATCCTGGCCACGGCGATGGCGCGGCTGCGCGCCAAGATCCGCTACCGGCCGGTGATCTTCGAACTGATGCCGGACAGTTTCACGCTGCTGCACCTGCAGCGCACGGTCGAGGCGGTGGCCGGCCAGGCCATGCACAAGCAGAATTTCCGCCGGCTGATCACCCAGCAGGACCTGGTGGAGGAAACGGCGGATTTCGCTCCCGAGACCAGGGGCCGGCCGGCAAGGCTGTTCCGGTTCCGCCGCGAGGTGATCGGCGCGCGGCGCATCACCGGGTCGAAGCTGCCGCTAAGTCCGTTGAGGTAGGCCCTGGGAAATAGGCCCCGGGAAATAGGCCCCGGGAAATTAGCCCGGATGCTCACGGATATGTTCACGATGACAATCCATTGGAAACGGCCATGTTTCCACGCGCGGGGCGGAAAGGACGCCGCAAGCCCCCTGCAATCGGCTTGACGCAGGGGCATATCGGGGGAAACAAGACGCGTGCGTCGTTGTGGCCCATTTATACTCATATGGAGTATAAATGATGAAGGAGCCGATCATGCCCGATAGCCTCGTTCCCGATAGCCTCGCTGCCCCATCCAGGCTGGACCTGCTGTACGAGCGGGTCGCCCGCGTCGTGCCGCGCATGGAATGGGCGCTGTTCGCCGACGATATCGCCGCCATCCTGGAGCTGAAGCGCCGGCGCCGCGCGGTGATCGTGGCGCACAACTACCAGACGCCCGAGATCTTCCACTGCATCGCCGACATCCGCGGCGACAGCCTGGCCCTGGCGCGCGAGGCGCAGGGACTGGACGCCGAGGTGATCGTCATGGCCGGCGTGCATTTCATGGCCGAGACGGCCAAGCTGCTGAACCCGGAAAAGACGGTGCTGATCCCGTCGCTGCAGGCCGGCTGCTCGCTGGCGGATTCGATCACGGCGGAGAATGTCCGGGCCCTGCGCCGCGCCCATCCCGGCGTGCCGGTCGTGACCTATGTGAACAGCTCGGCCGAGGTGAAGGCCGAAAGCGACATCTGCTGCACCTCGGCCAATGCCCGGCGCATCGTCGAGAGCCTGGGCGTGGAGCGGGTGATCATGATCCCGGACGAATTCCTGGCCCGCAACGTGCAGAAGGAAACCGGGATCGAGATGATCACCTGGGCCGGGCATTGCGAGGTGCATGAGCGCTTCACCCCCGGCGAGATCCGCGCCTGGCGCGAGGAAAACCCCGACGTCGCGGTGCTGGCCCACCCGGAATGCCCGCCCGAGGTGGTGGCCGAGGCCGATTTCTCGGGCTCGACCGCCGCGATGTCGGATTTCGTGGCGCGCGGCACGCACCGCAAGGTGCTGCTGGTGACCGAATGTTCCATGAGCGACAATCTGGCGGCGTCGCACCCCACGGTGGACTTCGTCCGGCCATGCAATCTGTGCCCGCATATGAAGCGGATCACCCTGCCGGCGATCCGCCAGGCGCTGGAAACCATGGGTCATGAGGTGACCATCCCGCCGCATCTGGTCGCGGGGGGCCGCCGCGCCGTGGAACGGATGCTGGCCGCATGACCGGCGGCACCATGCCCGGCCCGTCCGGCCTGGCCGGACAGGTGGTCGTTGCCGGGGCGGGGCTGGCCGGGATGGCGGTCGCCCTGCGGATGCGGCGGCCCTGCATCCTGCTGTCGCCGGCGCCGCTGGCGCGCGACGCCGCCAGCACGCTGGCCCAGGGCGGGATCGCCGCGGCGATCGGCCCCGGCGACGGCCCGGCGCTGCATGCGCGCGACACGCTGGCGGCCGGCGCCGGGCTGTGCGACCCGGCCGTGGTCGCGGCGGTCACCGCCGCCGCGCCGGGGGCGATCGCGGCTCTGCAGGCGCTGGGCGTGATCTTCGACGTGGGCGCGGACGGGGCGCCGGACCTGCATCTCGAGGCCGCGCATTCCCGCCCGCGCATCGCCCATGCCGCGGGCGACGGCACCGGCGCCGAGATCATGCGCGCCCTGGCGGCGCAAGTGCGCGCCACGCCGCGCATCACCGTGCTCGAAGGTGCCGCGCTGCGGCGCGTGCTGGTGCAGGGGGGGCGGGTCGCGGGCGTGCGGATCGCCCATGCGGGGGGCGACGCCGTCCTGCCGACCGGCGCCTGCGTGATCGCGACCGGCGGGGTGGGGGCCCTGTTCCCGGTGACCACCAGCCCGCCGGGCGGCCTGGGGCACGGTCTGGCCTGCGCGGCGCGGGCCGGGGCCGTGCTGCGCGACCTGGAATTCGTGCAGTTCCACCCGACGGCGCTGGCGGCCGGGGCGGAGGACGCGGGCGGCGCGCGCCCGCTGGTCAGCGAGGCGGTGCGCGGCGCGGGGGCGATCCTGGTCGATGAAAGCGGCGCGCGCTTTACCGACGAGCTGGCGCCGCGCGACATGGTGGCGCGCGCGATCGCCGCCCACCTGGCCGCCGGGCATCGTGTGATGCTGGACGCCCGGGCGGCGACGGGCGGGCGGTTCGCCGTCCATTTCCCGGCGATCGCCCGGGCCTGCCTGGCGCGGGGCATCGACCCCGACCGGCAGCCGATCCCGGTGCGGCCGGCGGCGCATTACCATATGGGCGGGATCGAGACCGACCTGAACGGACGCAGCACCGTCCCCGGCCTGTGGGCGTGCGGCGAAGCGGCCTCGACCGGGCTGCACGGCGCCAACCGGCTGGCCAGCAATTCGCTGCTGGAAGCCTTCGTCTGCGGCGGCTTCGTGGCGCGGGACCTCGACGGCGCCAGCCTGCAGACGCAGCACCTGGAGACGCCGCACCTGGAGACGCAGCACCTGCCGGCCGGCACGGACGACCCGGCGGGGCCGCCGGCGGCCCTGGGCATCGAACCGGCAGATATCCGGGCCGGGATCGGCCGGGCCGCCGGCATCCTGCGCGATGCCGGGGGGCTGGCGCGGGCGGCGCGCGCGCTGGCGCCGCACGCGGCGCACGACGACCGGGCGCTGGTCGGGGCGATGCTGTGTCTGTCGGCGCTGCTGCGGCGCGAAAGCCGGGGCGCGCATTGCCGCCGCGATTACCCCATGACGGCGGCACGCGCCGTCCATACCCGCCTGACGCTGGACGAGGCGATGGCGATGCTGGTCGCGATGCCGGCCGCGATGCCGATCGCCCCGACTGAATCCGACTTGGCGGAATCCGAACAGCCTGCCGATGGAATGCTCGTGCCATGATGCCTGTGTCTCTCCCTTCGTCTCCCCTCCTGTCCCCCTTGCCCGACCTGATGCTGGAGCCGCTGGTCCGTGCCGGGTTGCTCGAGGATCTGGGCTGCGGCGGCGACCTGACGACCGATGCGCTGGCGGTGCCGGGCCGGATGGCCCATGCCGCCCTGGTGGCCCGGCAGGAAGGCGTGATCGCCGGGCTGTCGCTGGCGCGGCTGGCCTTTACGCTGCTGGACCCGTCGGTCCGCTTCGCCGTCGAGCGGCCGGACGGCAGCGCCGTGGCGCCGGGCACACGCATCGCGCGCATCAGCGGCCCGGCGGCGGCGGTTCTGGGCGGCGAGCGGGTGGCGCTGAATTTCCTGTCGCACCTGTCCGGGATCGCCACCGCCACCGCCGGGATCGTCCGCGCCGTCGCGGACACCCGGGCGCGCGTGTGCTGCACCCGCAAGACCCTGCCGGGGCTGCGGGCGATCCAGAAATATGCCGTGCGGGCGGGCGGCGGGTCCAACCACCGGTTCCGGTTGGACGACGCGATCATGATCAAGGACAACCACATCGCCCTGGCCGGCGGCGATGTCGGCCGCGCGCTGGCGGCGGCCCGGGCACGGGCCGGACATCTGGTCAGCATCGAGCTGGAGGTCGATACGCTGGACCAGTTGGACGCGGCGCTGCGGGTCGGCGGGGCGGATGCGTATCTGCTGGACAACATGGCGCCGGCGCAGTTGCGCCGGGCGGTGGCGATGGTCGATGGCCGCGCCCTGACCGAGGCATCGGGCGGGATCACCCCGGACACCGCGCCCGCGATCGCCGCGACGGGGGTGGATATCCTGTCGGTGGGCTGGCTGACCCATACGGTGCGGGCGCTGGATATCGGGCTGGACGACGACCCCGGCGCCGCATAAGCGTGCCGGCCTGCCCTTGATCGCCACGCCCCATGCCCGCATCATGACGCGGATGCAAAGGGGCCAGGCAATGAACGCGATCCCAGACCCGGCCCAAGACCCGGCCCAAGACCCGGCCGCGCCGACCAGGCTGGATGCGCCGCTGCTGCGCATCGCCATGGTGGTGGTGATCGGCACGGTGATGTCGATCCTGGATACCACGGTGGTCAATGTGGCGATCAAGGATCTGGCGCGGATCTTCGACGTCTCGCTGGCGACGATGCAGTGGGTGTCGACCGGCTACATGCTGGCGCTGGCGACCGTGATTCCGCTGACCGGCTGGGCGGCCGACCGGTTCGGCACCAAGCGGCTGTACATGACGTCGATCCTGCTGTTCCTGGCCGGATCGGCCCTGTCCGGCGCGGCATGGTCGCCGGCGACGCTGATCCTGTTCCGCGTGCTGCAGGGATTCGGCGGCGGGATGATCACTCCGGCCGGGATGACGATCCTGCGCCATGCGGCGGGGCCGCGGCGGATCGCGCGGCTGATGGGCATCATCGGCGTGCCGATGCTGCTGGGGCCGATCTTCGGGCCGATCCTGGGCGGCTGGCTGGTCGATGACGCGTCATGGCGCTGGATCTTCTTCATCAACCTGCCGATCGGCGCGGTGGGGCTGTATGCGGCGGCGCGGATCCTCCCGCCCGACCAATCCAAGGCGCGCCACGCGCTGGACTGGCCCGGGCTGCTGCTGGTATCGCCGGGGCTGGCGATCTTCGTCTTCGGCCTGGCGCGGGTCACCGCGGCGGGAAACCTGTCCGGCCTGTCCGGCGACGGATGCGTCGCCCTCGGGCTGGTCCTGATCGGCGGCTTCGTGCTGCATGCGCTGCGCAGGGAAGACCCGCTGATCGACATGCGGCTGTTCGGCCGGCGGACCTTCGGCGCGGCGGCGCTGACGACCTTTCTATTCGGAACGGCGTTTTTCGGCATTTCCCTGATACTGGCCCTGTATTTCCAGTTGGTGCGCGGGGCGCCGGCGCTGGATGCCGGCCTGCTGCTGGCGCCGCAGGGTTTCGGCGCCATGCTGTCCATGCCCATCGCCAGCCGGCTGGTGGACCGGATCGGCCCCGGCAAGGTCGTTCTGGCTGGGCTGGCGCTGGTGGGGCTGGCGATGCTGAGCCTGGCCGGGATCGCCGGGACGACGCCGTTCTGGTGGATCGAGCCGACCCTGTTCGTCAGCGGGCTGGGCATGGGGGCCACCATGATGCCGGCGATGAGCGCGGCGCTCGCGGACCTGCAGCACCACGAAATCGCCCGGGCGACGAGCGGCCTGAACGTGGTGCAGCGGGTCGGCGGGTCGATCGGCACCGCGCTGCTGACCGTGATCCTGACGCAGCAGATGGGCGGCCGCGACGGGCACGGGGCGGACCCGGTGACGCTGGGCCCGGCATTCGGCCATACGTTCCGCTGGTCCTTCGCGCTGGTCGTGATGGCGATGATCGCCGCCCTGTTCCTGCCGCGATCGCGAAGCGGCCGGCCGGCCGGAGAGCAGCCGGGCGCGGAACCGGCTGTCCTGGGGTCGAAACGCCCGCGCGGCGCATGACGTGGCGCGCGCCGCCGCGTGACGGCCCCGCCGGGCCTACTGGACGAATGGCCGGATCGTGGTACGACGGTAGCCGATGATTAACAAACTGCTATCCGTTCACGATCTGTGGCTGGTCCTGATGGCGTCGCTGGTCTGCGCGAACGGGTCCTGGGCGTCGATCAGCCTGTTCGACCGGGCCACCCGGACGAACGGCACGCGCCAGGCGGCATGGCAGGTCCTGACCGCGATCGCCGCGGGCACCACGGTCTGGTGCACGCATTTCGTTGCCATCCTGGCCTTCAATCCCGGCGTTCCGGTCACGTTCGACACCGACCTGACAATGCTGTCGCTGTTGCTGGCGATGCTGGGGGCGGGGCTGGGGTTCGTCATCGCCAGCATGGCGTCCGGCCCGGCGATGCCCCTGATCGGCGGGATCGGGATGGGGCTGGCGATCGCGGGGATGCATTATACCGGGCTGCGCGCCTATCAGGTCCAGGGGACGGAGATCTGGAATCTGCCGCGCGTGATGCTGTCGGTGCTGCTGGCCGCGGCCTGCAGCGCGGGGGCGCTGCATTTTGCCGTGCGGTCCGGGCGGACCAGCCGCCTGATCGCCAGCCTCCTGGTCGGTGGCGCGCTGATCGGCCTGCATGTCCTCAGCATCGATGCGCTGCATATCGTGCCGGCGGCCGCACCCGGCGGCGCCATGAAGCCGGGCACGTTCCAGGCGCTGGCGGTGGCCGTGACGATGGGGGCGATCGGCGTGTTCGGCACGGCGCTGGCCTGCAACATGATCGACGATTCCACCCGCGCCGAATCGTACGACAAGATCCTGAAGATGGCGCTGAACGACAGCCTGACCAACCTGCCGAACCGCGCCAGCTTCACCCAGGCCCTGGAACGCGCGTTGCAAAAGGCCGAATTGACCGGCGGCCGGCTGGCGCTGGCGACCATCGACCTGGACCGCTTCAAGGAGATCAACGACGTCTGGGGGCATCCGGCCGGCGACGACGCGCTGCGGCTGATCGCCGAGCGCATGCGGGCCTGCCTGCGGCCGGGGGAATTCGTCGCCCGGGTCGGTGGGGACGAATTCGCCGCGATCCTGCATGTCCCCGATCAGGCGACGCTGGAGGATTTCCTGGCGCGGATCGATGCGGCGCTGAAACAGCCGATCCGCGTCGACGACCGCGACGTGGCCACCGGGGGCAGCGTCGGCGTCGCGTTCTATCCGGAAAATGCGGCCAGCGCGCAGGCGCTGATCCATAACGCCGACCTGGCGATGTATCGGGCCAAGAGGGACCCGATGCGGCGCGTCTGCTTCTACGACCGCGAGATGGACGAGGCGGCGCGCCTGCGCAAGCGCCTGGCGTCGGACCTGCGGACGGCGCTGAAGCAGGAGGAATTCACCCTGCACTACCAGGTGCAGACCGCCGTTCCGACCGGCGAGATCTGCGGCTACGAGGCGCTGCTGCGCTGGTACCACCCGGAACTGGGCGAGATCGCCCCCGCGGAATTCATCGCGCTGGCCGAGGAGAACGGCCTGATCGTCGCGATCGGCGACTGGTCGCTGCGCGCCGCCTGCGCCGAGGCCGCGACCTGGAACCCGCCCTACAAGATTTCGGTCAATCTTTCACCGTCGCAGTTCGTCCATCCGGATCTGCCCGAGAAGATCGCGGCGATCCTGGCCGAGACCGGCCTGGACCCGCCGCGGCTGGAACTGGAGCTGACCGAGGAGACCATCGTGGTGGACAAGGCGCGCGCGCTGCTGACCGTGCGGCGGATCAAGGCGATGGGCGTGACCATCGCGCTGGATGATTTCGGCACCGGCTATTCGTCGCTGGATACGCTCCGGTCCTTTCCGTTCGACCGGATCAAGCTGGACCGGTCCTTCGTCCAGGACCTGGAAACCAACCCGCAGGCGACGGCGATCGTCCGGGCGGTGCTGTCCCTGGGCAAGAGCCTGAATATTCCGATCCTGGCGGAAGGGATCGAAACCTCGGGGCAATTGACGATCCTCAGCGCGGAAGGATGCGACGCGGTCCAGGGCTATTTCCTGGGACGGCCGGCAACGCCGCTCCAGATCGTCGAAAGCGGGGCGATCATCCGCCACGCGCCGCTGCCGGCCTGAAACCCGCTGCGCCGTCGCGGCCTTGTCCCAAAAAAAACGGGCCGGCCCGTTGCGCGCCGCAATGCGGCTGAACAACGGACCGGCCCGCACGCTGCGGATCCGGCGGGGTGGGACCACCCCGCCGGTCCCGGATCAGCGCTTGCTGAACTGGAAGGAACGGCGGGCCTTGGCGCGGCCGTACTTCTTGCGCTCGACCACGCGGGGGTCGCGGGTCAGGAAGCCGGCGGCCTTCAGGATGCCGCGCAGCGTGGGCTCGTAATGGGTCAGCGCGCGGCTGATGCCGTGACGGACCGCGCCGGCCTGGCCCGACAGCCCGCCGCCGGTGACCGTGCAATACACGTCGAACTGGTTGTAGCGGTCGGCCACCAGGAAGGGCTGGGTGATCAGCATGCGCAGGACGGGACGCGCGAAATAGGTCCCGACCGGGCGGCCGTTCACGGTGATGTCGCCCTTGCCCGGCTTGATCCAGACGCGGGCCACGGCGTCCTTGCGGCGGCCGGTGGCGTAGGAACGGCCCTGCGCGTCGCGCTTGGGCTCATAGACCGGGGCTTCCTGCGTGGCGGCGACCTGGCCGGAGGCGACGACGCCCTTCAGGTCGGCCAGCGTGCCTGTACGCTCTTGGGTTTCGGACATGATGCTCAGGCCCCGATCTTCTGGGAGTTGACGGTGTTCTTGCGGTTCAGCGCCGCGACGTCCAGCGTCCTGGGCTGCTGGCCGGCATGCGGGTGCTCGGTGCCCGCATAGACGTACAGATGCTTCATCTGCTGGCGCTGCAGGGGGCCGCGGGTGATCATCCGCTCGACCGCCTTGGTCACCACATGGCCGGGGTTCTTGCCCTCCAGGCGCTGGGTGATCGTGCGCTCCTTGATACCGCCCGGATAGCCGGTGTGGTAGTGGAACAGCTTCTGCCCGACCTTGTTGCCGGTCAGGCGCACCTTCTCGGCGTTGATGACGACGATGTTATCGCCGCAATCGACGTGCGGGGTGAATTGCGGCTTGTGCTTGCCGCGCAGGCGCTGCGCGATGATGGCGGCGAGACGGCCGAGAACGAGCCCTTCGGCATCGATCAGAATCCAGTCCCGTGTCACCTCCGCGGGCTTCAGCGAGGGGGTGGTCTTCATCTGTATGTGTTCCGTCTGATAATAGGAGCGGTAACGGGTGGCGCGTTATCCTAGGCGTCGGGCGCCCAGTCAAGATTAAAACGGATTTTTGCGCCGATTTTTCGGGGTTTTCGCGGACGGTATCCCAATACCGCATTGTGGCCGGGGCGTTGCCCGGGCGGATGAAATTGCTAGAAGACACCTGACAGGCCATTAGCGGATCCATGAGCGGATGACGTACCGGTGAAAAAACTTCTCTCTGCCCTGCTGCTGCTGATCATCATCCTGATCGTGGGGGGGCTGGGCCTGCGGCATTTCGCCCAGAGGCGGATGGAATCGGCCATCGCCGACCTGCGCACCGCCATCGGCCCGAACGCCAGCTTCACCTACGCCACCGCGACTCCGCGGATGCTGGCCCTGGGCGCGCGCTTCACCTCGGTCAGCTATCGCGATCCGGCCGTGACGGTGACCGCGTCCGACGCCGTGGTGGGGCGGGTGACGGGGACGGCGCTGGGCGGCCAGCGCTTCGGCCATATCCTGCTGCATGACGTCCAGGTCATGCAGCCGGGGGTGACCGCGACGATCGCGCTGCTGGAACTGGACGGGCTGGTGCTGCCCAATGGCGGCCCCGCCCGGCCCGACGGGTCGGAAGCGCCGCCGCGCCTGGATTCGGTGCTGCTGGACAATGGCCGGATGCGCGGCCTGCACGTGGCGGCGCCGGCCAGCCAGCTCGACCTGACGATCGACCGGGCCGCGATCGCCCAGTACGGGCTGGGCCGCATGTCGCATCTCGACCTGAACGCGCTGTCGCTGCAGATCAACCTGGCGCCGCGCCGCCATGTCGCGATCGGCCGTCTGCGGGTGGACGGCCCGGATTTCGCCGGGCAGATCGCCAGCCTGGTGCAGAGCGGCCATATGGTCCATGCCGTGGGCCACCGCCATTTCGACGTGTCGGGCCTGGCCGTCGACGCGGCGGCGCCATTGCTGCGGATCGGGCATCTGCTCATCGACCACGAGGCGACGGCGAACCAGGACGAGGTCGAGACGACGGTGACGGACCTGTCCGCCTGGCCGATGCCGCCGCGGGACCAGTCCGTGCTGCACATGATCGGCTATGACCATTTTGCCGGAATGATCCACGCCCTGACCACCGTCGAGCGCCAGGGCGGGCAGATGAGCCTGCACCCGCTGGTGATCGACGCCCCCGGGATGGGGCGCGTGACGATCCTGGCCGACCTGGACCAGATCCCGGTCGACGACCCGATGAGCCTGATGGACACCGCGCGCATCGTCTCGGCGACGATCGACTGGCAGGACCGGTCCCTGGCCGGCCACGTGCTGGACGGGCTGGCCCGCAGCCGCGGCATGGAACCCGATGCCTATCGCCGGCAGGTCATCGGCAATCTGGACGCGTCGCCGGACCCCTCGATGCAGGCGCTGGGCCGGTTCCTGGCCGCCCCCGATCGCAGGCTGCGGATCGCGCTGCGTCCGCCCCGGCCGCTGAACCTGCTGATGCTGGGCGTGGCGCTGTCGATGGCGGGCGACCCGGCGACCGCCGGGATGCTGGGCCTGTCGGCCAGCACGCCGTGACTCCGGCGGCGGCGGGGCCGGTGCATGTGGTGGGCGCGTCGGGGCGCTCGGGCGCCGCGCTGTGCCGCGCCCTGCTGGCGCGGCGGGTGCCGTTCGTGCCGGTGGTACGCGACGCGGCACGCTGGCGGGCCACCGGCCTGCCGGGCGAGCCGCGCGTGGCCGACCTGGCCGGCCCGCCGGCGCCGCTGGCCCGGGCGCTGGAGGACGCGGCGCGGGTGGCCGGCACGGCCCATGCCCGCCATGTCCCGGCCCTGCTGGCGGCGATGCCGCGGGGCGCCATGCTGGCCTGCCTCGGCAGCACGCGGAAATTCACCCGCTGGCCCGACGCGCACGGCGACGGCGTGCTGGCGGGCGAGGCCGCATTGCTGGGATCGGGCCGCGCGGGGGTGATCCTGCACCCCACCATGATCTATGGCGCGCAGGGCGAGAACAATGTGCAGCGCCTGGCCGCGCTGCTGCGCCGCCTGCCGGTGATTCCGCTGCCCGGGGGCGGGCGCGCCCTGGTACAGCCGATCCACCAGGACGACGTGACGCGCAGCCTGCTGGCGGCGCTCGAACGGCGGTGGGACGGGCCGCATGCCCTGGTGATCGCGGGGGGGACGGCCCTGTCCTATCGCGCGTTCGCGGCGCTGGTGGCGCGCGCCGCCGGATTGCGTCCCCGCCCGGTGCTGACGGTGCCGGCCTGGGCGATGATGGCGGCGGCGCGCGCCACGCGCATCCTGCCCGGCCTGCCCGCGGTCGGACGCGCGGAAATCCGCCGCCTGCTGGAAGACAAGGCGTTTTCGACCGAAGCGATGGTGCGGGAACTGGGCGTCGTGCCGATCGGCCTGGAAGACGGGCTGGCGCAATTATTCGGCCGGGCCGCCCGCGCGGACCGGTCATGAAGAGATGCGTTCAAAGGGAAACGCTGGGGCGAACGACGGGGCTCGAACCCGCGACATCCAAGACCACAACCTGGCGCTCTGCCAACTGAGCTACGTCCGCCACAGCGGGCTGTGATGTAGAGAAGCGCGTCCGGCCCGTCAATCGCCCTTCATGCGGGCAGGACAAAAAAACCGCCGCGACGAACGCGGCGGACCATTCCGGGATTATCCGCGCGATCGGGCGACGAAGGGAAGGCCGCCCGAAGGCGCCCTTCCCCCTGTCCCGTCGCCGGATCAGGCCGCGATGGTCATGCCCTGCGTCGAATCGACGTTATAGAAGGTGATCGTGTGCTGGTTCTGCAGGTCCAGCACCAGGTTGCCGCCCGAGATGGACATCCCGGTGACCCCTTGGATGGTCGCCATGTCCTTGGCGCCGTCGAAGCCGTAGATCATCGAACTGCCGAGACCCGAGCCGAAATTCAGGTCGGCGGCGGCCGATGCGGCGACGTTGGCCCAGACGCCCGTCGGGTCGTCTGCCGTCAGGTCCATGTTGCCGGCGCCGGCCGTAATGGCGGCGCTGCTTTCATTGCCCAGCGTGATGTAGTCGGTGGCCGCGCCGCCGGTGAAGGTCAGCGAACCGCCGCTCTGCTGGCTGCCGACATAGGTTTCGGCCGTCCAGCCGATCGACTGGCTGGCATCGATCGTCATGGTGCCGGTGCCGCCATAGAACGTGTCGAAGCCGCCGGTGGTCGAGGCGACGTTGACGTCGGCGCCGTTCATATGGATGTCGTCGTTGCCCAGCGAATTGATGGTGGTCGTCTGGCCCGCTCCGCCCAGGTTCAGCGTGGTGTCCCGCCCGGTATAAAGCAGGTCCGTCTGGCCCGAGACCGTCACGTCGGCATGGGCGTTGCCCTGGTTGTCCACGCTGTCCAGGTTGCCCGCGCCGCCTTCGGCCGTGATGTTGACCTGGTCGGCCGAATCATAGGTGCCGCCGGTGATATAGGCATAGGAACTGCTGGTGCCGGGTTCCGACCCCAGGGTCAGGTTGGTGGTGCCGGCAGCGGCGATGCCGGTCATCGCCCCGCCCAGGATGGTCGTCGTCGCACCGCTGGATTCGGCGACCTGCAGGCTGCCCGTATCGCCCGAGGCGTTGTTGACGATCATGCTGTCGGCGTCGCCGGTCAGCACGCTGGTGTCGCCCGCGCCGCCATTGACGACCAGGTTCTGCACGCCCGCGCTGTTGTCGCCCCCGCTGTTGTCGATCGTTTCCGCTGTGCCGGCCGGCGCGGCGTTGCTCACGATCGCGGTGTTGCCGCTGCTGCCCGGGGCGCTGGTCAGCACCATGTCCTGCGCCTGGGGATTGCCGCTGGCGTCGGTGCCCACCGAATAGCTGCCGAAGCCCTGCACCGTTTCGCCGACCGTGGTCTGGGCCGGGGCCTGGGGGACCTGGCCGGTGATCGCGGGCATCAGCGTGCTGGTCTGGTTGGTGTCGTTCAGGATGTCCTGGACGTACCAGCTCGCGGTGACGGGTTCGGACGAGGTGCTCTCGATCGGCTGGCCGGTCGCCCAGTCATAGGATTCGCCCGGCGGCGTGCCGCCATTGTCATAGGCCTGGTCGATCCAGTCCAGGCTGTTGCTGGTATAGGTCTGGTCGCCCTGGTCGTGCGACAGGATGCTGGCATAGGACGACATCTGCGGCCAGGACGGCGACAGGCCGTGGGCTTCGTACGTGCCGCCCGGGCTCCATTGCGACGACTGGTAGAACGTGTCGTTCTGATAGCGCGAGATGCCGTAATTGTCCTGCGTCAGCGCATTCTGCACCGCCGCGTCGTTCTCGACCGCATAGGTGCTGGTCGGCGAGACCAGGCCGAGCACGGCGGCGATGTTGGTATCCGCGTCGATCGTGTCGTCGACCGTGCCGTTGGGATTCAGCATTTCGACGAAATGGCCTTCCTGCGCGTTCCACAGGCCGGGTTGCGCCGCGGTCGTGGGGCGGAGGATCGCCTGCTGGATCGTCTGCGCGCCGGTGGCCCAGCTTTGGCCCAAATTGCCCTCGCCCAGGGCGGACGCCATCTGGGCGGCGGCGTTCAGGCCCTCGGCATACGTCACCTGCGTGAAGGTGTGATAGCCGTACATATCCTCCCAGATCGAATAGTCGGCCGGGCCGAGGCCGTTGGCGCCGATATTCTCGCTGATCCAGTTCGCCGAGTTGACCAGCGCCTGGCGCACGGTCGGGTCGGTGATGAAGGATTGCGCGGCCGCCGTGTCGCCCTGGGAGAGCAGTTGCTCGTAATGGCGATAGGAGCCGATCAGGAACAGGCCCTGCGAATCGTTCTCGGGCGCGACGAAGCCGATCGGCAGGTTCTGGTCGAATTCGCCGTAATTGGTCGAGAACGTGCCCGCCGCGTTGCCGCTATAGGTCGCGTTCATGCCGTTCTGCTGAACGGACGCCATCCAGCGCCAGAACTTGTCGGCCTCGCTGGTCAGGCCGGCATCGTCCAGGCCGATGGCGGTGGCCGCGCTGTCGCGCACCCAGACCTTGTATTGATAGGACGGGTTGGTGGCCGCCATGAACGAGCCGAATTCGGGGCTCTGGGCCTGGAGGATGTTGATCAGGCTGCTGCGATAGGCATCGCGCAGCGACGTGCTGTCGACATTATTGAGCGTCTGGCCGTCGACGGCGGTCGCGGTCTGGCCGCCGACGGCGACGTCGGAGGACGAGCCGGCGAGGTTATAGGCCTGATTCAGCGTCTGGTCCCAGGCATTGGCGGTCTGGGTGATCCAGGAATTGGCGGCGGCGGTGCCGGATTGGTCGGTAAGCTGGGCCGTCGCCGGGGCGGACGTGCCCGCCGGATTGGTCGCCAGGTCCAGGTTCGCGTCCAGTTGGCTCAGGCTGGTGGCGGTGGTGATGTAGTAATCCAGCGTGACCGTCTGGCCCGCATTCAGCGTGACGTCGGCCGAGGATTCTCCCACCGAGATCCCGGTGCCGGACGCGCTGCTGTCGCTGCCCAGCATCGTGCCGTTATTTTCGTACCCGCCGACGATCCCCTGGTCGGGCGCGTTCAGCGACGGATTGCCGCTGGCGCCGGACGCAAGCTGATAGTCGCCGCGGACATCGGTGCCGTCGGTGCCGGCGGCATGCTGGGCGCCGTCCGGCTGATAGGCGCCGATCGCCATATAGAGCGGCGCCTTGCCGCTGCCCTGGTTTTCCTGGACGATCCAGGCATTGTGGGCGGAATCCCAGGTGGCGCTTTCCTGCTCGCCGGCGTTCAGGCCGGTGGCGTTCATCACGTCCCACACCAGCGGCTGGGTGCCGGCGGCCTGTTCGTTGGTCAGCGAAAGCTGCTCGACGATCAGGTCCTGGTTCGGAACGGTGGCATAGGCGGCCTGGATCTGCACCGGCAGGGCCTGGCCGGTCGGCGAATAGGCGCCGTAATTGACATGCAGGACGCCGTTCTGGTCGAAGCTTTCGTTCGACTTGAAATAGGGCGCATAGGTCTGCGCCGTATCGCCGGGCGTGACGTCGCGGAACCAGATGGCGTTGTAGTCGAGCTGGTTCAGCTCGTCATTGCTGGCGACGTGCAGTTCCGACAGGCTGGGGCCGAAGGTCCATTGCTGTTCCGGCGCCATGCTCTCGCCCTGCACGAAGGCCTGCAGGTCGGTCATGTTGTTCATCGCCAGGGACTGCGCCGAGGTTTCCTGCGACGGCTGCGAACCGGGCGTGATCGTCGTGGTGCCGAGCGTGAAGGCCGGGCTGGCCTGCAGGGCCGATTCGGGCACCGCGGTCAGGCCGTTGACGGTATCGCCGGTCCGGTTGCTCAGCGAGATCGCATTCAGACCCTGGTTCAGATAGACCGTAGTGGTGGCGCCGCCGGTCGAGGTCCCCGGAGTCTGGTCGAATTCGACCAGTCCGGGCGCGTCCTTGCCGTTGATCGTCAACTGCTGGTACGCCGGCGCATCGGCCGTGTTCTGGTAGGAGAAATCGAACGTGTAGTAACCGGCGGCCGGCGCCAGATAGTTGAAGCCGATGCCCGACGGCGTCGCGTCGGTCGCGACGGGTTCGGGGCCCGCCGCCATTTCGACGAAATCGGCCGCGTTCACGTAGGCCATGCCGTCAAGCGTGTAATCCGCTGGTGTAAACTGGTCATTTGTATTGTCAGACACGACACTGTTCCCTGTGCAGTTGTCCTTGTACCGTTTCGCGCTGGATACGGTATCCGGAACCACGTCCGGCGGGGAAATGGTATCGGACATTTCGCGACAGTAAAAGCACGTATCGGATAATTTTTGGAAATTTACTTTATTATTCTATATTTTTAACTTTCTTCATATCCGGATTCGTATTCCAGCACCGAACGTCCCGCATCCTGCGGGCTGTCCTGATTCGTCGTTATTTTATTTGTATTTGTATAATTTCCGGCAGCGGCGCGTCCGTCCGGACGGGGCGCGGGGCGCGGGGGGCGTGAAGGTCAGGAAGGAGAGGGATGTATCGTCCTGTTCCGATCGATCATTGATATATCTTGTCCTTTATCGTTCGCACCGCGCCGGTGGGCGAAATGACGGTGCTCGTGCCGTCGCCGTTGGGAATGATGATGGCGCGTCCGGCGGCGGGCGCATGGCCGGTGCCGGAAAAATCGGGCGTTTTCGTCCTGGGGACGGGATTGGTCGCGATCTGCACGCCGTTGCGGATCTCGGCGTCCTCGCCCAGGCTGAGGCTTTCGCCGGGCTGCAGTTCGGCCTGCACCGCCGGCCCGGCCATGGCCGGCCCCCCGGCGCCGGACAGGATCTCGGACGCGGAGGGCCAAATATTGCCCGGTTCGGGCACAATCGGCGCGGCCGCGACCGTCTCGCCGCGCACACGGCGGAGATTTTCGGCCGCGCCGTGCGGCGCATTCGGATTGGCGCCCAGGAAACTGCCCGGGAAACTTATCGTATCGGACGCGAATTTTCCGATCCCCGAACAGGCGGGCAGCAGGGACAGCGCCGCCATGGGCAGGACAGCGCGAAACGCCGTGCGTCGGTCCATCATGCCGTCAGCCTCCCGCGCCCATCAATTCCGACTCCGTCCGATCCAACCAGGCAAGTTCCACGCTGGCCTGCCTTTCCCCCTGCTGCTCGGCCTTGTGCAGCCACAGCCGGGCCTCCGCCGGGTCGGCCGCACCCGCCAGCCCCCGCGCCAGATATCGGCCGAGCATGCATTGCGCCGGCGCGAACCCCCGTTCCGCCGCGCCGCGAAACAAATCCAGGGCCCGCCGGCGATCGTCCGGCCCGTCCCCCGCCTGATCGTGAAGCAGGCCGAGGCAGAACATCGCCTGTGCGTGGCCCGACGCGGCCGCGCGCTGGAACCAGTGCGTGGCCTGCGCCCTGTCGGGCACGCCACCCGCGCCGGACAGGAACATTTGCCCCAGAGCGCAGGCGGCGCCGGCATGGCCGGCTTCGGCCGCGCGGCGGTACCAGGCGGCGGCTTCGACAGGGTTCGGGGCCATGCCGGCGTGGCCGGCATTCAGGTCGCCGACCAGTGCGGCGGCATCGGTCTCGCCCGCCAGGGCCGCGCGGCGCAGCCAGGTTTCGGCGCGCGCGACGTCCCGCGCCACGCCGCGCCCGTGCAGGCAGGCCAGGCCATAGCGGAACTGCGCGGCCGGCACGTTCCGCTCCGCCGCCTGGCGATAGAGCGCCACGGCGCGGATCGGATCGGGCTCGGCGTCCTCGCCGCGCTCGGCCAACGTGCCCAGCACGTAGAAGGCGCTGCCCATTCCCTGGTCGGCGGCCTGTCGCACCATCCGGACGGCCTCGGCGCGGTCCCGTTCGTCGCGCGCGGCACGCAGCAGGGCCAGCCCCCACCCCAGTTGGCCCTGCGCGCTGCCGCCGGCCGCCGCGCGGCGGTACCAGTCCGGCGCGGCGTCGGGATCGCGCAGGTCCGGCGGCCCGTCGGCCAGGATATGGGCAACCAGCGCCTGGGCATCGGCCGAGCCGGCCTGGGCGGCCAGATGCGCCCAATGCAGCGCCCGGCGTGGGTCCGGCGCGGCGGGCGGGGCAGGGGCGCGGGCGGCCCAGGGCAGGGCGGGCGCGTCGTCATCCGGCGGCAGGCCGCGCAGATACAGGGTGGCGAGCATGAAACGCGCCTCGGTCCAGCCGCCTTCGGCCGCGCGGCGCATCCAGCGCGCGGCCTCGTCCACGCGGCGGGGCACGCCGGTACCGTCCAGATAGGCGCGCGCCAGCCGGAACTGCGCTTCGGCATGGCCGGATTGCGCCAGCCGGCCGAACAGGGCGGCGGCTTTTACCGCCTGCCCGGCCGCCAGCAGCGCGACGGCGCGCGCGCATCGCGCCTGGGGCGAGACGCGCGCGGCGACGTGCCGGCGCAGCGCCGCGATGGGGGCGCGCGCCGTCATGGTTCGCGCATGCCCTCGGTGGCCAGCGGCGCGATGCGGCTGAACAGATATTGCAGGATGGTCCGCCGTCCCACCTTGATGTCCACCGTCGCCGGCATGCCGGGGCGCGGCCTGAAGAAGGACGGCACGCCGCGCAGGGTTATGTGGTCGATCCGCAGGCGCACGCGATAGAACATGTGCTGGCCGTCGGCAGCGGCCGGGGCGGCGTCATGCCCGCGCTGCTCCTGGTCATCGGCGCCGGCGGAGAAGGAGTCGGCACTGATCGTGCGCACGGTGGCATCCGCGCCGCCATACTGGTCGTAGGGAAAGGTCGCGAATTTCAGCAGCGCCTTGTCGCCGGTGCGCACGAAGCCGGCATCGGCGCCACGCAGCACGGCTTCCATCTCAAGCCCGCTGCCGACCGGCACCAGGGTCATCATCCGGTCCGCCGTATTGACCACCGCACCGACCGAGATGCGGGCGATGGTCAGCACCACCGCGTCGCGGTCGGCGCGCAGTTCCACCAGGCTGCCGCGCAACTGCGCCTTGGCATAGTCGCTGCGGGCGTCGAACAGGTGATGTTCGGCCTCGGACAATTGCTGCAGGGTCGCGGCGCTCCAGTCGCTGATCACCGCCGCGCGCTGGGCGGTCAGCGCGCTGATCTTGTCGCGCGCGCCCGCCGCGTCCTGCCGGGCGGCGATCTGGGCACGCTCGACCTCCATCAGGTCGTTCTGCGCCCCGAGGGTGGACAGGCGGCTGCCCACCTGGTCGCGCTGCAGGGTACGCCGCATCGACAGCACGCTCGATGCGACCCGCGCCCGGGCGGCATACATGGCGGCATTGGCCAGCGCCCCCTGCAGCGCGCTTTGCTGGCCGGCGATCTGGTGGTCGTAATCCTGGATCTTGGCCTGGTATTCCTGCCGGCGGCGCAGGAAGGTCGCCGCCTCCTGGACCGAGGCGGGATTGCGCGGGTCGGGGGCGTACTGGCGGCCCTCGGCCTCGGCCGTCAGGCGCGCGACCTCGGCCGCGTAGCTGGCCACCTGGGCGCGGCGATTTTCCAGCTCCGCGGTGCTGATGGTCGGGTCCAGGCGCGCCAGCACCTGTCCCTTGCGCACGAAATCGCCTTCATGCACGTCGATGGAGCGGACGATCGACGTATCGAAGGGCTGGACGACCAGGGTGGGGTCGGTCGAGACCAGATGGCCGCCGGCGGAAACGACCCGGTCGAGCGGAAAGACACCCATGGCGACGAAGCTGGCCACCGCCATGGCCACGACGACCCAGGTCGTATGCCGGGCCGACGCGGTGGGCGGCAGGTTGATCAGCGCGGTGCTGGGCGAGTGGAATTCCAGCAGCGCGGGCGGCAGGTCGCGCGGCGAAAACGGGTCGTTCGTCGCCAGGGGGGCGGCAAGGGGGGCCGCCAAGGGCGCTGCCGGAGACGTGGCGTCGGAATGGCTCATGGTTCAGCGCCCCTCCGCCCGCGCGGCCGTCGCGGGGATCCGCGCGACGACCGGCGCATGGCGGTTCTGCTGCATCCAGAGTCCGCGATAGAGCGCGCAGCGGTCCAGCAGCGCCGCGTGCGGCCCGATATCGACCACCGCGCCGCGATCCATTACCAGGATCTGGTCGCAATGGACCAGCGAGGACAGGCGGTGCGAGACGATGACCATGGTCCGCCCGCGGGCGATCCGTTGCAGATTGGCGTTGACCAGGGCCTCGCTTTCCGGATCGAGGGCCGAGGTGGCCTCGTCCAGGATCATCAGCCTGGGGTCGGCGATCAGGGCGCGGGCGATCGCCAGGCGCTGGCGCTGGCCGCCGGAAATATTGGTCGATCCTTCCTCGATCCACGTATCATAGCCGCCGGGCATGCGTTCGATGAATTCGTCGGCTCCGGCCAGGCGGGCGGCGCGGGCGACGTCGTCCATCGTCAGGCCGGGACGGCCGGCGGTGATGTTGTCGCGGATCGTGCCGCGGAAGAGGAAATTATCCTGCAGCACCACGCCGCAGGAGCGGCGCAGATGGGTCAGGTTGATGTCGCGCAGATCGACTCCGTCCAGCCGTAGCTGGCCGGTATAGGCGCGGCTGACGCCCTGCAGCAGCCGGGTGATGGTCGATTTGCCCGAGCCGCTGCGGCCGACCACGCCCAGCATGGTGCCGGCCGGCACCGCGAAGCTGACATCGTCCAGCGCCTTGACCGTCGCGCCGGGATAGGTGAAATCGACATTGCCGAAGGACAGGGCACCATGGATCTGCGGCCGCATGCCGGTGGTCAGCGCGCGGGTTTCGGTGGGCTGGTTGAGGACCAGCGCGGCCTCGGACAGCGAGGACGCGACCTCGTTGAGGTTCTCCAGCAGGCGGGCCAGGCTGGCCAGCGGCGCGGCGACGCGGCCGCCCAGCATCATGAAGCCCATCAGCCCGCCGGCGGCCAGCCCGGAATGGCCCGTCAGGATCAGCCACGCGCCGACCAGCATGATGCCGCGATTGAGAAACTGGTCCAGCGGCGCGGACAATGTCGCGGGCCAGTTGGCCAGCCGGCCGGCCGCCAGGCGCCAGCGCACGACCTGCGCCGTGCGGTCGTCCCATTCCTCGCGCCGGGCGGATTCCAGGGCCAGGGTCTTGATCGTGCGGATCCCGGCGACCGATTCATGCATGACCGAGTTGCGCGCCATCTCGGCCCCGATGACGCGCCCATAGAGACGGGTCATCGGCCGCATGAAGACCAGGACGATCAGGCCGATCAGGGTGGCGGCGGCCAGCGTGATCCAGGCCAGGGTGGCGCTGAGATAGAACAGCACCGGCAGGATGACGATCAGGGTGAACAGGTCGAGGAAGGTGCTGAGCAGCCGGCCGGTCAGGAAGTCGCGCACCTTGAAGATGGCCATGACGCGGCCGATGACCTGGCCGCCCTGCTCGCGCTCGAAGAAATCCAGCGGCAGCGACAGCAGCCGATTGAAGGCATGCAGCGAAATCCGCGTGTCGATGCGCGTCGTCAGCACCAGCGTGAGTTCGCGCCGGGCATGGGACAGCAGCATTTCATATCCGGACAGGATCACCATCAGCGCGGTGATCGAGAACAGGGTCGCCATCGACGCGTAATTGACCACCCGGTCGATGACCTGCATGACCAGAAGCGCCGGAAAGACGGCCAGGACGCTCAGGATGACCGAAGCCAGCAGGATGTCGCGCAGCAGCCCGCGCTCGCGCAGGACCATGCGGAGCATCCAGGCGGCGTTGACCGGCGCGTCGGCCTCGGTCGCGTCGCGCGCGCGCTTGACCAGCAGCACGTCGCCGGTCCAGAGCTGGGAAAGATGGGTCTCATCGACCGGAACGGGGGAATCGGACGCCGCCGCCATCGGATCCCGCAGCCAGACCAGGCCGCGCGCGGGATCGGCGCGCACCATCAGCGCCGCGGCGCCGTCGCGAAACATCAAGACGATCGGCGGCGTGTTGTGAAGCCGGACCAGATGCGGCCATGTCAGCCGCATACCCCGCGCCACCGCGCCCTGTTCGGTCAGCCAGCGGGCCAGGGTCGCGGGCGAGGGCGTGTCCTCCCCCGGCTCGCGGGCGAAATCGCGTGGGTCGAGGTCGAGCCCATGATGGCGCGCCGCCGCCATGGCGGCCTGGATGCGCGCCGTTGCCGGATCGGATGCCGGATCGGGCGCCGGACGCGCGGACGCAAAGGCGCCGGACGCGCGATGGGATTCGTTCACGCACTCTTCCTTCATACGCCGCCGCACGGGGCTCATAGGGACCTGCCGGCCGCACGATAACGCCGCGCATCCACGTGATGAAAAGAAATGGTGGAATATCGATTTCTACAAAATCACACACCGATGTCATCGGCGGCCCGCTCCCCGCGCCCCGGGGACGAAGAGACGGAAGAACCATAATACCGGCCGCAATATCCGTAAAATCACCGGAGGCGCCGTCATATGAAATACCGGGACACGGATCGAGCGGATCCACCCGGCGGCCATGCGTCCTGAACCGCTTAAGTTCATTCGGTTGGCTACATTCTGAAATACTCACGAACGCATGATGTGGCAAGCCCCTTCTGACGTACGCGTGAGAATTGTCACCGGATTGAAATATGCTGCGGAATGACGCAGATAGCCGCAATAGTTCAAAAATAACAAACACAGACCCGGGCCCGAGTTGGCTCTTTTCACTCCCGCGGCCGACCGGCCACCTGCGCCGTTGGCGCGACGCATCCATAGCGCAGTCCGTCCACAAGAAGCGCTACCATGCGTCCCGCGTGATCAGCCGAGCTATTGTGCGCAGACATGCACAGGCTCGCAACCGCGCCAAGAAGGTCGTCAGGATCGACGTCCGCCCGAACCACGCCGGCGGCGACGGCGGACGAGAAGAGCGTTCGGAAGGCAGGCCGCAGGTGCTGCTCGAAATATGCGGGCAGGGCTTCGAATGCCGGATCGCCTGAATGCAACGCCTTTGCGAGCCCACGCTTCGTTCCAACCCAGGCCGCGTATCGCTGCAACCATTTCATCAATGCCTCGAACGGCGGGTTCGCGTTCGCCAGAAGCGGCGCCGCGTCGGCGCAGGCCTCCATTTCCTGACGGCAGACCGCGGCGATAAGGCCGGCGCGCTGCGGGAAATGTCGATAGACGGTGCCTACCCCGACACCGGCACGCTCAGCGATTTCGCGGACGGGTGCGTCCACGCCCGACTCGGCGAACACCGCCTTCGCCGCGCGAAGCAACGCGTCGAGATTGCGCTGCGCATCGGCGCGCGGGCGGCGCTCGGCTGGGCGTTCGCGGTTCGAACCGCCGGTCTGATCGTCTGCTTCCTCGTTCATCATAGAGTCCGGTTGAAAAACGGAACAGCGTTCCGTATAAACCCGGAACGCCGTTCCGGTTATGCTGGCTATCACGGATCGGCGGTCGCCGCCAAACGATCGCAACCACAGGAGAACGCCATGCAATACCGCACGCTCGGTCGCACCGGGATCAAGGTCAGCCCCTACTGCCTGGGCGCGATGATGTTTGGAAAATTGGCCAATCCCGATCACCATGACTGCATCCAGATCGTTCACAAGGCCTTGGATTTCGGCATCAACTTTATCGACACTGCCGATCGCTACAGCGCTGGAGAATCCGAGGAGATCGTTGGCAAAGCCCTCAAGGGACGGCGTGACCGCATCGTGCTCGCCACCAAGGTGCATGGCCCGATGGGCGACGATCCGAATATGCAAGGGAACTCGCGGCGGTGGATCACCTCTGCGGTAGAGGGCTCTCTGCGCCGCCTGCAGACCGACTATATCGACCTCTACCAGATTCACCGCCCGGCGCCGGACACTGATATCGAGGAAACCCTGTCGGTTCTCACCGATCTGATGCGCGCGGGCAAGGTACGCGCGATCGGCAGTTCGACCTTTCCCGCATCCGAAATCGTCGAAGCCCAGTGGGTCGCCGAGCGACGCGGGCTTGGCCGCTTCCGTACGGAGCAGCCGCCTTACTCCATCCTGGATCGCGACATCGAGCGGGACATGCTCCCCACCTGCCAGCGCTACGGCATGGGCGTCCTGGTTTGGAGTCCGCTCTCGAAGGGGATGCTCACGGGTCGCTATCGCAAGGGACAGCCGCTCCCCGACTCCCTGCGTGTCAAAGTCTTCCCCAAGCAAATGTCCGACGAGCGCAGTCTCGACGCGATCGAGCAGTTGATCCCGATCGCGCAGGGGGCGGGCCTGTCTTTGACTCATATGGCCCTTGGCTTCGTCATGGCGCATCCCGCCGTCACCTCGGCGATCCTTGGTCCCCGCACCCAACAGCAGCTCGATGACCTGCTGGCGGGCGCCGAAGCTCGGCTCAGCGATGACGTTCTGGATCAGATTGATCAAGTCGTGCCGCCGGGCGTCGATATCGGCGTGAACGAGGCGAATTACCAGCCGCCGGCAGTGAAGCAGGCAAGCCTGCGCCGACGGCCGATTGCCGAGCGAAACGCTGCCTGACGTAACGATGAAGACAGCCAGTTCGTCCGCATTGTCCTGCAAAAACTGACAGAGTTCCGCTGACGGCAGATCGGCTTGACCCCGTAATCTTGATCACCATAGCCCAGTTTCCGCCAAAGCTTGACGCTGCCTGGAAGTTGCACGATTTGAAATCTGGCAGCGGGCCTCAAGGCGTCGATATGAGAACGCCGGAACACGGAAATTTCGAAATATCATGATCTTGGGATATAGCTCGCGAATCGTTGATAAGCGATGGCCATGTAGGAAATCTTGGAGGCATTATCTGGGATTTCGCCCGATGCGACATGTCGGGCGGCCAGGGGGGCAGCGAGTCCATGGTGACCGTCGCACAATGCGAGGCTCCCTTTTCAAAAAAATGGAGCACGTCATGAATTTCACGGAAATTTACCATTCGCCCATCGCGCGCGCGGCCGACAGCCGCGGTGGCGGCGGTGCAGAACATAACCCGGGCAATTTCGCCCAGGATCGCGAAAAGGCGGCAGAGGCCGGTCGCAAGGGCGGCCAGCACAGCCATGGCGGCGGCGGTGCCGAGCATAATCCCGGCAATTTCGCTCAGGATCGCGAAAAGGCGGCAGAGGCCGGCCGCAAGGGCGGCCAGCACAGCCATGGCGGCGGCGGTGCCGAGCACAATCCCGGCAATTTTGCCCAGGATCACGAAAAAGCGGTAGAAGCCGGCCGTAAGGGCGGCCACGCATCCCATAAGGGCGAGTAAAAAGAGCAAGTCGTTCAGGGAGCGTACGAAAGGCACCGGATACTCCCAGCGAGACAGGCCGGTGACGACCACCGGGGCGGTCGCATGACGACCGCCCCGAGCCGCCCGTCCGGAAGCGGCAGCTTTCTTTCGCGCACTGATCGAAGGAGAAGCACGTCATGACTGACCGTCTGACAATGCAGGATCCACGTACGCAATACCCATCGCCGCCGTTTCCCAGGCAACCTCAGGCCCGGCCGGGATTAACGGGGAAGATGGATCCCATTCCCGACCATGGCGAGCAGAGCTATCGGGGCACGGGCCGATTGTTGGGCCGCAAAGCATTGATAACCGGGGGAGATTCCGGAATCGGACGTGCCGCCGCGATTGCTTATGCGCGAGAAGGCGCGGATGTGGCGATTGCCTACCTTCCGGAAGAGGATGCCGATGCCAAAGAGGTCATGGCCCTGATTCAGGCCGAAGGCCGCCGGGCGGTGGCGTTGTCCGGCGATATCCAGCATGAAGCCTGGTGCCAGGAACTGGTGGACCGGGCAGTCGCGGGGCTGGGCGGCCTGGATATCCTGGTGGTCAATGCCGGCCGGCAGCAATTCCGCGAGACGCTGGAAGCGCTCTCGAGCGAGGATTTCGACCGAACAATAAAGACGAATCTGTACGCCTTGTACTGGATCACCCAGGCGGCGATGCCGCACCTGCCACCAGGAGCGTCGGTCATCGCCACTGCGTCGGTCCAAGCCTATCATCCATCGGAAAACCTGCTCGATTATGCGACCACCAAGGCCGGCATCGTGGCCTATACCAAGGCGCTGGCCGGCCAACTGATCGAAAAAGGCATCCGTGCCAATGTCGTGGCGCCAGGCCCGGTCTGGACCGCCCTGCAGCCTAGCGGCGGCCAGCCGGAGGACAAAGTCGAGAATTTCGGAAAGAACAGCGATTTCGGACGTCCGGCGCAGCCGGTGGAACTGGCCCCGGTCTATGTGCTGCTTGCGTCACAGGAAGCGAGCTTCATCAATGGCGAGGTCTATGGCGTCACCGGCGGCAAAGGCATCGCGTAGACGTTCGCGCGCTTTGGTCGAAAAGCAAAGCCGGTAGCGAACGACTTCAGGTCATCATAGCCTCTCTGCAGCCCGCTTTTTCATCATCCCGATCATGCCCGGGCGCGCTTGACTCCGTTCGTGAAGCTGCTATTTAGGAAACGATCGTTTCCTAAAACGGGCGGCAACATGGCACAAGACATTCGAGCGGGAAACCGGGGGCGCCCGCGCGCCTTCGATGAAGCGGAATTCCTGAACAGCGCGATCGCGCTGTTCAGTGCGTCCGGCTTCTCAGGCGTCGGCATCAGCGAATTGACCAAGGCGACGGGCCTGACGGTCGGCAGCGTCTACAAGGCCTATCAGGATAAGGAGGGCGTGTTCGCCAAAGCGCTCGAACATTATATCGCGCTGCGCGAGGCCCATATCGCGATGATCTTCGAACAGGCGGAAAATGCCCGCGCCAGGATCGAGGGCCTCCTCAGGCTCTATGTCGATCTCAGTAAAGGCCGGGACGGCAGGCTTGGTTGCCTGATCGTCGCCGGGATCGCCGATATCGACCAGGTCGGCCAGGCAGCCGACATCCTGCGTGCGCAAATCTCGTCACGGCGGGCGATGCTGAGCCGGCTGATCGAAGAAGGGCAACGTGACGGATCGATCGCGGCGAAGGGCGATGCCTGCGCGATTGCCACGGTTCTACTCGCTCTGCTGCAGGGCATGCGCGTTGTCGGCAAGGCAGGTGAATTCACCGAGGATGGCGAAATCTTCGTCGCACGCGCCCTCAGGATACTCGACTGACCATGCTTTTCATCCTCATGGCGCCGCTCGCCGGCAGGTTGTCCCGTCCATGCCGATCGATCGTTTGGGCCTGTTCGGCCTGCCCCTCACCGATATGGCTCTAGTGTCCCGATTCCGAAATTCGCAAGCGAATTTCGGGATCGAAAGGACACTAGAATCAATATTTTAGTGGCCTGCTGATCCGAGAAATTCTCATAAGAATTTCTCGGGCAGGACACTAGACTGGAAAGGAACCCACATGATCCACGGCACCCTGCCGGAAGCACCGGCCGGCTTCGCCCACCGTTTCACGACCGTGAGCGGGTTGCGTTTCCACTTTGTCGAGGGCGGCGTCCAATCCGGGCGCACGATCGTGCTCGTCGCCGGATTCCCCGAGAGCTGGTACGCCTGGCGCAAGGTCATGCCCGCTCTGGCTCGGGATTTCCGCGTCGTGGCAGTCGATTTACCGGGCCAGGGTGACAGCGACCGCCCTCTCGATGGCTACGACACAGCGACCGTCGCACAACGCCTGCATGATCTCGTCGCGCAGCTCGGGCTCGAACGATATTGCCTGGCCGCGCATGATGTCGGCGCCTGGGTCGCCTTTCCCTACGCGCTGATGTTCGGCCGGGAGATCGAGGCGCTGACCCTGATGGATGCCGGGATTCCAGGCATCACGTTGCCCGACATGCTGCCTTCATCCTCCGATAAATCCTGGAAAACCTGGCATTTCGGCTTCCACGCGGTCCCGGATTTGCCGGAAATCCTGCTCGAAGGACGCGAACGGCCATATCTCGAATGGTTCTTCTGGAACAAAACAGCCAACCCGGCCTGTTACGGGCAACAGGAGATCGACGAATATCTGCGCATCTTCTCCGCACCTGGCGGTATGCGCGCCGGGCTCGCCTTCTACCGCGCTGCGGCACGTTCCGCTGAACAGAACCGGGCGCTGGCGGCCGAGCGCCAGCTCGAAATGCCGGTGCTCGGGCTGAGCGCCGATCAAGGCTCGATTCCCGACATCGCGGCCATGATCGGTCCGTTCGGCCGGGACGTCCGCGGGGAGACGATCAGGAATTGCGGCCATTTCCAGCCCGAGGAACAGCCAGAAGCCGTGGCGGACGCATTGGCTCGCTTTTTCGGTGCGATCTGAAGCAAGGGTCGAGCGTGGCAGGAAAGCAAAGCCACTCAACCAATGTTTGTGGCGCGATATCGAACTTTTCGCCCGTTTTCGCGCTCGAAGAAGGATTGAATGCGGATATGTCGCGGGCGTCCATGTTTGGAAAGCAGGCAGGTCCATGCGGACTGCGACTTATCGGGCCGGAACTTCGCCGCATCACAATCCGCACAAGGACAACATGCGAGAGCGACATCGGATGTCCGGATAATATTGCTCATCACGTGGGGAGATAAGAAATGCCTGTTCCCCTTATGACGGTTCGCCAGATCGCCGCGATCTCCGGACTGATCATTGCAACGGCCTGCACTCACCCAACACCGTACCAGCCGGCAACGAAGGCTGGAGAGGGATATACGACGCAACAGATCGAGACAAATCGCTTCAGAATATCCTTCCGGGGCAATGCGGAGACATCACGCCAGACTGTCGATACATATATGTTGTATCGGTGCGCGGAGGTGACTCTGGAAAATGGCTATGATTATTTTGTCATTGTAAACAAGGCCGTCGACAAGAATACAGCCTATGAGAGCTATGGCGACAATCTGGCCTGGGGTTGGCGCGGCGGCTGGGGGTGGCGCCATGGAAGGGGCGGCGTTGGTCCGTGGGACGGCTCCGGAACAAGCTATTCCCAACCCATCAACAGCTATGATGCGATAGCCGATATCGTCCTCTATCACGGAACCAAGCCGCTCAACGACCTCTATGCCTACGACGCACGTGAGGTCATGCACGAGATCGGACCGACCGTCATCCACATCGAACCCGCACCGGGCGCTCCAACCTCCCCGGCTCCTTCGTGAAAATCCGATGATTTTCCCTGCAGCGTCATAAAGAGATGATCGAGGCTCCTCTCGACTGAAACTCCCGCCCGGCGGCGGCAGAGAATCCGGGAAAAGCGGTCCCGCGTTGTCATGGAAGACTGCGGTGGGACTCCGTGATGGAGGGACGTGATGATGCTGGCTCCTAAGCTCCCCGCAATCTGCGACCTTTCAGTAACGAATGTCTGCAACGCAGCCTGCGACTTCTGCGGTTTTTCGCGGAACAACACGCTGATCGGCCCCAGACGATACGTTGATGCGGAAGACTTCGCACGCGCACTGCCGATCTTGCACCGACGGGGCATACGGTACGTAACATTCCAGGGTGGCGAGCCTCTTGTGCATCCGGACATCGTTCGCCTCGTATCGGATACGGCCGCATCCGGCATTCGGGCAACTCTCATCACGAATGGTTGGTTTTTGCCTCGGTATATCGACGCCCTGGCTGCGGCTGGACTCACGAATCTGATCGTCTCGATCGACAGCGCCGAGTTTGATGTACATGAGAAAAACCGAGGTCTGGACGGACTTGCCGCGCGTATCGCAGAGGGCATCGCGCGGGCGCGATCTCTTGGCCTGCGGGTCCAGGCCTCTGTTACGGTCAGCCGGCTCGTTCATTACGACAAGCTCCCCGAAACCCTGAAGCGGCTCGGGTTCGACGCGGTCGAATTTTCGTATCCGCGTCGCGAGCCCTTTGGCTCAACATCCCTGGTGTTTGGCGGGGAATCGAAACTCGTCGACTTCAACCGCGCTGAACTGCTCGATGCCCTTGCGGCAATCGCCAAATTGAAGAAGCACTTCCCGGTTATGAACTCTCAAGCGTCGCTCGACGAAGTCGCACGTTTTGTACGTGGCGAGCCGCAGCGAGTACCCTGTGTCGGCGGCTACAAGTATTTCTACCTCGATTGGAACCTCGACATCTGGCGTTGCGAGGCGTGGAGCCACCCGATGGGCTCAGTCTTCGACCTCGACGGAATTCCGGATCAGCGCGAGCCATGCAATGCTTGTATGATGGCGTGCTACCGGAATGCGAGCATGTTGATGCACGCCGGGGTCGCCGCGTTGGACGCGGCCCATGCTTTGGAAGCGGGCCACGTCCGATCCGCCATAGCAACCCTCTTCCGACGCGAAGTCGCGCAATCCCTCCGATCGATTATGGAGGAAATGCCGCACATACGTCGCTTGGCGGCACGCAAACGCAGAGCAATTGCCGGTCGTGTTGAAGCCCAACCGGGGCTGCGGCGGGGCCGGAGAGGCCGGGTGACGCGGCCCCCCGCCGCAGCCATCGGAGGACCTCGTCACGACCCGTGACCAGAAGATCGTCCGCGCCAAAATCGGCCCGCAGGAACTGTCGAAGCAACTGGGCAACATCTCCCAGGCCTGCAAGATGATGGGCGAAGCCGCCGGAGGTTCCGACGATGCATGGCATCGTTGGAATGGTTGCGGAGGGTACCCCGGACGCAGGTCTCCTGTATTCCGGCAAGCAGAGCTTTCTCCGCCGCCTTGTACCGCTGATTTTCAGGTGCCGGACCGACCGCCTGCGCTGCATGTAAGGTGCCGGCATCGGCTTCCCGTGCGTGCCACCAACATGTGCCACACACTGCCGAAGCCAAAAAATAACCCAATGAAATCAATCACTTGTCTGGAAATGCGGGATAGCGATGAGAACTATGTCTACTCCATAGCCCTCTATACCCCTCCAAAGTAGGTGCGAAGGGACAGCAAAGCTGACTTACGCTGCCCATCAGACTTCCGCTTCGCCACCGTTAACCGAGCGCTTTTTCTATTGCCTTTTCCACCAGCTCTGGCGTCACTTTGAACCATTCGGTTGCGCTGAAGGATCGTCCATCAGGTCCCGTCACCCTCAGGGCGACGTGATACGATCGAAGCGCCTTGTGGATAAGCTGTTCAGCTTCCTTTGCTGAGTGACCCACCAGTTCGAAGGTAACAAGAATATCTACTGGTGCGAATAAGAATGTCGCCTGCGTTTCAGCATGCGCGATGCGATCCTCCACTGCTCCCGATGTCGTGCCGACCTTAAGCAATCCCTGGATTTCGGGTTTATCCGATCGAGAACGCAGCACGTAAACGAAGCCAGTTCGCGCGCCCTCGAAAAGGGGACCGGCATTTGTGGTGCCGATGCGCCGCGCATCCTTGTCTTCGTACAGTCGCCGGACGAGCGATGACATCAGCAGGTTGGACTCCGTGCCGTTGTCGAAAATGACGCGCAAGCGAGCGTCCGGCTTACTATTCCGCCGGTGCTCGTCGCGAAGGTCCGCAACATGGACGAGTTGGCCCTTGAGGACGAAGAACTCGCCCAGCTCGACGCGCTCCTGCCGAAAAGGCTGGGGTCTGCGCGTTCCTTCGTCGACAGCCTTGCGAACGCTATCAAACAGCGGTTCGAAACGCTCGAAATCCGGGCAAGGGCGCCGGTCGGCGACGAAGTCGGGCCGCGCCATCGGCCTTAGTTCGTCACGCACTTCGAAGATATCAAAGCCATCGGCCAACAGCGGATCATCGAGAGGATCTACGACACCCACCTCACCGAAGACGAGATTACGCGTGTCGTAAAATGCGAGCCCATCCAAGTCAGCCTTCGATGCTCGCAGCCCAGCCAGTTCATTGGCAAGCATGCGCTCCCGCACACTGCGCCCTGGCTCAGAAACCGGCTCGGCACCAGTCTCATCCATGAACGCGTTGATGCGTTCGATAACCTCGACCGCGCGGGCAAGGAGAGGCGTCCGCGCTGCCTTGGGCCTCTCGCCAGGTGTGATTAGAAGTTCGTCGTTGAGATAGTCGATCGTTTCAGGCATCGACCTGTCCCTTGTCCGCGCCCGCCATGGCGGCACGCTTTTCCCGCGAAAGTTTGCGCATGAAGGCCAAACCTTCTGCCAGCCTGACCTCGCGTCCATTGGGGGAATTCAGGTTAGGCTCGCGACCCTCGCGCTGAATGAATTCTTTGATGCGGGGATAAAGCTTTTCGGCCTCATCCTGCGTCATGCTCACCTTCAACGCCCGAACCTCGCCGTGAAGGCGAGCGAGCAACTCCTCGGAAAGTTCCTTAGACAACAGCTCATAGGCGTCATCGAAGTCGCGTCGGCCGCCGAGCAGATCGACCTGCAACTCCCGCACGTTTATGAAACGCTTCGCTTGTTGCACAAACCGGTCGCCGGGGCTCAGGGTATTCTCGCCGGTGCCATCGTCCGGCTCCGCAAAGAGAGACTGTTCCCCCTCGGACATGCCGGGCGTCTGGATAATGCTTGGATCTTTGGCGACCTCGCGACCTAGTCCGGCGCGTACGCCGAACAGGCCCACCGCGTCCTGGACCTGTTCCGCTGAGAAGCCAGGGTAGCGCCGCTTGATTACATCCGTGACCACGAGATCATACATCACGTCCGTGTGATGGTCGTCGGGATTGATCATAACCGTCAGCGTGCGCGAGTCATTCTGCACATCTGCAAACAGGTCATTGAAGTCGTTTTCGATCGCCTCTACGGCCTTTTCGTCGATTTCCGGCATGCCAACAATTTCGATTTCGCCCGCATTGGTCACAGGAACAGGCTTAGTATCGTCGCTAGGCGAGCCGTCGAATTGGTCTGCGCCTTTTTGTGTGCGAAACTTGAAGACCGGGGCCATTACCTGCTCCATCAGGAGCGAAACCGAGATGGCCTTGAGCATGTCGTTGACGGCGCGGCTGACGGCCTCGTCCTTTGCAAAAGGGGCGGATACGAGATTGGTAAACTGCGCCTCCGTCTTGCCGGGCGCATCCCGTGTCGCTCGACCGATGATCTGCACCACTTCGGTCAGCGACCCCCGATAACCAACCGTTAGAACGTGTTCGCACCACACCCAGTCGAAGCCCTCCTTGGCCATGCCCAGCGCGATGATAATGTCGACATCTTTGCGGTCCTTTACCGCGCGGAGGCTCGCCAGCACCTTCTCTCGTTCCGCGCTGTCATCCACGAGGTTCGCGATCTTTAGTGTATGGCCGCCCGCCGTGAGATGAACAAAGCCGGTCGTGGCATCGACACTGGTTTTAGGGTTCTTGCCCAATCGATCACCGATCGCATCCACGATCGCGTCCACAGCGAACATCTTGCTGACACCGCTGCCCTCGGCTGAGCCAACATGCGGTATATGCACGATCGTCTTCATGTGGGGGTCAAGAGCATCGCCGATCGCGTCGAGGTAATTGCGCTGGTAGAAGCGGAAGTTAATGCGAAGCGTCTTGAGGTACGCGTAGCCGTTGAGCTGTTCGTAGTAGGTGTAGATTACCTTCTCGAAACGGGCCTCGTCCTGCGGATGAAGCACCGCCGTACCGTCGCCGCGGAAGTACGATCCAGTCATAGCGAGGATGTGCGCAGCATCGGACCCCACTTCGCCCGCCCGATCGACCAATCCGCGCAACAGGTTGCCCAGCCTGCTGTTCTCGTCTGAGGAAGCGTGGTGCAGTTCGTCCACGCAAACGAGCGCGCGATCGAACAAGCTCACGTCATCCGTCTTGGCGTAGGCTGCGCGTAGGGTGGAATGGGTGCACAGCACCGTCTGCCCGCCGCTATCGCCGCGCAGGAAAGCTATCAGTTCATCCACCTTGCGCCCGGTTTCCGAGCCTACGGTGCAGAGGTCGAGGTCGAGCCGCCAGTCCGAGTGGAAGCCGCCTGCCGCGAGGCCTGTGTTCCGGAACGAGGCGCCGATGGACCGCTCGGGCACCGCGATCACCACGCGGTCGACAGCTTTGGTGCGAAGCTTCTCAAGGCCCACGAACATTGCCGCGCGCGACTTGCCCGACGCGGGTGGTGATTTCACCAACAAGTGCTGCGCGTCCCGCTTATCCCAAACCCGGGCCTGCATGACGCGCATGCCAAGGTGGTTGGTCGCTTTGGACGCGCCTGTCCCTTCATAGCTGAGTGTGATGGAGCCGAGGCCGTTCTCACCCGCCTTGTTTGCCGCCTCGCTCATGCGTTCACCCTTTCGTTGGTGTGGGCTGGATTCTCGTCTCCCGCAGCCATTCGCGCGTAGAGTTGCAGCATGTGCTCGATCCGGTCAGCGTCCGAGCGGTAGCGACGCGAGCCGAAGATCGTTTCCACCGTCTCATCTAGGTCTTCATGGGCGCGGCGCAGGGTGTGGGGCATCTTGGCGGGAACGTAAAGCTCGCCGAGAGAGCGGCCAAATCCGGCCTCCTTGCGCGCCTCGTCTATTGCCCACCAATGCTCTTCAAGGTTCGCTTTCCGGCGATCTGACAGAGGCGGCAATGGGAAGGTGTTCCAGACCAGAGTATTCGAGTAGCGCGGGTCCTCTTTGAGGCGTCCGCCTACCGTCTCTAGCCATAACCGATGCATGCGTGAGGACAGGATCGCAGCCTGCCACACCGCACCGTCGAAAATACCAAACGCCTCACTTGACGTTATGTTGGTGTCGTCCTTCACATCGACGGGCAGGTACTCGCGATCCTTACTCGCGGGACGCGGCACCATGATTGTATGCGAAGTTGCTGCGCCGGCCCGTTGCAGAAATCGATGGGGTCGGTCTGCATATGCCTTCGATATGTCGGAGGCATCTCCCTTGGAGCGATCCCGCGATACGGCCTCAAACCGTCGCGCTACCGCAGGTATGGACTTAGCCTCCTCAACCTGCTCGTCTGCCACCCAAAGACAATACCGTTCGATGCCCTTCATCAGCTCTTGGCTGCCGTAAAGCCGTCGCATGAAACGGGCCACCTGCGGATGTGTCTCCAGCAGCGCATTACGCTCGTTGCGATCTAAGATCAGGTTGCCGCCGTCGGTCGGTTGGTTGCCGCGAGTCATTGGTTCGAGGTCAGGGGCGAGCGGCTTGCTCGCTTTGGCCACGATCACCGTGGTGCCGGGTGCGAGGTAAGGCCCGATCACCTCCACGTCGCGCACCGTATCGCCATCGAACAGGCGTTTGGGCGCGTCGCTTGGCAGTCCCATACCGACAATCACGCAGGTCACGCCGGCATTGTTCGCAGCGAGGTTGGACCACTTGAACGAACGGTGCGCGAAGCGGATCTCCATCCCGTCGAGCAGATGCGGCCACAATTCAGGCACCTGCACGCCCTGCACAATGGAGTTGGTGGATACAAAAGTGAAGGGCGCGCCGGTCGCCAGCGCATAGTCGCGAGCCTTGGCGAACCAAAGCGTCACGTAATCGAGATTGCCCCAATTCTTGACGCGCCCCTTGAACACGCGAGCCATGTCCGCCTTTTGCTCGGGCGACCAGTAGGAAGAGCCGCGGAACTGTGGGTTCCCTACCACCACGGTTTTCGCCCCTGCATCGGGGGGGCAAACCTCTAACCAGTCGATCTCCGCCGCATTGCCCTTCACAATGACCCCAGCCTTCTGAAGCGGCAGGAAGTCGGTGCGCTGGCCCAGGTCCAGTTCTAACTGCTGGTCACACTGATACTTGGCGATCCAAAGGCCCAGCCGTGCCGCCTGGCACGCGAAGTCGTCGATCTCGATTCCGAAAAACTGCTCCAGTGCGATACCCGACAGCCGCGGCAAGGCAAGACGGCGCAAGGCTTCGGTCTCTAGAGTCCGCAGCTCCTTGTAGGCGAGGATCAGAAAGTTGCCGGAGCCACATGCCGGGTCGAACACGCGGATGCGGCCGAGCCTTTCAAGGAATTCGCGCAGGCGCCCCTTGTTCGCTCCAGCTCGTTCCAACTCCGTTTGCAGTGAATCGAGAAGGATGGGCTCCAGCACCTTCATGATGTTGGCTGGTGATGTGTAATGCATCCCCAGTTCGCCGCGCTTCTCAACGTCAACCACGGCCTGAAGCATCGAGCCAAAGATGTCAGGATTGATGAGCTTCCAATTCAATCCCGCACAATCGAGGAGCAGCTTACGGCAACGCCCATCCAGCGCCGGCATAGGCACATCTTCTTCGAACAAGGAGCCGTTCACATATTTCAGCTTGGACCAAGGACGAGTCTCTGAGGACCGCTTCTCTGGTGGTGTGTCCATGTACTTAAAGGCGCTCTGCAGAAACGCAGCAAGGTCACTGCCGTCCACGTTCGACTGCCGCACAGCGGTCTCAAATACGTCCTTGTCGAAAATGCCGACATCGTCGGAGAACAGGCAGAACAGTATGCGCGCCATGAAGATATTGAGCGCATGGCGATCCGCTTCCATCGTCCAGCCGGGATTGGCGTCGCGCACCGCGTCATGGAAGCGCGAAATGAATCGCGTGGCTCGCACATCGGCAATTCGCTCCTTTTTGGGAACGTAACGCTCGTGCCCACCAAGCGGAAAGAAAACGTCACCTTCGAGTGAGAGCATATCGAGGCCGACACGCAGCGGTTCTTCGTCGAACTTTGGGCTTGTGTCATAGGCAGCGATGCGCTCGCCATCATAGGCGAGCAATATGCGAGGGCGACGTCCCTTAGGTGCGGCCCCAGCTTCCGCGCGCATTCGGTCCAGCGCCGCGTCCACACCTCCCTGTCCGGTGGCTTCGAAGCGGAGCATCCGTGCCCAAAGGAATGCACCGTCTTTGGCGGTATCGCGTAGTTTCGTGATCGTCGCACGCGGCGCGCCTACCGCCTCCATCAGCGCCAAGCCGAACTCGCCTCCTGCTGGAGGTTTCGCAGCGAGGTCGTCAAGATTGGAGTATATTTCCCCTGGGGTCAGCATATTCTTCGACTTGTTCCTAGCCTTATTGCTCTTCGCGCATCTGTCTCGTTCCGATGCCAAATCGATTACCAGCTGGTGACAGATATTTTTCCTTCAGTGCATTCTTTTGCAGTATTCGACCAGTTGGCAGCAAACACATGCGAGGAGGCCGTCATAAGTTTAGGTCCCAAGGACTCATCATGGCTGTCGTTTATTTCCGACTGATTTCCGTAGCTAAATTCGATCATCATCCTTCATACAAAACGCCAGCTTCAGCAGGCAGTTACTCGTAGACCTGACTGTCCGGATACCCATGTCGTCGCCTACGGCTTCGTAGATGAAGCGACGTCTAGCCGCGCGACCGTGATGGCCTCGGAAGCCGCCTTGTGTAGGGCGGCCCAATCGTCGGGTGGACTGTCCATGTCCAGCATTCCTTTGAAGACGTTGTAGGCATCGGTCTTCGCGCGATAGGTCCGGAGCGTTGTTTCATCGTTGACCCAGGCAAAGATGATGACTTTCGCATTCGAGTCATAACGGAAGAACAGGCGAAAGCGGCCGTTTCCAAACTTCGCCCGGAACCAGTGCTTGTAATCATTGCCGAGAGTCGAGCCTTGCCGATAGACGGTCGCCATCGGGTCGGCCGGAATCGCCTCAAATACGAGCTTGTTCAACGCAGCCAGTAGCTTGGTGTTCGCGTTCTTCCGATAGTCCTCGGGCTTCTTTGCTTTCAATACTTGGACGGACCTGGTCAGCTTCTCTAACTGATCGAGAAAAAGGGGATGCGCAAGGATGGTCCAGCCATTGATCGTGAGCATGACTAGAGTGCGACGACCCCGTCGATCTCGGCATCGAGGTCAACGTCGATATCGCCGACCAGCACCGCCATACGATCCTGCAACGTAGCAGGCAGCGGGACGACGGAGGTACCAGGATGCTTGGTCATGTCGTGCGCGAGAAACCTGAGGAAGCGATCGACGACCGGATCGCTCTCCTCTTCCGTCGCCTTCTCGACATAGACGCGGAGCTCGTCATCAACTAAAAAGGCGATGCGTCCGCCATAATCCACGCCCAAGGCCTGCCGGACGGCCTTGGGAACCGTGGTCTGGCCTTTAGCCGTGATGGTGCTTTCTTCTTTCAGCAATGCGGCCATGTTTAAGCTCCCAACTTGATCGCAAGATCAGTAAGGAACTTTCCTTACCTTGTCAAGTGGCAAATTTTTTGGGGAAGCACGGATCATTGCCGCTTCTACGGCTCGCCGGGCCTATCCAGCTTACTCTCGGAGATCTGCAGATCGGTGAGGAACCGGCCGTACAATCTCGCTATTCAAACGTTTCCTCGTTGGCTTAAATAGGAAGTATGCCAAGGTAAACGCTTTTAAATAATGGGCGATATTGCCATGCTGAGCGGATGGCTGTGGCGGATGCCCGTGCCCAATGGTCACGCCACGATGTCAGGCGACCTCGGCGGCGGGTACGTGGTCCGCGCGCCAGGCATCGAAGCTTTCGCGTGCCCTGTCGGTCAGAAGCGATAAAAACACGTCAGGATCGCCGGTATAAAGGCAGTGCCGCATGGAGCAGCACGAGGATTACGGAATTGGTAGGGCATGTGAGAACCCGTGTCGGCAGGGCAGTCACTTAAAAGGCGATATCAAATTGATAATTATCGAGATAGTCGGCCAATTTATGCGGCAATCGGCGGTGTTTGGCGGAGAGAGTGGGATTCGAACCCACGGTACGCTATTAACGTACACACGCTTTCCAAGCGTGCGCCTTAAGCCGCTCGGCCATCTCTCCGGCGCACAAACGGGCCTGCCTGCCGGGCGGCCCGCCGTCTGGGCGCGGAACATAGCAACATTTCCGCCCGGCGCAAGGGGCAAAGCCCCGATGCGCTCCTCCGGCTCCAGGCTTTGCCGGCGGCCTTAATGATCCATCTTCAGCGCGGCCAGGAACGCGCTCTGCGGGATCTCCACCTTGCCGAACTGGCGCATGCGCTTCTTGCCTTCCTTCTGCTTTTCCAGCAGCTTGCGCTTGCGCGAGATGTCGCCGCCATAGCATTTGGCCGTCACGTCCTTCGACATCGCGCCGATTGTCTCGCGCGCGATCACCCGGCTGCCGATCGCCGCCTGGATCGCGATCTTGAACAATTGCCGGGGGATCAGCTCCTTCAGCTTGGCGCAGATCGACCGCCCGCGCGTCTCGGCGGCCGAGCGATGCGCGATGAAGGCCAGCGCGTCGACCGGCTCCTGGTTCACCAGGATCGAAATCCGCACCAGGTCGCTCTCTTCATACCCGTCCATCTGGTAATCGAAACTGGCATAGCCGCGCGACACCGATTTCAGCCGGTCGTAGAAATCGAACACCACCTCGTTCAGCGGCAGGCGATACACCGCCATCGCCCGGTTCCCGACATAGGTCAGGTCCTTCTGGATGCCGCGCCGCTCGGTGCACAGCGTCAGCACCGCGCCCAGATACTCGTCCGGCACCATGATGGTCGCGACGATCCACGGTTCCTCGACCTTCTCGATCACCGACCCGTCCGGCATGTCGGCGGGGTTGTGCAGCTCCTCCATCCCGCCATTGGTCCGATACAGGCGATAGACCACCGACGGCGCGGTCGCGATCAGGTCCAGGTTGAACTCGCGGCTCAGCCGCTCCTGGATGATCTCGAGATGCAGCAGCCCCAGGAACCCGCAGCGGAAGCCGAAGCCCAGCGCGGCCGAGGTCTCGGCCTCGTAATGGAACGACGCGTCGTTCAGCCGCAGCTTCGCCAGGCTGTCGCGCAGCTTCTCGAAATCGTCGGCATCGATCGGATACAGCCCGCACCACACGACCGGGATCGACGGCTTGAACCCCGCCAGCGGCGTCTCGGCCGGCCGGCGGTCATCGGTGACCGTATCGCCGATATTGCAATCCGCCACGGTCTTGATCGCCGCGTTGATATAGCCCATTTCGCCGGGCCCCAGATCGTCTACCGGCACCATGCGCGGCGCGAACACCCCCACCTGGTCCACGTGATAGACCGCGCCGTTCGACATCATGCGGATGCGCGACCCCTTGCGCAGGCGCCCTTCCTTGATGCGCACCAGGATGATCACGCCCAGATACGGGTCGTACCAGCTATCGACCAGCAGCGCCTGCAACGGCTTGCTGTCGTCGCCCACCGGCGGCGGCAGGCGGGTGACCAGCGCCTCCAGCACGCCTTCGATGTTCAGGCCGGTCTTGGCCGAAATCTCGACCGCGTCATCGGCCGGAATGCCGATCACCTCCTCGATCTGCGCCTTCACCCGCTCGGGCTCGGCGGCCGGCAGGTCGACCTTGTTCAGCACCGGGACGATCTCGTGGTTGGCGTCGATCGCCTGGTACACGTTGGCCAGGGTCTGCGCCTCGACCCCCTGCGACGCATCGACCACCAGCAGCGACCCCTCGCACGCCGCCAGCGACCGGCTGACTTCATAGGCGAAGTCGACATGGCCCGGCGTGTCCATCAGGTTCAGCACATAGGTCTTGCCGTTCTTGGCCGGATAGGTCAGGCGCACGGTCTGCGCCTTGATGGTGATGCCCCGCTCGCGCTCCAGCTCCATGTTGTCCAGGACCTGGTTCGTCATCTCGCGCGCGCTCAGCGCCCCACAGGCCTGGATCAGCCGGTCGGCCAGGGTCGACTTGCCATGGTCGATATGCGCGATGATCGAAAAATTGCGGATCAGCGAGAGCGGTGTGTCGGTCATGGGCGGAGACATAGGCCAAAACCCCGGGAAAGTCAGCGGGCCCGCATCGAAATTCTCCGTCCCCGCCCCCTTGGCCCATCCCGTCGGGCCGCCCCGTCGGCACACCACGTTCAGGGTCCCGTCAGCTTCCTGTGATAGAGCCCCTTTCCTGCAGGTGCGGCACGGGGCCGCCGGATCGCGTGGGATGCCGCATGAAGCAGGGCAGGGGACACGACAGGCACGACAGGGACCAGCACAATGGGAATCGGCACGGCGGGACAGCCCCCTCCGTCATGGACCGCGGCAGCGTCCCACCGACCCGCACCCTGGGCGCCGCCCTGCTGGCCGTCACCTGCCTGACCGCCGCGCCGCCGGCCCATGCCGCCGGCCTGGCCTTCCACGACGCCGTCAGCGCCGCCTGGGCGATCGACCCGATGCGCGCGGAACTGGCGACCAACCGCCAATCCGCCGATGACCGTGCCGATGCCGCGCGATCCTGGTTCCCCGGCGGCCCGGTCGTCTCCGCGCAATATTACGACGACCATTTCATCGGCTCCAATCTCGGCTACACGACCTATCAGGGCAGCATCTCGGTGCCGCTCTGGCTGCCGGGGCAGGGCACCGCCACCCGCCGCGTGGCACAGGCCGACGCCGCCGCCATCCAGGAACGGATGAACGCCGAACACATGGCCGTCGCCGTCCGGGTGCTGGACGCCACCGGCGCGCTGGTCATCGCCCAGCGCCGACAGGCGGTCGCCCTGTCGCTGCTGCAGGCGATGCGGCGCCTGGACGCCGCCACCGCCCACGCCGCGCGGGTCGGCGAATCCTCCCTGTCCGACCGCCAGGCCGTGGCCGCCGAACTGGCCGCCGCCCGTAACGAGGTCGCCCTGGCCGGCGAGCAGACCGCCACCGCCGCCGCCGCGCTGCAGGTGCTGCTGGGCCGCGACGGCGTGCCGGACATCCTGTCCAGCGATGCGCGCCTCCTGGCCCGCACGCGCTTCGGCACCCCCCAACTGGTCGAGGACAACGATCCCCGCGTCCGTGCCGCCCGCCGCGCCGTCATGGCGGCTCAGGAAAGCGTGCGCCTCGCCCGCGCCTCCTTCATGCCCAACCCCGAAATCGGCGTCGGCGTGATTCACCAGGGCCAGTACGGCAGCCCGTGGGACGACCAGGTCGGCGTCAACGTCATCATGCCGCTGCCCAGCGCGGCGCGGAACGTGCCGCAGATGGCCGCCGCGCGGGACAGGCTGGCGGCCGCCGGCAGCCAGGAACTGCAGGCCCGCCGCGCGGTGCGCGTCGAACTGGCCCAGGTGCGCGCCCGGCTGGACGCCTCCGCCGCGACGCTGGATGGCGCCCGCGCCGCCGCCGGTGCCCTGAACCGGCGCGCGGATGAAATGGAACGATCCTGGCAGGTAGGAGAAACATCGTTGGTCGAGGCATTGCGGGCGCGACAGGCCGCCTATTCCGCCATCCTCACGCTGAACAGGGCCGAAATCGAATGGCACGCCGCCATCATGCGCGCCGCCATCGCCGCGGGCACCACGCCATGAGGAAACGCCTCGCCGCCCTGCTGCCGGCCGCCGCCCTCATCGCGATCCTCGCTCCCGCCCAGGCCAAGACGCCCGCTGCCGATACACCCGCCGCCGATACACCCGCCGCCGACGGCCTCGCCCCGGTGACCATCGGCGCCGACGCGCAGAAGAACGAGGGCCTGACCGTCGCCACCGCCCACGCCGGCACCGTCTCGCGCGTGCTGCCCGCCCTCGCCCGCGTGATGCCGGACGAAACCCGCGTGGTGCATATCCGCCCCGTGGGCTCGGGCAAGGTGCTGGCCGTCCATGTCCTGGCCGGGCAGCGCGTCGCCCGCGATACGGTGCTGGTCGATTACGTCGATCATTCCCTGCACGTCGCCCGTCTCCAGGCGGTGCAGATGCGCGCCGCCCTGAACGCCGCCATCGCGGCGCGCGACGACGCCGCGGCCGCCTATCGCCGCGCCCGCGCCCTCGCCGGCGCCACGATCGCCGCCGGCGAGGTCCGCCGCCGCCTCGCGGTGCTGCAGGAGGCGCAGAACACCGTCCTGGCCCGCCAGGCCGACGTCGCGACGATGTCCCACCGGTTCCAGGAGGAATTCAATTCCGTCACCGAACGCGACAACGGCGACGAAACCTCCCAGGACGAAACCTCGTCCCTGATCGCCCCGGTCGACGGCACGGTGCAATCGGTCTCGGTCGCCGTGGCCGGCGATATCGAACCGGGGCAGGACGCCGCGACCCTGGTCGATCTGTCCTCGGTCTGGATCGTCTCCGACATCCCGCCCCAGGACGCGGCGCATATCGTGCCCGGCGGACGGCAGGTCACGCGGCTCGGCGACCGGGCGCTGGCCTCGCGCATCGGCTCGGTCGACGGCATGGCCGCCCCGGCCACCGGCCTGGTCCGGGTCATCAGCGCCGTGCCCAATCCCGGCGGCGCGCTGCGGCCGGGTATGATGCTGGACACCGAACTGCAGACCGACGACCGCGCCACCGGCATCGTCATCCCGTCCGAGGCCGTGCAGCAGGTCAATGGCCGCGACGTGGTCTTCATCCGCACCGCCTCCGACATTTTCCGTCCCGTCCCGGTCACCGTGGCGCTGGACAGCGGCGGCAGCGCCGTCGTCACCGCGGGCCTCGCCGCCGGACAGGCCGTGGCCGCCCAGGGCAGCTTCGCCCTGAAATCCAGCCTGCTGCTGGCCGGAACGGGTGGCGGCTGACATGCGCGGATTGCTCGAACGCCTGCAGGCCAGCCGGTTCGTCGTGATCGGCGGCGCGCTCGCCATCCTCCTGGCGGCGATCGGCGCCATCCTCGGCCTGCCCGTCGAATCGGTGCCCGACATCTCGCCGCGCCAGGTGCTGGTCTCGGTGGTCGCCCCCGGCCTGGCGACCGAGGAAGTCGAACGCCTGATCACCTTCCCGATCGAGACCAGCATGGCCGGCATCCCGGGCATGAACGACCTGCGCTCGGTCTCGCGCTCGGGCGTGTCGGTGGTCTATGTGCAGTTCGACGACGACACCGACATCGATCTCGACCGCACCCGCGTCAACGAACGCATCCAGCAGGCCCGGTCCCTGATCTCCGTCCCGGGACCGTCGATCAACATGGGCCCGCTCGCCACCGGCATGGGCGAAATCATGCAGGTCCAGATCCGCGGCCCGCACCAGTCGCTGATGGATCTCAACCGGCTGATGAACTGGGTGGTGGTGCCGCAGCTCAAGCTGGTGCCCGGCGTGGTGGACGTCAACGTCAATGGCGGAGCCGAGGAAACCTACCAGGTCGCCATCGACCAGGCCCGGCTGACCGCCTACGGCCTGTCGGTCAGCGAAATCTATCGCGCAGTGGACGCCAACAACGCGGCATCCGGCGGCGGCTGGATCGAACATCACGCCGAACAGCAGATCGTCGTCGGCCGCGGCCTGATCCGCAGCCTGGACGATTTCGCCGCCCTGCCGGTCCGGCAGAACCCCGACGGCACCGCGATCCGCCTGCGCGATATCGGCCGCGTCGCCATGGGCCCGCGCACCCGCCTGGGCGCCGTCACCCGCGACGGCAAGGGCGAAATCGTCAATGGCGTGGTGCTGATGCGCATGGGCGCCAGCTCCGACGCCACCCTGGCCGGCATCCGCGCGGCGCTGCCCGGCATCGCGCGTTCGCTGCCCGCCGGCGTCACGCTCGACCCCTATTACAGCCGCTCGGACCTGACCGACCGCACCATCGCCACGGTGCGCGACAACCTGATGATGGGCGCCGCGCTGGTCGTGGCGGTGCTGGTGGTGGTGATCGGCGACTGGCGCGCCGCGCTGGTCATCGCCTCGGTCATTCCCTTCGCGCTGGCCTGCGCCATGGCCGGCATGCGGCAGTTCGGCATCTCGGCCAACCTGCTCAGCCTGGGCGCGATCGATTTCGGCATGATCGTCGACGGCTCGCTGGTGATCGTCGAAAACCTGATCGCCCACCGCCAACGCGGCGATACCGCCGACCTGCGCACCCAGGTCGTGTCCTCGGTCATGCAGGTGATCCGTCCCGTCGGCTTCGCGATCCTGGTCATCATCATGGTCTACCTGCCGATCCTGACCCTGCAGGGGATCGAGGGAAAGATGTTCCGCCCGATGGCCCAGACCATCATCATGGCGCTGCTGGCGTCCCTGGCCTACTGCATGGTCTGCGTGCCGGTGATCGCCGCGCTGGCCCTGCGCCACGCCCCCGCCCATGGCGACACGCGCCTGGTGGCGATGCTGCGCCGCCGCTACCGCCCCGTCGTGCTGTGGGGCGAGGCCCATCCCGGCCCTCTGTTCGGCGCCACCTTCGCCGTCTTCCTCCTCTCGGTGTTCCTGGCCACCCGCCTGGGCGGCGAATTCATCCCCCAGTTGGGCGAGGGCGCGCTGGTCGTCACCTCCACCCGCCTGCCCAGCGCCTCGCTGCCCACCGTGCTGCACTCCGTCCAGCGCGAGGAACAGATCCTCAAGCGCTTCCCCGAGGTCGCGACCGTGGTCAGCAACACCGGCACCTCGGCCATCCCCACCGACCCGATGGGCGTCAACGAAACCGACAGCTTCATCTTCCTCAAGGACCCGTCGCAGTGGCGCACCGCCAGCACGCAAGAGGGGCTGGTGACCGCCATCGACAAGGTCCTGCGCGACCAGTTGCCCGACGCCCAGTTCTCCTGGAGCCAGCCGGTGCAGATGCGCATGGACGATCTGCTGTCCGGCGTCCGGACCCAGATCGCGGTCTCGATCTACGGTCCCGACCTCGACATGCTCTCCCGCCTGGGCGACCAGGTGGCCGCGGCGCTGAACGGCGTGCCCGGCGCCGCCGACGTGGCGCCGCAGGGCGACGGCACGCTGCCCTTCATCCATGTCGATGTCGACCGCCGGCGCGCGGCGCAGATGAACGTGCCGATGTCCGAGATCCTGGACACGGTCGAGGCCGTGGGCGGCCATATCGGCCGGCCCGTCATCGTCGACAATGCCGTGGTCAACACCCAGATCCGCTTCGACCCCGCCCAGGTCGGCTCCCGCGACGCCATCGCCCGCCTGCGCGTCCGCCGGGCGGACGCGCAGGGGACGGTGCTGCTGTCGCAGGTAGCCGACATCGCGGTGGCCGACGGCCCCCCGCGCATCAGCCGCGACCGCATCCAGCGCCGCCTGGTGGTGCAGGCCAACGTGCGCGGGCGCGACCTCAGCTCCTACGTCGCCGCCGCCCAGGCCGCCGTCGCGGCGCGGGTGCATCTCCCCCCCGGCTACCGCATGATCTGGCAGGGCCAGTTCCGCAACCTGCAGTCGGCCATGGCCCGGCTCGATATCGTGGTGCCGATCGCGCTGGCGCTGATCTTCGCCCTGCTGGTGGTGGCCCTGGGCGCGGTCCGGCCGGCGCTGCTGGTGTTCGTCAACCTGCCGGTGGCCGCGACCGGGGGCATCCTCATGCTCTGGGCGCGCGGCCTGCCCTTCAGCATCTCGGCGGGCATCGGCTTCATCGCGCTGTTCGGGGTGGCCATCCTCAACGGCGTGGTGCTGGTCAGTTACATCCAGCATCTGCGCGCGCGCGGCATCCCGGTCGCCCGCGCGGCCTTCGAGGCCGCCGAGGAGCGCTTCCGCCCGGTCATCGCCACTGCCCTGGTCGCCAGCCTCGGCTTCTTCCCCATGGCCTTCTCCACCAGCGCGGGGGCCGAGGTCGAACGCCCCCTGGCCAGCGTGGTGATCGGCGGCCTTGTCTCATCGACCCTGTTGACCTTGCTGGTGCTGCCGTCGCTCTATGCACGGGTGATGCGCGACAGAAGCGACGCATGACGCGGACGGACATCCGTCCGCGCGGGCAAGGAGGGCATCGGTGCGGATCCTGATCGTCGAGGACGAAGCCGCCCTGGGCTCGGCGGTGCGGGACCGGCTCCGCCGCGCCGGCCATGCCGTGGACTGGTTCACCACGCTGGACGATTCCCGCGCCGCGCTCTCCGCCGCCGCCTACGATTTCCTGCTGCTCGATCTCGGCCTGCCCGACGGCAGCGGCCGCGACCTGCTGCGACAGGTCCGGCGCGGCGGCTCGGCCATGGCCATCCTGATCACCACCGCGCAGGACCAGATCAGCGACCGCATCGCCGGCCTGTCCGACGGCGCGGACGACTATATCGTCAAGCCCTACGATTTCGACGAACTGCTCGCCCGGCTCGACGCGGTCTCGCGCCGCTACGTCGCCCTGGTCGACAACCGCCTGGAACTGGGCGAGGTCGAAATCGACCTCGCCCGCCGCCGCATGTCCCGCCTGGGACAGGACGTGGCGCTGACCGCGCGCGAATGGGCGGTGATCGAATTGCTGGCCCGCCGCGCCGGCGCCATCTGCTCGCGTGAACAGATCGAGGACGCGCTCTACGGCCTGGGCGAGGAAATCGAAAGCAACGCGATCGAGGTCTTCGTCAGCCGCGTCCGCAAGAAGGTCGGCCCCGGCCTGATCCGCACCGTGCGTGGCCGCGGCTACTGCCTGGCGCGCGGGGCCGGGGCATGATGACGGCTGTCCCCGCCGCCCCCCGCTGGACCCTGGCCGCGCGCATCGTCGCCTGGGTGCTGGCCGTGGTGCTGGGCTGCCTGCTGCTGCTGGGCGCCCTGGTCGCCGGCTTCACCCGCTACGAGGTCACGGAACGGCTGGACAATTCGTTGCAGGAGGTCGCGGAAAGGCTGGAATTCGTCATCTCCGCGATCGGCGCCGCCCCGCGCGGCGACGACGTCGCCCGCCTGCCCCAGGTCGGGCCGCGCACGCTCGCCTACCAGATCGTGACCCCGGACGGACGGCTGGTGCTGCGCTCGCAGAACGCGCCGGACCATCCCTTCGTGCCGCTGCTGCAGCCGGGCTTCTACGACCGGCCGCGCTTTCGGGTCTATGTCGTCCAGGCGACCGACGGCGGCCATTACATCCTGGTCGGCGAACCCACCTTCCACCGGCGCGAGGCCGTGCGCCGCGCCACGCTGATCTCCATCCTGCCGATGGTGGTCTTCCTGCCCTGCGTGTGGCTGCTGGTGCGCTGGGTGGTGCGCCGCGCCCTGCGCCCCCTGACCGACCTCCAGGCCGAAATCCGCGCCCGCGGCGGCGGCAACCTCACCCCCATCCCGCCTCTGAACCTGCCCGACGAATTGCTGCCCATCCACGCCGCGCTCAATTCCCTGCTGGACCGGCTGAAGAAGGCACTCTCGACCGAACGCGCCTTCGCCGCCAACGCGGCGCACGAGCTGCGCAACCCGATCGGCGCCCTGCTGGCCCAGGCCCAGATGCTGCGCGAACAGATGCACGACCGGACGCACGAACCAGGCGCCCCCCGCCGCCTGGCCGGCATGATCGCGCAGATCCGCCGCCTCGGCCGCATGACGGAAAAGCTGCTGCAGCTCTCCCGTGCCGCCTCGGGCGCGGCCATCGCCGACGACCGGTTCGACCTGATCGCCGTGCTGCACGTCCTGGCCGACGAATTCCAGGACACGCCTCCCGCCTTCCGCGAGGTCGCGGTGACCTGCGACGGCATGGATTCGCTGATCGTCCGGGGCGACATCGACGCCGCGGGCATCCTGTTCCGCAACCTGATCGAAAACGCCGCCAACCACGGCACGCCCGGCACGCCGATCACGGTCGCGCTGTCGCGCCCGGGCCATGTCGACATTATCCATGTCGACATCATCAACGATTGCCCGGCCCTGCCGCCCGCCATCCTGCGCCGCCTGACCGAACCCTTCGTGCGGGGCGACAGTCCGTCCGACGGCAGCGGCCTCGGCCTGGCCATCGTCGCCAGCATCGCCGGCCAGATGGGCGCCGGGCTGGACATCGCCTCCCCCCTGCCGGACCACGACCGGGGGTTCCGCGCCCGCATCACCCTGGCCGCCCACCAGCCCGTGCCCGCGGCACGCCCCGGCCCGGCCGCCCGCGCGCTCCGCGTCGCTACAGCACAGCCATCATGATCCGGTGCAGGTGATCCTCCGCGCCCACCGCGATCTCCATCCCCTCCTGCGCCCCGATCCCGCCCAACACCACGTCACCCGCGTCACCGGGCCGGCGTTCCAGCACGATGGCGCACAGCACGCCGTCTCCCCGGTGCAGGATCACCCGGTCCTGCCGCCGCACCGGCGCCCCCGGCGAGACGATCAGCATCGCGCCCAGGCGAAAGACCGGGTCGAACGCGTCGCTGTCGATCGTCACGGCATACAGGTCGGGCTCGGCCAGCCCCGGCACGTCCCAACTGTCCCAGTGCCGTCCGGCCGGATGGCCGGCGGCATCGAACATCCCCCCCTGCTCCAGTTGCGACAGGTGCGACAGGCGCAGCCGCGACCGCCCGGCCGGGCGGTGCGGCGCGCGGGGCACGGCCTGCCCCGCCATCAGCCGGCCGAACGCCTCCAGCGTCAGGCCGGTGGCATCCAGCACCCGCGCCAGGCTCTCGGTCCCCGGCCAGCGCGGCCGCCCCGCCGGGGTCGCGCGCTTCGACGGGTTGAAGCTGGTGCCGTCCAGCCCCGCGGCCCGCGCCAGCCCCGACGGCGTCAGCCCCCGCTCGGCGGCCAGCACGTCCAGCGCGTGCCAGATATCGTCATGGCGGATCATCGCCCGGCGCCGCCGCCGGAAGCCGTGGTTGCCCGGGCCGTGATCGTAGGGCCCAAGATCTCGGAATCATGGCGCGCCACCCCCGCCGCCGTGGCCCGGTACCGCCCGGCCGCGTCGCGCGCCACCAGCCCCATGCCCGCCATCCGCTCCAGGCAGGGCTGGTCCTTCAGCCCCTCGGGCCGCCCCGCCGCGCCGCACAGGATCAGCCGGTGCAGCGCCGACCGGCAGCAGGTCTCCAGATAGGGTTCGCTCCACATGGCGCGCAGGATCGGCGTTTCCGCCGCCGCTGGCAACAGGCGCTCACGCCGTTTCGGTCCGCCCCATGGCCGCCCGGTTGGCCTGCTTGATCGCCGCCGCCGCGTCATCGAACACGAAAGGCAGGCAGGCATGGCGCCGCCCCCGGGTGACGGGCGTCACCGCATGCAGCAGCCCGCAGGAAAATACCAGCGCCCCGCCCGCCGGCGGGCAGAATCCCGGCCCCCCGAATTCCGGAAAGGACACCGCGCCGCCCTCGAATCCGTCATTCAGGTTGATCGACACGGCAAAGCGCCGATGCGCCGCCGCCGCCACCGTATTGTCGCGGTGCGGGCCGAAACAGCCCTGCTCGCTGGAATCGTAGCAGGCCAGGATCAGCCGATCCATCTGCGTGGCCTGGAACTGGAACGCCTTGTGGATCTCCGGCACCACGCGGCGGATGATCCGCGCCTGCACCTGCCCCACCAGCCCCTGGTCCCGCAGCCGGCAATCGCGCCGCCGCTTGAACCCCGGATCGGCCACCGCCACCGACCGCCCCGGCACCTGCTCGGTCAGCATGCCCGACGGCACGCTCTCCTGCGCGTGGTAATATGCCATCAATTGCCGGCAGAACGCGGGCTCGAACACGTCCGCCAGCATCAGCGCCGGCACGGGCATCGGCGCGGCCGGGGCGATCGGCCTCATGCGGCACAGCAGATCGACCATCCGTTCCGCCACCCCCGGCCCGTCCGGCTGCACCGCGGCAATCCGCAGCATCGGATCGACGACCATCCAATACGGCGCCTCCTGCTCCGCCAGGCCGTACAAGGTGGTCACCGCACGGTCCGCGTCGCGAAAGAACCGCATGCCCGGCGGCATTTCGCCCAACCGCGCCTCGTCCTCCGGATCGGTCGAAACGCCGAAGAAATGGCTGCGCACCCCATCCAGCACCGCCCCCGCCGCGCGCAGATGCGCCAGCGCCGCGCCCACCCCCGCCTGGGTCGAGGAGCGGAAGAAATACAGCAGGACCGACCGCCCCGCCGCCATGTCGAAACTATAGGTCCCGAACGGCGTGGTGCAGCGCTGCACGAACCAGGGCGCCGGATCTCCGACAAGCAATGCACGGGCGGACGACATCACAGGGGCCTCGATCACACGGTCCCGAAACACTAGGCCGATTCGCCCGTCCCGCAACATCGGGGAAAATGAAGCGCGCCCCTCACGGCCTTGGCCGGCCGGACATCACCGTCGCGGCCAGAATGCCCGCCAGCCAGTCGGCAAAGACCTGCAGGCGGCGCGACAGGTGCCGCCGATGCGGGTACAGCAGCGCCATCGGCAGCGGCGCGGCCCGCCGGTCCGCCATCACGTCCACCAATTCTCCCGCCTCCAGATGGCCCCGCACGTCATAGGCCGGCACCTGGATCAGCCCCAGCCCGGCCAGGCAGCAGGCGATCAGCCCTTCGGCGCTGTTGACCGTCACCCGCCCGGCCGGCGCCGCGCTCCGGATCTGCCCCTCGGCCACCCATTCCCAGTCCTCGACCCGCCCCGTGGCGGGCGAGGCATAGCGCACCACCTGATGCGCCGTCAGGTCGGCCGGCTCGCGCGGCACGCCATGCCGCGCCAGATAGGCCGGGCTGGCGACGTTGATCAGCGCCAGTTCGCCGATCCGCCGCGCGATCAGCCCGGACTCGTGCAGCGGCCCCACCCGCAGCGCGCAATCGATCCCCTCTTCCACCAGATTGGCCGCGCGGTCGCTCACTCCCAGCACGATCTCGATCCCCGGATAGCGGTCCAGGAAATCCGGCAGGGCAGGCGCGACGATCAGCCGTCCGATCCGTCCGGGCATGTCCACCCGCAGGACCCCGCGCGGCCCGACCGCGTCCCGCCGGAACAGCGCCTCGGCCTCCTCCATGTCGGCGATCAGCCGCACGCAATGCTCGTAGAACGCCGCCCCGTCCGGCGTGGGCGCGACCGAACGCGTCGTGCGCGCCAGCAGCCGCGCGCCCAGCCGCGCCTCCAGTTCCTGGATGGCGGTGGACACCGACGAACGCGGCATGTTCAGCCCGTCCGCCGCGCGGGTGAAACTCGCCGTCTCCACCACCCGGGCGAAGACGCGAAACAGTTCGATCCGGTCCAAGGCACCTCCCGGTCAATTCCCGTTATTGTTCGATTTTTACGACATCTGTTGTCGATGTCGCGACGTTTATGCCGAAACGCGCAACGCCTATCGTCCCGGGCAGGAACGCGGATGGCAGCAGGGAACCCAGCCATGATCGATCACAGCATTGCGGACCACGGCATTGCGGACCACGGAATCGGGGGAAAGACCGTCCTCATCGCCGGCGGCGCCAAGAATCTCGGCAGCCTGATCGCGCGCGACCTCGCCGCCCACGGCGCGAGGGCGATCGCCATCCATTACAACAGCGCCGCCACCCGGCCCGACGCCGACCGCACCCTGGCCGACCTCAGGGCGGCAGGGGTCCAGGCGGTGGCGCTGCAGGCCGACCTGACCAGCGCCGGGGCCTGCGCCAGGCTCTTCGCCGACACGGTGGCGGCGATCGGCCGCCCCGACATCGCGATCAACACGGTCGGCAAGGTCTTGAAGAAGCCCATCGCCGAAACGACCGAGGCCGAATTCGATTCGATGTTCGCCATCAACGCCAAGGCGGCCTATTTCTTCATCAAGGAAGCCGGCATCCATCTCAACGACAACGGCAAGCTGGTCACTTTGGTGACCTCGCTGCTGGGGGCCTACACCCCGTTCTATTCCACCTATGCGGGCGCCAAGGCCCCGGTCGAGCATTTCACCCGCGCCGCGTCCAAGGAATATGGCGCACGCGGCATCTCGGTCACCGCCATCGGTCCCGGCCCGATGGACACGCCCTTCTTCTACGGCCAGGAAGCGCCGGACGCCGTCGCCTACCACAAGCAGGCCGCCGCCCTGTCGGCCTTCACCAGGACCGGCCTGACCGACATCGCGGACATCGCCCCCTTCGTCCGCTTCCTGGTGTCCGAAGGCTGGTGGATGACCGGCCAGACCATCCTGGTCAACGGCGGCTATACGACGAAATAAAGGCAGTGAAATAAAGGGCAGCGAAATAAACGGAAGCGAAATAAACGGCTTGGCCGGAACGCGCCGGCGTCCCCGGCGCGGCTTTGCGGCGTGCCGGATGCCGCGATACGCTCCCCGCGCAAACCCGCGCAGGAGAGCCGACATGCTGACCATCGACGACCCCGCCACCGTCGCCGAACTCACCGAAATGGCGGACCGCTACGAAACCGCCCTGATGGCCAACGACGTCGAAACCCTCGACGCCCTGTTCCGCGACGCGCCGGAAACCATCCGCTACGGCGTGGGCGAGGTTCTGTACGGTTTCGCTGAGATCGCCGCCTTCCGCCAGGGCCGGGTCGGCGGCTCGCCGCAGCGCCGCGTGCTGCGCCGCGTCGTCACCAGTTTCGGGCCGGATCTGGGCACCGTGAACCTGGAATTCCAGCGCGAGGGCGGCACCCGCATCGGCCGCCAGAGCCAGACCTGGGTCCGCACCGACGCGGGGTGGAAGATCACCTGCGCCCATGTCTCGCTCATGGCCGACATCTCCTGAACCTGTCCGGGCGTCCCGCCGGCCGGCCGCGTCACACCTCCGGCAGGGGCGGCGGCGTCACCACCCGGTGGCGCACCACCTCGCCCACCAGCACCAGCGCCGGGCTGCCCACCGCCTGGGCCCGGGCCGTCTCCGGCAGGCTGGCCAGCGTGCCGGTCAGCACCCGCTGGTCGGGCCGCGTCCCCCGCTCGACCAGCGCCGCCGGCCAGTCCGGCGGCAGCCCGTGCCGCACCAGCATGGCGCACAATTCCGGCAGCGCCGCCACACCCATATAGATCGCGATCGTCTGCCCCGGCCGCGCCATGCTCTCCCAGGGCAGGTCCAGCGTGCCGTCGCGGCGCGCATGCCCGGTCACGAACAGGCAGGATTGCGCGCAATCCCGATGCGTCAGCGGAATCCCGGCATAGGCCGCGCAGCCGCTGGCCGCGGTGATCCCGGGCACGACCTGGAACGGAACGCCGGCCGCCATCAACGCCTCGATCTCCTCGCCGCCTCGGCCGAAAATGAACGGATCGCCCCCCTTCAGGCGCAGCACCCGCTCGCCCGCCCGCGCCCGGCGGATCAGCTCGGCATTGATCTGCTCCTGCGGCATGGTGTGCCGGTCGCGCTGCTTGCCCACGAACACGCGCTCGGCGTCGCGCCGCACCCGGTCCAGCAATTCGGGCGGCAGCAACTGGTCGTACAGCACCGAATCCGCATTCTGCATCAGATGCAGCGCCCGCAGGGTCAGCAGATCGGCATCCCCCGGCCCGGCACCCACCAGCCACACCTCGCCGCCCACCGCCACGCCGTCCAGCAGCCCGTCCAGCACCTGCCGCGCGGTCGCCCGGTCGCCCGCCGCCGCCGCCGTCCCGCCCGGCCCGTCCAGGAACGCCTCCCACACGCGCCGCCGCCGGTTCACGTCGGGGCAGCGCCCCACCACATGGGCCCGCTCGGCCTGCAGAAACCGCGCCAGCCCGTCCAGGCCGGCGGGCATCACCGCCTCGATCCGCTCGCGCAGCCGCCGCGCCAGCACCGGCGCGGCCCCCCCGGTGGAAATCGCGATCCGCACCGGCCCGCGATGGATCTGCGCCGGGGTGATGAAGGACGACGGCTCCGGATCGTCCACCGCGCAGACCGGGATGTTCAGCGCATCGGCCTCGGCCGCCACCAGACGGTTGGCCGCGCGGTCGTCGGTCGCGGCATAGACCAGCCGGCAGCCCGGCAGCAGCGCCCTCAGCCGCTCCCGCGTCGCCTCGCCCGCGACATGCGCCAGGGCGCCCGCGTCGCGCATCGCCGCCAGCGCATCGTCCAATACCGGCGCCACCACCTCGACGCGCGCGCCATGGGCCAGCAGCAGCCGGATCTTGTTCAGCGCGATCCCGCCGCCGCCCGCCACCAGCACCCGCGCGCCCTGCAGCCGCAGCGCCAGCGGAAACCAGCCGGGGTCGGGCGCCGCGCCCGGCCCGGTCCCGTTCGCCGCGCTCATGCCGCACCTGCCCCCGGGCGCCAGGGCCGCGCCCGCGCCATCACGAAATCGCCGATCGCCGCCGCATCGGCCAGGTCCAGCCGCGCGATGCCGGGCGGCAGCGCCAGCGCCGCGTCGTCGGTCGCCACCGCCAGCACCTGCGGCGTCACCGGCCATAACGGCTCCTTGCCCGCCGCGTCCTCGGACAATGCCCCGGACGGCGCCCCGGGCAATGCCTGGGACAACGAGGGACGATACACCTCGATCGCCGCCGGCATCGCCCCGCGAAACCCTTCCACCAGGATCAGGTCCGCCGGCCCCATCCGGCCGATCAGCTCGGGCAGGCCCGATTCGGCTTCCTCGTCGGGCGCCTCGTGCAGCAGCGCCCAACGCGTGCCGGACGCCACCAGCACCTCGCGCGCGCCCGCCGCCCGGTGGCGCCAGGAATCCTTCCCCGGCCGGTCGATATCGAACCCGTGATGCGCGTGCTTGATGGTCGAAACCCGCACCCCGCGCCGTCCCAGCACTGTCAGCAGCCGTTCGATCAGCGTGGTCTTGCCCGCGCCGCTGCGTCCGGTAATCCCCATGATGGCGGGTGCGTGCATGCGCGGCGGCATCCTCGTTCCTGTGGTCCGGCGCCGATGACGCGCCGTTGAATATCGCGTACAGGTGCCCCCAATCCCCTATGATGACAAGTATCGGGGCAGGCGGCGTCGTACGCTCCCCAAACGGGTCGAGGACGAAAACAATGCGCTTTGCCGTGGTGATTCTGGCCGGCGGCCTGGCCACCCGCATGGGCGGCGGGGACAAGCCGCTGCTCCGGGCGGGCGGGCGCAGCCTGCTGGCCCACCTGCTGGACCGGCTGGGCGGGGCAGGGGGGCCGCTTGCGATCAATGCGCGGGGCGACGCCGCGCGCTTCGCCGCCTTCGGCCTGCCGGTGCTGCCCGACGGCCCGGTCGGCACGGGCCCGCTGGCGGGCGTGCTGGCCGCCATGGACTGGGCCGCCGGGCTGGGGTGCGACGCGGTGCTGACGGTGCCGGGCGACACGCCCTTCGTGCCGCGCGACCTCCCGGCCGCCCTGGCCCCCGCGCCGGCGGTGGCCGTCTCGGCCGGGCGGCGGCACCATCTGGTGGCGCTGTGGCCGGTCGCCGCGCGCGACGCCCTGCGGGCCCGCCTCGCCGCCCTGCCGCCCGACGGCCCGCGCGCCGCCTTCGGCGTCCGCGCCTTCGCGGTCACGATCGGCATGCGCGACGTGGATTTCAGCGCCCGTCCGTTCGATCCGTTCCACAATGTCAACACCCCGGCCGACCTGGCCGAAGCCGACCGCCTGGCCCCCAGGGACGCGGCACGCGGATGACGATCTTGCACCTCACGGCACGCAGCTATGGCGACGCCCGCGCGCCGGAACGCCACCCTTACGCCCAGTTCGTGCTGCCCGTCTCCGGCTGCCTCGATCTCGAAATCGCCGGCCATGGCGGCCGCCTCGCCATGGGCTCGGCCGCCTTCGTCGCCGCGGGCACCGACCATGCCCAGGCCGCGACCAGCCGGAACCGCTTCCTGATCCTCGACATGGACATGGCGCTGGTCGGCGACGCGGCGGCGGACATGCTGGCCCGCCGCCGCTTCCTGCCGCTCTCCCCCCAGGCGCGCCATCTCATCGACTTCATGCGCCTGCATCTCGATGGCGGCGCGCGGCCCGCCGCCGTGCTGGCCCATTGGGCCCCATTGCTGATCGACGCGCTGACCTGTGACGCCCCGCCTTTTACTCCCTCCCGTCTCGCGCCGCTGCGCGACGCCATGGCCGCCGATCCGGGCGCGCCGTGGACGGCCGCGGCCATGGCGCGCATGGCGGGCCTCAGCACCAGCCGCCTGCACGCCGTATTCCGGCGCGAAACCGGCCGCACGCCGCAGGCCTGGCTGTCCGACCTGCGCCTGCGACAGGTCCAGGCGTGGCTGGCCGACAGCGACCAGCCCATCGCCGAACTGGCCCTCCGCGCCGGCTTCGCCGATCAAAGCGTTCTGACCCGCGCCTTCCGCCGCGCCACCGGCACCACGCCCGCCGCCTATCGCCGGGCGCGCCGGTAAGGCGCCGGGCCTTATCCGCGCGGCGACAGCCTGGGAGCAGAAAAGTCTGGGACCAGAAAACGACAGTCCGGGCCAAGACGCCGGCCGCGCGCTCGGCTATGCCGGATGCGACCATCGCTCCGCCCGGACCCTTTCCTGGACCCTTTCATGAAATCCGACGCTCCCCTTCTTTCCGGCCTGCTCAATGGGCTCGCCGCCGGCGCCTGCTGGGGCACCATCTTTCTGGCCCCCGAACTGGTGCCGGATTTCGGCGCGCTCGCCCTCTCGCTGGCCCGCTATCTGGCTTATGGACTGCTCTCCGCAGCCCTGCTGGCGCCGCGCTGGCGCACCGTGCTGCCGCGCGTGCCGGCGTCGGGCTGGTGCGGGCTGTTCGGACTCGGGCTCGCCGGCAATCTCGCCTATTACGTGCTGATCGCCAGCGCGGTGCGGCTGTGCGGCATCGGCGCCACGTCGATCGTCACCGGCTTCCTGCCGGTCACGGTCGCGCTGCTCGGCACGCGCGACGCCGGCAGCCTGCCGCTGCGCCGCCTCGCCCCCTCGCTGCTGCTGGCCGCCATCGGAATCGGCCTGATCGGCCTGCAGGCGGCCGGCACGCCCGCCGCATCTGCCGCCGGGGCCGCCCCCCACCGGGTGCTGGGCCTGCTCTGCGCCCTGGCCGGACTGACATCCTGGAGCCTCTTCGCCGTGTCCAATGCCCGCTGGATGCGCCGGCTGCCGACGATCGGCGCCGGGGATTGGGGCCTGCTCACCGGCCTGGTCACCGGCGCGCAATCCCTGGTCCTGCTGCCCGTCCTCGCCCTCGCGGGCCCAGGGATGGCGTTCGGGTCGGCGTTCGGGACGGTGTTCGGGACGGCGCCGGGCGCGGGACCGGCCACGCACGATGCCCGGCAATGGCTCGTCTTCGGGGCGGTCAGCGTGGGGGTCGGGCTGCTGGGCTCGGTCCTGGGCGGCATGTTCTGGAACCGCGCCAGCCGCCAGCTTCCCCTGACCCTCAGCGGCCAGATGGCGGTGGGCGAAACCCTCTTCGCCCTGTTCTATGGCTGCCTGTGGCACCAGCGCTGGCCGACGGCGCTCGAAATCGCGGCGGTCGGCTTCCTGGCCGCCAGCGTCGTCACCTGCGCCGCCCGCCACGCCCGTCCGCCGGCGCCCCGCGCCGCGTGACGGGTCACGGGCCCTCCCGCCGCCCCCGCCGGAGCGACGCCATGGCCGGAAAGACCCCGTCGCGCAGGATCAGCCCATGCAGCAGGGCCGCGCCCACATGCACGACGACCACCCCGAACAGCGCGAAGGCCAGCCAGCTATGCAACTGCCGCAGCAGCGCGAACAAGGTCGGGTCGTGCGGCAGGATCGGCGGCAGCCGCACCGCCCCCCACAGCACGACCGGATAGGCCCCGGCCGACAGCATCCCCCATCCCACCAGTGGCATCGCGATCATCAGCGCATACAGCGCGATATGCGACCCCAGGGCCGCCACTCGCTGGATCGCCGGCATCGCGGCGGGCAGCGGCGGCGGCCTGACGATCAGCCGGTTCGCCAGGCGGATCGCCGCCAGCAGCAGGATGCCGATCCCCATCGGCCGATGCAGCGCCACCAGCGTGGCATAGGCCGGGCCCTCGGTCGCGGCCATGAACACGCCGACCAGCAGCATGCCCAGGATCAGCGGCGCCATCAGCCAGTGCAGCACCCGCGCCAGGGCGGAAAACCGTACGACCCGGTTCATTGGCCTCCTCCGGTGGCGACCATGGCGGGGCTGACCGCGCTGGGCATCCTGGCCTCGCCCGACCGCAGCCAGAACGAACGCATATAGGCCGCCGACCGCGCCGCCGGGATCGGATCGTCCGACGCCGCCATGCCGGGCGGCAGCACCATCGGGTCGAAGGTCAGGCCGGTGCAGGCGCCGTCATCCTCGCTCTCGGCCCGGTCCAGGGTCAGCGTCCCCGCATCGACCTGCCGCCGCCCCGCGGGCCAGGGCAGGGTGGGGTCCGCCGTCGGGTCGCCCGGACCGGCCACCGTCACCACCAGCCGCCAGCGCAGCGGATGCTGCCGCAGCGCCACGATCAGGTCCTCGAACAGATAGGACCCGTCCCGTCCCGCCCGCGACGGCGCCACCGGCTGCAGCGGCACCATCGCCCAGCGTACCGTCACCGACCGGCCCGCCGCATCGATCCAGCGGAACGTATCCAGGCTGTTATAGGTATCGTCGCCGAATCCCGACGTCAGCGGCCGCGCCGCCACCAGCGCCAGCGCCCTGGCCACCGCCGCATGGCCGGCCAGGAACGGCCCGATGCGCGCCGGATCGGGCTTGCCCGTCGCCGGGTCGGGGCGGCCGGCCAGCAGCAGGTCATGGAATTCCCGCGCGTCGCGCGCGACGAAGACCGGAATGTCGTTGATCCCCATCCGCCATTCCAGGCCGTCGGGCGGCCTCAGGCGCAATGCCATGCTGCGGACCTTGCCCGGCGCGTCGGGCTGGAACGGCATCCCGCCCGCCAGCGCGAACCGCCCGGTCACCCGGCTGCGCCGGGGCCCCAGCACCGACGCCGTGCTCAGCACCTGCGCCTGCCCGCTGCCGTCGAACCAGCCGCTGACGCATAGCCCTTTGGCATGGTTGCGGCGAAAGCCCGGATGCCGCCCGTCCACGACGCGAAACGCCGTCATGAAGGAATGCTGCGTCAGCCTGTGCGGCGTCAGCCACCCGCCGCTCAGGGCAAACCCCGCGACCAGCGCCAGCATCACCCCGCCGATCGCGGCCAGACGCAGGATCGTCGTGCGCGGGGGCAGCGGGGGCACGGCAGGCGGGGGCGGCGTACGTGTCACGTCGCTCGGTTCGTTCATGAGGGAGGGAGTCCGGCTTATGGCGATGCCGCAGATGGCGATACCGCAGACTAAGCCGAATTTTCCGGCGAAATCCTGTGCTTTTTTATTCACGGACCCTGTTGCGCGGCTGCCGCATCGTCCCGTCCTTTCCGTGACTCTACGAAACGACCGCGTCGAACAGCAGCTTGAAATTCAGCGCCAGGATCACCGCCGCCACCAGCCAGGACAACGCCGCCAGCGGACGCGAGATCGCGAACGCCCCCATGATCCGCCGGTCGGACACGAACAGCACCAGCGGAATGACCGCAAAGGGCAGTTGCATCGACAGCACGACCTGGCTCAACACCAGCAGCGCGCCCACCCCGCGATCACCGTAAAGTGCGATCACCGCCAGCACCGGCAGGATGGCCAGCCCCCGGGTCAGCATCCGCCGCGCCCAGTGCGGAATGCGCAGGCGCAGAAACCCCTCCATGACGATCTGCCCCGCCAGCGTGCCGGTGATCGTCGAATTGGTCCCCGCCGCCAGCAGCGCCAGCGCGAACAGGGTCGAGGCGATTCCCAGCCCCAGGATCGGCGACAGCAGCCGGTACGCGTCCTCGATCTCGGCCACGTCGCCATGCCCGCTGCCATGAAACGCCGCCGCCGCCACGATCAGGATCGCGGCATTGATGAACAGCGCCAGCATCAGCGCGATCGTGCTGTCCCAGCTCGCCCAGCGGATCGCCTCGCGCCGCCCCTCGACCGAGCGGTCATAGGCCCGCGTCTGGATGATCGAGGAATGCAGGTACAGATTGTGCGGCATCACCGTCGCCCCGATGATGCCGATGGCGACATACAGCGCCGCATGGTCGGTCACGATCATCGGGGTGGGGACGAACCCCCGCATCACCGCGCCCAGCGGCGGCGCGGCGGCGGCGATCTGCACCGCGAAACAGATCGCGATCACGCTCAGCATGGCGATGACGAAGGCTTCCAGGTAGCGAAAGCCCCGGTTCATCAGCAACAGCACGATCACCGCGTCCAGCCCCGATATCACCGCCGCGATCATCAGCGGAATGCCGAACAGCAGCTTCAGCGCCACCGCCGTGCCGATCACCTCCGCCAGGTCGCAGGCGATGATCGCCAGTTCGCAGGCCAGCCACAGCGGAATGTTCACGATCGGCGGAAAGCGCTCGCGGCAGGCCTGCGCCAGGTCCCGCCCGGTGGCGATGCCCAGCCGCACCGACAGCGCCTGCAACAGGATCGCCATCAGGTTCGACAGCATGATGACCGCCAGCAGGCGATAGCCGAACTGCGCGCCGCCCTGCAGGTCGGTCGCCCAGTTGCCGGGGTCCATATACCCGACCGACACCATGTATCCCGGCCCGACAAAGGCCAGGAACCGCCGCGGCCACGACGCCCCCTGCGGCACCCGCACGCTGGCGAAGGCCTCCGGCAGGCTGGGATTCTCGGCATCCGTCCGCCGGGCGAAACGCGCCCGCCCCGCCGGAGCGGCCGGCAGGCCGGCCATCCGCGCGCTGTCGGGGGAAGAGGTCATGACATCGCCACTCTCACCAACACTCCCGGAACGCGGGCCCGCTCACCTGTCCGGGCAGGTGTCCACGTCCACCGGATACTCACCAGAGACTCAGAAATATGCATAATGCTATATAAGGTTGCAATCGGGAATCTCCCACCCTCGAACGACTCTTCCCCGCGCCCTCCAACGACCCGTTCGCCGGCGGCAATCATGAGGCGATCATTATTCGTGCGGGAATAACGTTTTCACTGCGGCTAAGAAGTTGAGCCCCGTTGACGAGTCTGCAAGAAAGGGCCGTCACACGCCACCCGGTTTCCGCCCGCGCCGGGCGGCAGGCCGATCGGGGGAGGGGAAAGATCTTGCGCAAGACACAGCGGCCGGCGCCCGCGGCGGACCTCATGCCCGACGCCGACATCCAGTCCGAAGGCTTCCGCCAGAACCGCGCCGCCCGGCGCAACGCGCTGGTCGAGGATTACGTCGAACTGATCGCCGACCTGCTGGCCGAGGGGCAGGAGGCCCGGCAGGTCGACATCGCCTCCCGGCTCGGGGTCTCGCAGCCCACCGTCGCCAAGATGCTTTCCCGACTGGCGTCCGAGGGCCTGGTCAGCCGCCGCCCCTATCGCGGCGTCTTCCTGACCGACGCCGGCCGCGCGATCGCCGAGGACGTCAAGTCCCGCCATCGCATCGTCGAGGAATTCCTTCTCGCCCTCGGTGTGGGCCAGGACAGCGCGCGCATCGACGCCGAAGGGATCGAACATTACGTCGGCCCGGAAACCCTCGCCGCCTTCGCCCGCGCGCTGGATCTCGGCCTCGCCCGCCTCTTCGCCGATACGCGCGCCCATCCGGACGGCCCGCGCTGAACCCATACGCCCTTCCGAAAGAAACCACGGTGCGCATCGCGATCCTCGTCGTATCTCTCCTCGGCCCCGCGCTCCTGGGCCTCGCGCTCCCGGGCCTGGCCGTCCCCGCCGCCGCCCAGGCGCCAGGCTGCACGGTCACGCCGGGCGGCCCCGAAACGGTGATCGACGCGATCGTGCTGACCGACGGGCCGGCGCCGGGGTACGGCCGCGTGGTCGTCGGCGCCGATGGCCGCATCGCCTGCGTCGGCGCGGCCTGCCGCGCGGCCGGCCCGTCGCCCCGCCGCATCGCCTGTCCCGGGTACGTGCTCTCCCCGGGCCTGATCAACCCGCATGACCATATCGACTTCACCGGCATCGCCCCGCTGCCGGATCGCGGCGAACGCTTCGTCCACCGCCATGAATGGCGCAAGGGGCTGGACGGCCACACCGAACTCAAGGACGCCGTCCCCGACCACGACCCCGAACTGATCGCCTGGGGCGAACTGCGCATGCTGCTCAGCGGCGTCACCGCCATGGTGGGCGAGGACATGGCGCCCGGCCTGGTGCGCAACCTCGATTTCGCCACCGGGCTCGACGGCGTGCCGATGCGCCCCGTCACCTACCAGATCTTCCCGCTGGACGACGCGCCCGGCATCATGCGCACCCGTGATTGCGACTACGGCCACCACCCGTCCGGACCGGACGACGTCGCCGCCTCCCAGGCCTTCCTCGCCCACGTGGCCGAAGGCACCGGCGACGCCGCCCGCAACGAATTCCGCTGCCTCAGCACCGGCCTCTACGACACCACGCCCCAGCCGGGCGGCGGCGGCACCAGCCAGGATCTGATGCAGCCGCACATGACCATCCTGCACGGCGTCGGCCTCCGGCCCGACGACCTGGCGGTGCTGCGCCGGCGCGGCGTGCGCCTCGTCTGGTCGCCGCGCAGCAACCTCGCGCTCTATGGCCGCACGCTGGACGTCCTGGCGGCCCGGCGGCTCGGCATCCCCGTGGCGCTGGGCACGGACTGGCTCCCGTCCGGCTCGATGAACATGAGCCGCGAATTCGCCTGCGCCCTGCGGTATGACGACCAGTCCCTGCATGGCGCGCTCGACATGCGCGACCTGTGGCGCATGGCCACGATGGGCGGCGCCCTGGCCACCCACGCCGACGCCTGGCTGGGCAGCATCGCCCCGGGCAAGCTGGCCGACCTGGTCCTGTTCCATCCCGGCGCCGACCCCTTCGCCGCCGTGGTCCGCGCCACCCCCGCCGGCGTCGCCCTCGTCCTGCGCGGCGGCCATGTCCTCTACGGCGACGCCGCGCTCACCGCCGGGCTGGCCCTGCCGGATTGCGAACCCCTCACCGTCGGCGGCGTGGCCAAGGCGTTGTGCATCCGGCGCGACCAGCCCTTCTCCTACGCCATGCTCCGCGCCGATATGGGGCGGCGGCATGTCTACCCGCTGGCCACCGACGGCCCGCCCCCCAACGAACCGCCCTGCGAAACGCTGGCGGAAACCAGCGCCCGCCTGCCCGATGCCCCGCTGACCGCCGGCCGCTCAGGATCGCGCCCCTGAACCGTCCTCCTCTGAATCGTTCCCCCCTGGATCGTCCCCGACGAACGCACGCGACAGCCGCTCCATCCGCCGGGCCAGCCATGACGCAAAGAGCCGGCGCCGCGGGTCCCGGTCGAAGGGTTCGCGCGACAGACAGACATAGCGCGTGCCGTCCGGCACGAAGCGCCGCGGCGCGACCAGCAGCCCGGCGGCAATATCTCCCGCGGCCATGTACACCGACGCCAGCGCCACGCCGTGCCCGGCCTGCGCCGCTTCCAGCGCAAGGTAGAAATGCTCGAATATTTCCCGCTTCGCCCGTACCGGCCTGACGCCGGTCCGGCGGAACCAGTCCCGCCAGGCATCCGGGCGGGTCATGGAATGCAGTTGCGGCAACCGCCGGAAATCTGAAACCGGCCGGTCGCCCGCCATGCGGGGCGACAGCACCGGGCCGGTCGCCTCGTCGGCCAGGGGATGGACATACAGATCGTTCGGGATCGGAAAATCGTCCCGCCGTATCGCAAGATCGATGCGGTCGCGCGCGAAATCCACCGGACCGCCCGCGGCGAACAGCTTCACGTCCAGCCCGGTCTCGCGCTTCAGCGCGCCGAGATCGCGGATCAGCATCTTCAGGCACAAGGTCGGCTCGCAGGAGATCGAAAGCGGCTGCACGACGCCATCCTGGCGGAAATCGTCGATCGTCTGCGCAAGATCCGCGAAGATCTCATGCAGCCGGCCGGCCAGAAGATGACCGCGCGGGGTCAGCGCCTTCCCCCGCCCGTCCCGCAGAAACAGCGTCTCCCCCAGTTCCTCTTCCAACAGCCTGATCTGCCGGCTGACCGCGCCGTGCGTGACGTGCAATTCCTCGGCCGCGCGCGCCAGCGTCACATGCCGGGCAGCGGCCTCGAACGCGCGCAACGCGTTGAGCGACGGCAGACGCAGGCGGGACATGGGCATCCGTTCCTCCCCTGGTGGGATATGTGAGAAAATCTCACATCACTGCGTCAAATCAAATCGATTATTCCCCGGCTCCAGTTCTGACAACGTCAGCTCTGACAGATTGAGCCGGGCTCCCACGCCGGAGCGATTCACAGGCAACGAGCACGTTTGTAATGCCCGCCGATGACGCAGTTGACGTCCGTCCCACGCCGCAGAATCTGGTCGCCGCGCGCGGCTTCGCCACGCTCGACAGCGCCGGGATCCTGAAGGCGCTATGCACGATCCGGCCTTACACGGGCAGGGACGTGGAAACATTCTGCGCATCCTGGGAGAATATGCCCCTGCATACGTACATGGCGGATGGCGGTCCGCCCCGGCGGTGGCGGCACGCGGTCTACCGGGTCGCCCCAGGCGGCGCCATCGAACGGCTGAATCATCGGCCGCGCGTCCGGACGATCGATCATAACCCGCTCAACGGCGGCGGCGTCCGGCATGTCGAACCGATCGTCGACGCAACGAACGCCAATCCGGTGATGCAGGGCTTCCTGGGCCTCGCGGATCGGATCTTCTGCGGGCTGTCGCCTTGGACCGGATGGCGTGTCGAGGCACACCAGTTCCGGATCACCGCCTCGGCCAACGGCGGCAAGCCGACGCCCGAGGGCGCGCATCGCGATGGCGTGGCCTACGTCCTGATGGCGCTGATCGACCAGCGCAACGTGCGGGGTGGCGAAACGACCATCTACGACCTCTCGCGCAATCCCGTGGGATCATTGAATCTGAAATCGCCTTTCGAAACCGCAATCATCGACGATGAACGGGTCTATCGCGGCGTCGACCCGATCCACGCATGCGGTCCCGGCCAGGCAGCCTATCGCGATGTCCTGGTGCTGGCGTTCCGGCGGATTCCGGCCGAACCGCGGCGCCCCCGTTCCCGAAAAACCTCGAAAAACAAGGACCGGATCCCATGGCGCACTATCTGATCGTGCTCGCGGTGACGTCGCTCGCCGTCATAAGCCCCGGCGCCGACTTCGCCATGGTGTCGCGCAACAGTTTCCTCCATGGGCGTCGGTCCGGCGTTCTGTCGGCCTTCGGAATTGCGGTATCGTGCTGGATTCACGTCTTCTACGCCGTCTTCTTTCTCGCCACGGTCCAGGGCGTCGTTCCCGACCTGCTGACATATGTCCGCTTCGCGGGAGCGGCCTATCTCGCATATGCGGGCATGCGCACGATGCGGTCAGGCCTGGCGATCGAGGACGGCGACGGCGCGCGGCCGGCAGTGTCGGCGTCCCAATCCTTCCTGGCGGGCTTTCTGACCAACGCCCTCAACCCCAAGACAGCAGTGTTCGCCATCAGCCTCTATACCCAGGTGATCGGCCCGCATGCGACCGTGCAATATGCCCTGCTGTGCGGCGCCACGATCTCCCTGTGTCATCTGGCCTGGTTCGTCCTCGTCTCCTGCGGCCTGTCGCGCAGTGCCACGCGGCGCTGGGTCATGGCGCGTGCGGCCGGGTTCAATCGCGTCATCGGCGCGATTCTTCTGCTGATCGGCGCATCGCTCGTGTTCGTCTAAAGGGGCTGAGCGCATGGATCACCGGCCTGATGGCGCAACAAGGACGCGCATCGTCCAGCCGCGCACGCCGGCCCGGCCGAACGCGATGGCCTTCATTGATCTCGAAGGCGTTCTGTGCCCTGAAATATAGCCCTGTCTGGGCGCACGGCCCGCCATCGCATTGCGTCGCGCTGGGCGACGCGTTCAACGATCTCGCGCTGCTGCGCGGCGTTGGGGTGCGGAATCCTGTTCCGCGCTTCGGCAACAACGCAAAGACACGCGCAGGGTCTGCCCCGGGCCACCACGTACGATGCCGTCCGCGACGCATTCGACCGGCATCTCGATGCGCTTGGATATCCCTATCTCCGATAGCGCAGCGCGTCGACCACCAGGGCAAAGGCCGGCGATGACTGCCGGCGGCTTGGATAATACAGGTGGAAACCGGACCAGTAGGGACACCAATCCGCCAGAACCCGCTTGAGCCGACCCGTCGCGATATGGGGGTGCGCCAGTTCCTCGGGCATATGGGCAAGTCCCGCCCCCGAAAGGCAGGCATCGAGACTCTGAAGGCTGCTGTTGAAGATAGCCTGTCCCTGAACACGCACCCGCAATTCGCGGCCGCCCTTCTCGAATTCCCAGGCATAGATCCCGCCACGGGTCGGCTGCCGAAACGTGATGCAATTGTGGTTCAGAAGATCCTGCGGCGTCCGCGGCACAGGGTGGCTGTCGAAATAGGATCTGGATCCGACGACGGCAAAGCGCACCTCCGGTCCGACAGGGACGGAAATCATGTCTTTTGCGACCTGTTCGCCCAGCCGGATACCCGCGTCATAGCGTTCCGTGACGATGTCGGTCAAACCGGGCTCGATACTCAGTTCGACCTTGATGTCGGGGTAGGCAGGCAGCAGCTTGGCCAGTTGCGGCCACACGATATGCTTGATCGCGTCGTCGGACGCCGTGATCCGAACCGTCCCGGCAGGCTTCGCCCGCAACTCCGTCAAGGCCGCGAGTTCGGTTTCGATCTGCACGAAATGCGGACCGATCCGCTGCGCCAGGCGCTCGCCCGCCTCGGTCGGGGAAACGCTGCGCGTCGTGCGCATCAGCAGGCGGATGCCGAGACGCTCCTCCAGGCCGCGCATCGCATGGCTCAGCGCCGACTGCGACACGCCCAGCTTCCCGGCTGCCCGGGTGAAGCTCCGCTCCTCGGCCACGGCTAGAAAGGCCCGAAGGTCGTTAAGATTGTCACGCATATTCATGAATCGACTTCATGGAGCAGGTCGCGATCAGGTGGAATCACCTCATTATGGGGCGCAGATATCCCGAATTTCAAATCGAGGATTTCAAATTCATAATGGACACGCGCTGACGCCGTCCAGGTGCGAATGCGATGTCCGGCATTCATGAGCCGGATTCATGACGACATACGGAAACGGGCAGCTTACGGGGGACCGGCCTCGCCCTTATGCTGCACATGCCCCCCTCGCGCGGCCTGTCGCGCACCCGGAGAATATCGTGGAATTCGTCAGCCAGGACATCGCCTCGCCCCCGGAAGAGAGCGGGCCGGTCCACCCTTGTTGGAGCGCCGTCTTTTCGCTGTCCCTCAGCGTCGTCGGGTTCATCATCTCCGAAATGCTGCCGGCCAGCCTGCTGACCCCGATCGCCTCCGACCTGCACGTGACCGAGGGGATGGCCGGCCAGGCCGTCACCGCCACGTCCATGGTGGCCGTCTTCGCCAGCCTGTTCATGGCCGCCATCACGCGGCACGTCGATCGGCGCATCGTCCTTCTGGCCTTCGCGGCGTTGCTGATCGCCTCGAACCTGGTGGTCGCCTTCGCATTCAGCTATCCGATGCTCCTGGCCGGCCGGGTGCTCCTGGGGATCGGCCTTGGCGGCTTTTGGTCGATGGCGGCGGCGGTTTCCATCCGGCTGGTTCCCCCGGCGATGGTGCCGCGCGCGCTTTCGATCATCTTTGGCGGGGTTTCCGTCGGCATGGTGGCCGCGGTGCCGGTGGGCAGCTATCTCGGCGCGTTCATCGGCTGGCGCGGCATCTTCATGGGGTCGGCGCTTCTCGCGCTGATCGCCTTCTGCTGGCAGTTCTTTGTCCTGCCGTCGATCAGCCCGCGCGGGCAATCCCGCCTGGCGACGCTGTTCGAACTGCTCAAACGCCCGCAGGTCGGTGTCGGCAAGATCGGCATGGTGCTCGTTTTCGGCGGGCATTTCCTCTTCTTCACCTATCTGCGCCCGTTCCTGGAAGGCGTCACCGGTGTCGGCGCCGACGGTGTCGCCGCCATCCTGCTGGGGTTCGGCATCGCCAACATCGCCGGCACCGCGCTTTCCGGCGCCATGATCCGCGCGAGCCTGCGCATGACGCTGGCGGCCATGCCCCTGCTGATGGCGTCGCTGGCGCTGGGCCTCGTCACGCTGGGCGGCGCGCCGCCGATGGCGACGCTCTTCGTGGCCGGTTGGGGCTTTGCCTTCGGCGTCTTTCCGGTGGCGTGGACCACCTGGGTCACGCGGACCGTTCCGGACGAAACCGAAAGCGCGGGCGGGCTGCAGGTAGCCGTGATCCAGGCGTCGATCGCGGCCGGCGCGGGCATCGGCGGCGCGCTTCTCGACGCGCATGGTCCGCGTGGCGCCTTCGCCGGCGCCGGGATCGTTCTTCTGGCCGCCGCGGCCACGGTCCTCCTGTATCTGCGTCCGCAATCCGCGTGGACTGCGGCAAGGGCGGCCGAACCTGCGCCTCTCATGCAGCCCGGCCGCGAGAATGGAAAGTGACGGCGCGATGCGCGGTCAGAGGCGCGCCCGCGGGCTGGGCATCCCATCCCGCAGCGGTTACGATTCCCCATCGAATCACGGCACAGGACTCAGCAACCGGACATGTCGATGCGGATCTCAGCCCTCTTCGCAGCCACCACCGCCCTGGTGGCCCTCGCGGCGCCCCTCGCCGCCCACGCGGCACCCATCCACCAGCAGGCCGACGCCCAGGCCCTCTCCCTGGCCGAGCAGGCCATCGCCCTGCGCTCGGTCGCCGGCCCCGGCAACCAGACGCCGCAGGTCGCGGCGCTGTTCAAATCGGCCCTGGTCGCCGGCGGGTTTTCCGCGCAGGACATCACCATCACCCCGGTCGATGACACGGCCTACCTGATCGCCCGCTGGCACGGCACCGATCCCACGCTCAAGCCCCTGGTCATTTCCGGCCACATGGACGTGGTCGAGGCCCGGCCCGCCGACTGGCAACGCGATCCGTTCACCCCGGTGGTCGAAGGCGGCTATCTCTATGGCCGCGGCGCCACGGACATGAAGCTCGACGACACGCTGGCCATCGCCGCACTGGTCGAGCTGAAACGCCAGGGCTACCGGCCCCGCCGCGACATCATCCTCGAATTCTCGGGCGACGAGGAAACGACGATGAAGACCGGCGCCCTGATCGCCGATCGGATTCCCGACGCCGAACTGGTGCTGAACGTCGACGGCGCCAACGGCGTGCTCGACGAACGCACCGGCAAGCCCGCCTATTTCACCTGGGAAGGCGCGGAAAAGACCTATGCCGATTATCAGATGGTCGTCACCAATCCGGGCGGCCATTCCTCCGAACCCCGCGCGGTGAACGCGATCGACGAACTGGCGGCCGCCCTGCTGCGCATCCGGCACTACCAGTTCAAGCCCGAATTGAACGCGCTGACCCGCGGCTATTTCGTCAGCGCCGCCAGATGGGAACGCCCGGCCACCGCCGCGGCGATGCGCGCCTTCGCCACCGATCCCACGGACCGCAAGGCGATCGCCGCGCTGTCGGCCGACCCGTCCCTGGTCGGCAAGATCGGCACGACCTGCGTCGTGACCATGATCTCGGGCGGCCATGCGCTGAATGCCCTGCCGCAGCGCGCCACCGCCAACATCAATTGCCGCATCTTCCCCGGCCATACCCGCGCCGCGATCATGGCCGAACTGCAGAAGGTCGCCGCCGATCCGGCCATCGCCTTCACGGACGTCACCGCCGGCTCGGTCGCCACCGACGCGTCGCCCCTGCGCCCCGACTTCACGGCAGCGGTGGACAAGGCCATGCACGCCGCCTATCCGGGCGTGCCCGCCTTCGCCGCCATGACCTCGGGCGCCAGCGACAGCATGTGGTTCCGCAACCATCACGTGCCCAGCTACGGCGCCAGCCCGATCTTCATCAAGGCGTCCGACGACTTTATGCACGGGCTGAACGAACGCACGCCGGTCGCCGCCATCCCTCCGGCGATCGACATGCTGCTCTCGCTGGTCACCGACCTGTCGCACTGATCCAGCCCCGGGCAAGCCGCGGCGGCGCGATGCCACCACGGCTTGCCGCGTCCCGTGACGATCAAACCGGTCCCACGACGATCAAAAAGAACGGCTCATACCAATCCACTTGGACATTGACCGTTTGGAAGACAGGTCGGGCTCTGCCCGAACCCGGCAGGGGTCACAGACCCCTGCACCCCATTGCGTTGATAAATAATCGGTTTCCAAAGGCTCTGTTGCCGTTAAGTGTTGGTGGCTTTTCTCAGGGCGCTGCCCTGAAACCCGCCAAAGGCTGCGCCTTTGGAAACCGATTGATGGATCAATGAGTCGGGGTGCAGGGGCCTGCGGTCCCTGCCGGGTCCGGGCAGAGCCCGGGATTTCGCCAGCCTTTTGAAAAATCACACTTCAACACGTAACAACAGAGCTTTTCCAAAGGTACCGCCTTTGGCTTGGTTCGGGGCAACGCCCCGAAAAAGAGAGCACAAGACGGTCAATCATGACATGCGCCGGTATCATTTCCGCTTCCGTGGCGCGGGGCTCCGCGTTTTCCGGCCCCGGGACGGGCCGCGCGTCGCCGCAGGGGCGGCTGCGACGGCATTCATCAGAAAATCCATCAGCGCCTCATCGAAATCCAGAGGCATGCCGTCACCCGCCGGGGCGCCCGCCGCCGAACGCGCCTCCAGCGTCTGGTCCGCGATCGCGGACATCACCGGAATGCGCCGCAATGGACGGTCGCCGGAAATCTCACAGGCGGTCACCGCGAAGGAATCCGCCATAGGATCGCCCCGATCCTGCAACAGAAGGGCGGTCCGCATCACGATCGACGACCAGAACGCCCGCCGCGTCTCAAGCCAGGTCCACAGCGCCTTCTTCCGGGCTGCCGCCGAGGCGCCGGCTCCGATCGCGTCGAACATGTCGTCACTGTCTTCGAACCAGCTACCGAGAACCGGATAGATCGCCGCCCACTCCCCACTTACCGCGACCAGCCCGTCGCGCGCATCCGCAGAAAGGGATCGCAGGCGCTCTTCCGCATCGTACTGGCCCAGCAACCCGGCCGGTGACGAATCATCCGCCGGCCGCAGGTCGGATAACGCACAGACATCCACGACGTCGATCAGGCCGGGCGCCGGATACACGCCATTCCGGATGCCATCCGCCAGCGCGACGCGCAAAGCCGTCCGGACATAATCCAGCGAGACGCGGCCTTCCTCCCCGGGACCAGCCATCTGCTGGAGAATGCCGCGCTGCTCCGCCACGCTGCCGCACGGCGCGGCATAGGCATCCTTCACGCCGAACCCCTGCTTCAGCAGCACGACGGCAATCGAGCGCGATCGCCCCCGTTGCAGGCCGATCCCCAGGCTTTGCGCGCCGGCCCCGTCGACCGGGCTCGACACGCATCCCGTGATCCGATAGCGCGGCACGTCCGCCGGCTCGGACGGCACGCCGGAGCGGATCGCCTGCCGGATCAGTCCGTCCACGCATCGTCGATGCGGCTCATCGACGATCCAGGTGCGCAGCATGGCCAGGCGGCCCAGCGCCGATGCGCTCAGATGGCCCGCGGCAATACGGTCGCCCAACCCTTCCGCCGCGCCGGCCCTGACCAGTTCGGACGAATCGAGCAGCCAGGCACAGCCCAGCGGCTCGAAACGCGGGTCGGGGTTCGCGGCGGTGATCCGGCAAACCATGCGTCGCGCATCGGGCGGAATCCCCGGCAGCGTTTCCGCAAAGACATGATGCAGCATCGATGGATCGTCATCGACGTTTTTCACCAGGTCGCCGAGAGAATCCACAAAGACCGCAACGGGATCCCTGCCTTCATCCCCCCTGCCTTCATCTCCGGCGAGGAAAGACGCCTCCCGCCTGACGCTTTGCGCGCCGGGCGCGATGTCCGGCACGGCAAGATTCGCCCGGACATAACATCGCGTAATCGCCATGTTGCCGCGTATGGTGATCTCGCCTTTCCGGGACATGTCGGCAAGATGGCGGCTCAAGGCATCCAGGCATCGTTTGCCGGCACGCTGCCCGCCTTCCTGCGCCATCCTGGCTTCGTCAAGCGCCATCGTCAGCAGGTTGCAAAGCTCCTCGTCCGGCTCCTCGCCGTTCGCCGTGGACGCGATGTCGTCCGCAAGCGCCACGAACTTCTCGGGCTCCGCGAGAAGCGACCGCGCCATTTGCGCCTGGATGTCATGAAGAAACCGTCCCGCATCCAGCGCCGGAACAGGGGCTGGCGGAACGGCGGATTTCTTCCTCGTCATGATGGCCCCTCCGTGTTGCCGGGCGAGAGGGTCCCACGAGAAAGGCCACGCGCGGCGATCTCCCGGCCAGGGACTCCATGCAGCGGATTCTATGCAGCCGTCCCGAACCGGGTCAACCGGCAACGCCGCCTGTCGCGCAACGCCGGCCCCCCTCTCATCGCCCCACCGGCACGGCCTGCATCCGCCGCGCCAGGCGCTCATGCGCGCGCAGGATCTCGGGCAGGTGCGGCGCGACCGGATAGCCATCCTCCAGCAACACCCGCCCATGGACGATGGTGGTGGCCGCCTGCGCCGGGCCGCAGCGCAGCCACGCCTCCACCGGGTCGCTCAAGGCGCCCGCCAGCGCCACGTCCGACAGGTGCCAGATCACCAGGTCGGCACAGGCCCCGGGCCGCAGATGCCCGATCTCGTCCTCCCAGCCCAGGCAGGCCGCCCCGCCCCGCGTCGCCAGGTCCAGCGCGTCGCGCGCCGTCATCGCCGTCGGCCCGTTGCGATACCGGCCCAGCAGCATCGCCATGCGGGTCTCCAGCCACATCGACGCATGGTCGGTCGATGCCGACCCGTCACAGCCCAGCCCCACCCGCATGCCCAGCCGCCGCAGCCGCATCGCATCGGCCGACCCGCCGCCGATCATCATGTTCGAACACGGGCATTGTGCGCTGCACACCCCGGCATGGGCCAGCCGGCCGATCTCCGCCTCGGACGGATAGATGAAATGCGCCACCCAGGATCGCGGCCCGGCCCATCCCACGCGCTCGAAATATTCCACCGGCGTGCAGCCATAGATCTCGGCGCAATACCGGTCCTCGTCATGGTCCTCGGCCAGGTGGGTATGCAGCCGCAGGTCATGGGCCTCGGCCAGTCGCGCCGATTCCACCATGATCCGCTCGGAGACCGAGAACAGCGAGCACGGCGCCAGCGCCAGCCGCGTCATCGCCCCCGGCGCCGGATCGTGATAGGTCTCGGCCAGCCGTACGCTGTCCGCCAGGATCGTATCCTCGTCCTGCACCACGCTGCGCGGCGGCAGCCCGCCATCCTCGACCGACCGGGTCATCGACCCCCGCGTGGCATAGAACCGGAACCCGATCTCCCGCGCCGCGCGGATCTGCGCGTCGATCAGAAGCGGGCGCGGATGGACGTACATATGGTCCATCGACGTCGTGCAGCCACCCATCAGCAATTCCGCGATCGCGACGAAGGTCGAGACATAGACCGACTCGTCCGTCAGCATCGCCCAGCGCGGATACAGCCCGCGCAGCCAGTCGAACAGGCTGGCGCCCGTCACGGGCGCGAAGGCCCGGGTCAGGTTCTGGTACATATGGTGGTGGGCGTTGATCAGCCCGGGCGTCACCAGCCGTTCCCTGGCCGAGATGACCCGCCGCGCCTCGGGCCGGTCCGCGCCCGCGCCCACGGCCTGCACCCGCCCGTCTTTGATGGCGATCCACCCGCCGGCGATCTCCCAGCCGCGATCGACATACAGGTACGCGTCATCGATCAGCAGGTCCGCAACCATGCCCCGTCTCCTCTCCCAACGCATGACGCCCACGGCCTGCGCCGTGCGATGCAATGCGCCCTGTCCCGGGAAGGCGTTCGGTCCGGATCGTCATCTGCACAAGGCAGAACGGGCAATCACCCGGATGTAGCGCCCCCGGCCGCACGGGCGCAAGCCCGGGCGGCCCATCTCAATGCGTGTCCACCTCACGCTTGTCCGGCGCTTCCATCCCCTGCTATGCCGAACCCAGCCTCGGAGGCACCCGCATGACGCCCGACCGCATCGAAAAGCAGGTCATCCTGCCCGCCCCGCTCCAGGCGGTCTGGCATGCCGTCGCCGATGCCGAGCAGTTCGGCACCTGGTTCGGCGTCCGGTTCGACGGGCCGTTCGCCGCCGGCGGCACGGTGACGGGGCATATCGTCCCCACCCGCATGGACCCCGACATCGCCCGCCTGCAGCAACCCTACGCAGGCGCCGCCTTCGCGCTCCAGGTCGACCAGATCGTCCCGATGCGGCGCATCGCCTTCCGCTGGCACCCGTTCGCTGTCGAACCCGGCATCGATTACACGGCCGAACCAATGACGCTGATCGTCTTCGCTCTCGAGCCGGTTGCGGACGGCACCCGCCTCACCATCACCGAATCCGGCTTCGACCAGCTCCCGCCGGCGCGCCGCGCCCGCGCTTACGCGGCCAATGACGGCGGCTGGACAATGCAGACCCGCCTGATCGCGACATACCTGGCCGGCGGCCCATCCGGCCCAAAGACAGGGCAGGGGACGACGTGAACCGGCTCTCCCCCACCCCCGGCCCGCGCGGAACGCGGGCGGTGACCCGCGTGCTGGCCCTGCTGCTGCTGCATCTCGCGCTGCTGCTCGCACCCGCCCGCGCCGCCATGGCGGACCCGGCGGCAGGCTGCGCCATGCCTGCCACCGCCATGGACCGGATGGACCAGACGGACGGCATGCACGCCGAAACCGCGCCCGGGGCGATGGCGGCCGCGACGGCGGCCCATTCGGCCACCCCCCATTCGGTCTCCCCCCATTCGGGCACCTCCCATTCGGGCGCCCATCCGTGCTGCCCCCCGCACGCGGCCTGCCGGCATGACGGCGCCTGCCTGCAGCCGGGTCACTGCGCGGCCGCCTGGCTGGTGCCGGCGCCGCCGGTCCGCCGCCACCACGCGCCGGTCGTCCCGGCCGCCTTCGCGCCGCCACGCCCGTCCGGACGCGACGGCCTGGCCCACGCGCCGTCCATCCCCCCGCCACGCCCGCCGGTCTGACCGCACCCGCCCCGGCCGCCCGGCCATCACCGCCGGACGGCCGCGTTCCTCTCCTTTCGCGGACCGATCATCATGATCATCCCTTCCCGCGCGGGACGGGGCGCCGTCGGGCGCCGCCGTTTCGTCCTCGGGGGCGGGGCCTGCGGCGCGGCGCTCTCCGCCGCCCGCCCGGCGCGCGCCCTCGCCTCGGCCATCCTCCCGCCCGCCCCACCGCCAGGCTCCCCGCCAAGCCTCTTGCCGGATCAGGTGCCCACCCTGTCCGGCACCCGCTTCGCCCTGGCGGTCGAACAGGTCCCGGTGGCCATCACCGGCCGCCGCGCGCTGGCCACCGGCATCAACGGCACGATGCCCGCGCCCACCCTGCGCTGGCGCCAGGGCGACAGCGTCAACCTCACCGTCACCAACCGGCTCGCGGTTCCCACATCGATTCACTGGCACGGCATCCGCCTGCCCGCCGCGATGGACGGCGTGCCGGGCCTCAGCTTCGGCGGCATCGCGCCGGGCGACAGCTTCACCTACCGCTTCCCGGTCCGGCAGAGCGGCACCTACTGGTATCACAGCCATTCCGGCTTCCAGGAACAGGCGGGCCTTTCCGGCGCCCTCGTCATCGATCCGCCGGACGGCGCCGCGCCGCGCGCCGACATCCCTCCCGCCGACCGCGACTACGTGCTGCTGCTGTCCGACTGGACCGACGTCGATCCGGCGGACATCGTCTCCAACCTGAAATTCCAGAGCGACTATTATAATTTCCGCCAGCGCACCCTGGGCACGTTCCTGCGCGATACCGCGCGGCAGGGGCTGGGCGCCACCCTGCGCGACCGGCTTGCCTGGGGGCGGATGAACATGGCGCCCACCGATATTTCAGACGTCTCGGGCATCATCTACACCTACCTGCTGAACGGCCGGCCCCCCGGCGCCAACTGGACCGGCCTGTTCCGGCCCGGCGAATGCATCCGGCTGCGGGTCATCAACGCCGCGTCCATGACCCTGTTCGACGTCCGCATCCCCGGCCTCGCGATGACGGTCGTCCAGGCCGACGGCAATGACGTCGACCCGGTGCCGGTCGACGAATTCCGCATCGCCCCGGCGGAAACCTACGACGTGCTGGTCTGCCCGGACCGGCCCGGTCCCTTCACCATCTTCGCCCAGTCCGAGGACCGCACCGGCTTCGCCCGCGGCACCCTGGCCACCGCCCCCGGCCAGTCCGCCCCGATCCCGCCGATGGACCCGCGCCCGATGCGCACGATGACGGACATGGGGATGGACATGGGCATGGGCATGGGCACGGGCATGGCGATGCCCCGCGCGCACACGCCCCCCATGGCAATGCCCGCGCCCCCGGGCTCCACGCCGGGATCCGCCACATCGCCGCGTCCGGGCGTCGAAGTCCAAAGCGTCGCCCCCATGCCCGCCGGCCGCCTCGCCGAACCCGGCGACGGGCTCGCGGGCAACGGCCGGCGCGTCCTCACCTATGCCGATCTGCGCGCCACGTGCCCGGGCACCGATCCGCGCCCGCCCGCCCGCGACATCACCCTGCATCTGACCGGCAATATGGAACGCTTCATCTGGGGCTTCGACGGCCGCAAATTCTCCGAGGCCCCGCCGATCCGCCTGGGCCTGGGCGAACGCGTGCGCTTCGTGCTGGTCAACGACACGATGATGGAACACCCGATCCACCTGCACGGACTCTGGAGCGAGCTGGAAAACGGCCAGGGCGCCCACCGGCCCTACAAGCACACCGTCACCGTCAAGCCCGGCGAACGGCTCAGCTACCTGGTCACGGCCGACGTGCCCGGCCTATGGGCCTATCACTGCCACCTGCTCTACCACATGGAGGTCGGCATGTTCCGCACCGTGGTGGTGGCATGACCCACGCTTCCCTCCGGGCCGCCGCCGGCACGGCCGCGCTCCTCGCCACCCTCTCCGCCACGCCCCACCCGGCCCGCGCCCAGGCCATGGCGCCCATGCCCGGCATGCCAATGCCCGGCATGGACGCGAAAGGCATGGACGCGATGCCCGGCATGGATGCCATGCCGGGCATGACGGACGGCCCGGCCGCCACGCCGGCCCCAACCCTGGCCCCAACCCCGACCCCCATCCCCCCTGCGATCACCTATGTCGGCGGCATGCCTCCGGTCATGGACCACAACACCTACCTGCACGCGCTGCTCGACCAGTTCGAGGCCCGCGCCGGCGCCCGGGGCGGCCAGTTCCGCTATGACGGCCAGGCCTGGTTCGGCACCGATTACGACAAGCTCTGGCTGAAATCCGAGGGCACGCTCGGCCCCGGCGGCCGGTTCGGCGACGGCGACCACGAACTGCTCTATGACCGCGCCGTCACCCGCTATTTCGACGCGCAATCCGGCATCCGGCTCGACATCGACGACGGCCCCGCCCGCGCCTGGGGCGCATTCGGCGTCGAAGGCCTGGCGCTCTATTTCTTCCAGTTGGAGGCCACCGCCTATGTCGGCGACCACGGCGTCGCCGGCCGCGTGCAGGGATCATACGATCTGCTGCTGACCAACCGGCTGATCCTGCAACCCCAGGCCGAACTCAACGCCTATTCCGCCGCCGACCGCGCCCGCGGCACGGGCGCCGGCCTGTCCGACCTCGATACCGGGCTCAGGCTCCGCTACGAATGGCACCGCAAGTTCGCGCCCTATCTGGGCGTGGCCTATCACGATCTCTTCGGCCGGTCCGCCCGCTTCTCCCACGAAAAAGGGCAGGGGGCGCACACGCTCGGCGTCACCTTCGGCATCCGGATGTGGTTCTGACGGCCAGGGAGCGGTCTCCCGAACCAGGCCGCCACCCGAGCGAATCTCAGAACCGTATCCGCACCCCGCCGAAGACGGCGCGCGGCGACCCGGCATAGATCGACCCGGTCCGGGTCGCCAGCACGGCGGCCCCGGCCTGCCGCCCGTTGGCCTGCAGCACGTCGGTGATATTGGCCGCCCCCGCGACATAGGTCGCATCGGCCAGGTTTTGCACCTCGACATAGCCATGCAGCCGGTGCGCCCAGCCCATGCGGCGGGGCGGGTCGTAATGCAGCTCCAGATTGACCAGCCCATAGCCCGGTGCGCGCAGCCGGTTGGCATTGTCCAGCCAGTACGCGCTGCGCCACGTCACCTCGACAGAACCGCCCAGCCCCTCCAGCAGCCCGTCCGGCTGGTCGTACAGCACCCGCACATTCAGGAAATTCGGGATTACACCGGGAATATTCCGCCCCGACCGGTCGAAGGCGCGCGACAGCGCGCTGTTGGACAGGATTTCGGTATAACGCGTATAGATCTGGTTGTCGTAAGTATAGCTCAGCCTGACCCGCGCGCCCGGCAAGGTCCTGCGCAGCGGCGTCCACTCCGCCCCCAGCTCGACACCCCGATGCTGCGTCGCCGGCGCGTTGAATGCATAAGACCCGACACTGTTCACCCCGGCCGACTGGCTGACCAGCTCGTCATGGTAGAATTCGTAAAACCCCGTTGCCTGCAGGCGTAATGCCCGCGACGGATGCCAGTCGGTGCCCAGATCGATCCCGACGCTGGTGGTGCTCTTCAACTGTGTGTTGTTGCCGTACGTGCCCTGCGGGGTCACGAACAGGTTCGACGTCGCCGGCGTCGCATAGGCCGTGCCGACGCGCGTATGCACCGTCCAGTCCGAAGCGGGCGCATAGACCAGCGCCGCCTCGGGCGCCAGGTTGAAGAAAAATCGGTCGGCGGTAACCCAGGTCCGGGCCTGCCCGCGCGCGCTGTAACTATACAGCGTTTCCACCGCCCCCAGGTCGGAATAGGTGCCCCCCAGCCCGATGACGGCATGCCAGCGCGGCGCGAACTGCCAATCCTCCTGGAACCGCGCGCCCAGATTCCATTGATGGCCATAGGCGGTACTGTTCAGCGCCCCCCGCGTCGCCCCGCCTTCCGGCGTCAGGTTATAGACCTGGTAGCCGAAATCCAGATAATCGAAATTCACCCCTGCAAAGCTGGTCAGGTTCGTGGCGTCGATCCGCCCGCGATTCGTGATGTCGCTGCTGACCGCATAGGAATTGTACGGGCCGACGAAACTGGTGACCGAGGTCGGCTGGTCGACATGCCGCTGGTCATAGGTGAATTGCGTGCGCCAGGTCGTCCGGCTGTCGATATCATGCTCCCAGCGCAACCCCACGATGCTGCGCCGGTCGAACCGGCCCAGCCCGGCCTGCTGGGGGCTCAGCGCTCGCGTCGCGCCATAACGGCCATTCACCAGCAGATTGACCGTCGCGCATCCCGCCGCCGCCTGCGCGGCATCCGCGCATCCCGCCTGATAGGGATTCCGGCGATACTGGTCCAGCGACAGCCGCAACGGAAGGAAGGCATCCGTCACGTTATTGACGAATTTCAGGACCAGCCGGTCCGACGGCGTCAGGCTGACGCGCAGCCGCGCATTCTCCGTCGCGGTCGCATAACCGCTATTGGCGATGAACCCGTTGCTCCGCACGTCGCTGCCGAAGACCATCAGGTCATAGGCCCGGTTGCCGGCGCCCAGCGTGACGTAAGTGTTGATCATGCCGAAACTGCCGAAATCCGACCCCAGCTCCAGCCCATGGATGTCGGCGCCGTCGCGGGTGCGGAAATCGATCGCGCCATTGATCGCATAATTGCCATACAGCGTCGAGGCCGGCCCTTGGAACACGTCGACCCTGTCATAGGCATGCGGATCGATCAGGTCGGACCGCGCCGTGCCGTCGGGCTGGGTCATCGGAAACCCGTCCTCCAGCACCTGGATGTTCTTCAGGCCATAGGATTGCCGATCCCCCGACCCGCGGATCGACACCACGACGTCGCGCGGCCCGTTGCCGGCAACGAAGCTGACGCCGGGCACGGTGACCAGCATGTCCGCCACCGTCTGGGCGGCCTGCCCGGCAAAGCTGCTCCGCCCGGCGCCGTACGTGGTCTGCCCCGCCGGCGTCGCGGTGGCCGGGGCGCGCGCCACGCCGGTCACGGTAATCCGCTCGGGCCGCGGCACCGGGCGGGGGGATGGCGGCGTCGCGGCAATCTGGGCCATGGCGGCGTGGCCGCAGGCCAGCACGGCAGCACCGGCCGCCGCGCCCAGCGCGCGGCGCACGGATGGAAAAATGTCGGTCATGATGGATAAACCTGAAAAAACAGCATGAATCGCCACGCGCCGGGCGGCGCGCGGATCGCGGAATGTCTGTTCAGGTCAGGGCAGGGGGCCCTTGCGGGCAAAGCGGCGAACGCTGGCGGAACGGCGGCCCGCGCACCGGCGGAAACATCCAGGCCATGCCGGCCGGCCGGCGGTGCGGCAGCCCGACGCCGGCCAGGCTTCCCCCCAGGGCCGGCATGTCCAGCGCGTCGGCCAGCAGCATCAGCCCATCGTCACCCGCCGGGTGATGATGCGCCGTATCCCGGCCCGCATGGTCCTGGTCAAGCACGCCGTCACACAGCACGACCAGGCCCGCCAGGTGTGCGGACGGGTCGTCCAGCACCGCCTGCGGCACCGCCAGCCCGCCCAGGGTCAGGCGCGCGACCACGGCAAGCAGGACCAGCGGCCACAACGCCGCCCATCGCCTCGCCCTGTGTGTCAGCCCGGTCATGACGGCGGCTTTACAAATTTTACCGGAAAATGACCAGGGGGCCATGCAGGCGGCCACGCAGGAGGATAGTATGCTCACGCCGCCGCGACCCCCGGCGGGCTCTCCCCCGAAGGTACGAATTGGAAAAGTAATTATTCAAATCAGGACCATAAACCACAATATATTACGTCATTGAATAATTTATTTAATTTGCAAGTCACATATGAATTAAGACAGTTATGATAAACGCTCGATTGGATACCACAATTTCATGACCAAGCGGCAGGAGGCAACGGACCGAAACCAGACAGGACTGGAGCGGAAGATCTGGCATGCCAGCCTCGTCGTCGGCTTCTGTGTGCTCGGCTTCGCGGTCGCGCTGATCCTCCCCGCCTACGGCGTCTACCGGCAGACCAGCCGCGACGCGGCGGACATCCGATATTTCCGGCAGGTCCTCGACACCGCCATCCTGATCTCCCACGAGCGCGCGCCGGCCAACATCCTGATGTCCACCCCTCCGGACGACCAGGCCGCCGCGCGCCAGGCACTGCAGGATGCCCGGCACGCCACCGACCAGGCCATGGCCCGCCTCGCGGCGCCGCCCCTGCCCGCCGGCGGAGACGCCCCAGGGGATGCCACGGGGGGCGTCACAGGCGATGGCCGGGTCCGCCTGCCTCCGGCGGCCCTGTTCCGCCGTGCCGCGGCACGGCTCCGATCCGCCCGGCGCGACGTCGACCATATCGCCGCCCTTCCGCCCGGCGCCCGCACCACGCAGGGCGTCCAGCAGGCCGTCCTGGGGATGATCGCCGCCCGCGACGCGTTCCAGGACGCGATCGTGATCGCAATCGCCACCTCCGCCGGCGGCAGCCATCAACTGACGGCCTACGAGACGGTCGGCGCGATGATCGTCGATCTGCGCGACTATGCCGGCCGGACCGTGTCCCACATCATCGCGCCGGTCATCGCGCGCCAGCCGATCCCCGTCGGCGATCTCGCCGACAGCGACAGCGCGCGCGGCCGCGTCCTCGAACTCCGGCGCCTGCTGCTGGCGCAGCGGGGCCTGTTCGCCGACAGCGCGGCCGCGCCGGCGCTCCTCGATACGATCCAGACGGATTATTTCGGCAGCGGCCTCGCCCTGCTCGACCGGGTGATCGCCGAAGGGCGGCAATCGGGGCAATACACGATCGACGCCCGGGATCTCACGCGCCGCTACGTGGCGACCATGAATTCGATCGAACATCTCAGCGCCGTCTTCATCGACCAGATCGCCCGGCATTTCGAAATCCGGCGGCAACAGGCCCTGACCCACCTGGCCTGGATCAGCATCGCGACATTCGCCTCCCTGCTGGTCCTCGGCAGCCTGCTCCGCACCATTCGCGTCTCGGTGCTGCGCCCGCTCCTGGTCGCCCGCGCCATCATCATCGACCTCGCCGAACACGGCAGCCAGGCCCCGCTGCCGCCGCTCGGCCCGTCGCACGAGATGCACCGGCTCTCCGAAGCCCTGTCCTGGCTGCGCGACAGCCTGCGCGAGCGCGAGGAACGCACCGCGATCCTGCAGCGCGAAGCCGAGCGCGATCCCCTGACCGGCCTGTGGAACCGCCGCGTGCTCGACCGGTTCGTCCGCGCCAGGGCCCGCGGCGCCGACAAGCGCGGCGCGTGCCTGATGCTGGTGGATATCGACCATTTCAAGCGGATCAACGACCGGCACGGCCACGCCGCCGGCGACGAAGTCCTCCGTCATTTCGCCGGCCTGCTGAAATCCTGGCTCCGCGCCGACGACATCCTCGTCCGCTTCGGCGGCGAGGAATTCGCCATCCTGCTGATGACCGACGACCTCGACGCCGCGACGCGGGTCGCGCAGATGCTCAAGGCGGCGATCGAACGCACCGCCATCACCCTTCCCGGAACCGACGCCACGCTGCGCGTCAGCGCCAGCTTCGGCCTCGCCAGGGGCACCCTGCGAAACGGGGGGTGGGACAGCCTGCTCAAGGACGCCGACACCCAGCTCTATCGCGCCAAGGAGGCCGGGCGCAACCGCATCTCGATCGCCTGAACCGCGACCGGCCCCGGCTCCCGCCGGCTCTCTCCCCGCGGCAACCCGGGCCCGTTCCATGCTTTCTGATGCACGGGCTATGCCCCGATGCGCTTTTTTGTTGCGATGCCGAGACCTACCCGCTCTGATACCCATCTGGGATCGGATTTATTTGCAAAATCTCAAATTAATTTGTAATTATATAAATTAACAAATTTACACGGTGAAAATCCGGCGGCGGGACGGCCCCTCTCCGGAATCGCACGCTCCAACCGAGGCCCGATCGACGATGGAACTGCCGGCGCTCATCTATCTGGTCGCGCTGATCGACACGGGCTCGGCCGCCGGCGCGGCCGAGGCGCTGGGCGTCGGGTCCTCAACCGTCAATCACGCCGTCGCGGCGCTCGAACAGGCGATGGCGGCGCCGCTCCTGTCGCGCAACCCGCGGCGGCGCCACGCCGCGATCGTCCCCACCGCCCACGGGCAGAGCCTCTATCGCGCGTCGGTCACCCTCCTCCATTGGTGCCTCACCCTGGTCGACCCGAAGCCGGCCGAGCGAGACCAGCCCGTACCCCAACCCATGGCGGACACACCATCCGGCCCCGGTCTCCCGAACACATTCCCAGACACCCTCTCGGACACCGTCCCTGACGGCCCCTTCGACGGCCCGGCTCCCTCCGCCGCCGCGCTGCGCACCCTGCTGGACACCACGCTCACGCTGCGGATGATCGGCTATTTCCTCACGGTGTGCGAGGTGGGCAGCATCGCCGGCGCGGCGCGCAAGCTCTCGCTCACCCAGCCGACGCTCACGCGGCAGGTGCGCAGGCTGGAATCCATCCTCGGCGCCGCGCTGCTGGACCGCTCCGCGCACGGCGTGCGTCCCACCGCCGCCGCCCGCGCGCTGCTGCAAGGCTGCCGGCGTGCCGACCGGACCTACCGCCGGATCATGCGGGACGAGACGCTCAGCTATTTCCGCCAGTTCCGCAGTCTGCGCCTCGCTTCCATGATGCCGTCCAGCAGCGACAGCTCCCTGACGATCCTGCTGGCGAATCTCGTCCGCTTCTGGCGGGACCGCCGCTATCAGCCCACGCTCGTCATCTCCACGATCGCGGCCCCCACCCTGGTCGACGGCCTGCTCCGCGCGGAGTACGACGCCGGCCTGACCGACCTGGTCGACATCCCGCCCTGCCTCGATCATATCGACCTGGAAAGCTCCGCGCTGTTTCTCGTCTCCGGGCGGGACCGCGCGGCCCCCGCGCGGGGCGGCGCGCGCGCGGTCATCGCCGCCGGCGTCCTGGCCGTGCCCGCTTTCGGCACCGGCCTGCGCTATCTGACGGACCAGTTCCTGGACCACGAGGCCATCACCCCCGCCGCGATGATCGAAACCCAGTCCGTCTCGCTGATGCTCCGCCTGGTGGTGGACGGCACGTGCTGCGCGCTGATGCCCGCGGGCTCCTTCCGCGCGCATGAGGTCGATGCCCTGCCGCTGCCCCGGCGCTATCGCATGACCACCCGCCTGATCTGGAAGAAGGACCACGCCAACATGGCCAGCATCGAGCGCCTGCGCGACAGCCTGCTGGACATCCAGGCCCGGCGGCGTGTCCAGCCCGACGCCCGGCGGGCCGGCGGCGGCGTGGCCCGGACCGTGGCCGGAATCGTGGCATGACCCCGTCCTTCCCCGCCGCGCCTCCGGCGTCCCGCCTGCTGCCCCCACGCCTGCGCCGCCGCCGGAACGCCACGGTGGCGCTGCTGATGGCCGCCGGATGCATCAGCTATGTCGATCGCGCCGCCCTCTCGGTCGGCGGCACCACGATCATGGCCGACATGCATATGTCCTATACCGGCATGGGCTGGCTGCTGTCGGTCTTCGCCTGGGCCTATCTGGTCTGCCAGATTCCGGCCGGCCTGGTCGCCGACCGGCTGGATGCCAGGCGCCTGCTGGGCGCCAGCCTGGTGCTGTGGTCCTGCGCGCAGATCGCCTTCGGCCTGGTCGGTGGTATACCGGGCCTGTTCGTATGCCGCGCCTTCCTCGGCCTGGGCGAGGCCCCGCTGTTCCTCGCCGGTACGCGCGCCCTCGTCCGCTGGTTCCGCCCGCAGGAACGCGGCGGCCCGATCGGCCTGTTCAACGGCTCGGCGGCGCTCGGCCCGGCGCTCGCGCCCCCCGCGCTGGTGTCCGTCATGCTGCTGTGGGGCTGGCGGGGCATGTCGGTCGCCGTCGGCAGCGTCAGCCTCGTCCTCGCGGCGGCCTGGATGCTCCATTATCGCGATCCCGCCGACATGCGGCTTTCCGCCGCCGACCGGCAGGCGCTGGCCGTGCCGGATCACGAACCGCCCGCCGCGCCGGCGGCGGTGCTGCGCGATGATCTCGGCGTGCTGCTGCGCCAGCGCGCGACCTGGGTCGTGGCGGCCGGCTATGTCGGCGTGATCTACCTGACCTGGCTCTACGCCACCTGGATGCCCGCCTGGCTGCAGACCGTCCATCACCTCACCGCCGGCAGGGCCGACATGCTGTCCGCCCTGCCGCAATTCTTCGGCTTCGCGGGCTGCGTCTCGGGCGGCGCGCTCTCCGACCACCTGGCCGCGCGCGGCATGCGGCCGCTGGATGCCAGCCGCCGGCCGCTGGTCTGGGCCATGCTGGCGGCATCGGCCGCGACCGTCCTGGCGGCGGTCCATGCCGGGCTCGCGGTCTCGGTCGCGCTCATGGCGCTGGCCCTGTTCGCCGGCGGCCTCGCCATGACCTGCGGCTGGACGCTGGGCACGATCATCGTCGCCGAACACCGCGTCGCGACGCTCGAAGCCATCCAGAATACCGGCGGCTCGCTGGGCGGCGCGCTGGCGCCCGCGATCACCGGCATGCTGGCCGACCGGTTCGGCTCCTTCGCACCGTCGCTGATCGTCGCCGGCCTGGTCGGCGTCGCCTGCGCCGCGATCTACCAGTTCGGACTGCGCGACGGCGACGTGGCCGCCCGCGACGCGGCGCGGCGGCCCTTCGTCACCCACGCCTGACAAGACATGTTCTGAAATAACAAGGATTGATCGTATGAAGTCACGACTGGCCCTCTCGCTCTCGACCGTCCTGGCCGGTCTGGCGATCGTTCCGGCCGCCATGCTGGCCGGCCCGGACCGCGCGGCCGCGGCCGCCCCGGCGCGACCCGCGCCGGCCCATCCCGCCCCAGCTCATCCCGCTCTGGCCCATCCGGCTCTGGCCCATCCCGCCCACCGCGTCCCCCACCCGCCGCGCGGCGCGCGCGCGACGCCCGCCGCCCAACCCGCGCCACAGGCCGAATCCATCGCTGTGTTCGGCCATGGCTCGACCCGGCAGATGACCAGCGTCACCCGCACGATGATGCGGCAGAGCGTACCCGGCACCTCGCCCCTCAAGGTGCTCAGCCAGTTGCCGGGCGTGCTCTACCAATCCGCCGATCCGTTCGGCGCCTACGAATATTCCAGCCAGCTCTTCATGCGCGGCTTCAACCAGAGCCAGCTCGGCTTCACGCTGGACGACATCCCGCTCGGCGATCAGCAATTCAACAATTACAACGGCCTCTCCGTCACGCGCGCCATCATTTCCGACAATGTCAGCGGCGTCGACGTCTCCCAGGGCGCGGGCGCGATCGACGTCGCCTCCACCAGCAATCTCGGCGGCGCCATCCAGATCCATTCCATCGACCCGTCGCACACGCGCGGCGGCACGGTCGGCCAGACCTTCGGCAGCAACGCCGCCACGCGCACCTTCGTGCGCCTGGACAGCGGCGATCTCAACCCGTCCGGCACCCGCTTCTTCGTCGCCTATGCCCGTACCGACATGGATCTGTGGAAGGGCCACGGCTACGATTATTCCAACCAGGTGAACGCCAAGCTGGTGCAGCCGCTGCCGCGCGACTCGTCGCTCAAGCTGTTCTTCGACTGGAGTTCGATCCAGCAATTCGACTACCAGGACATGACCCCCAATTACCTGCGCACGGTCGGTCCGAACCTCGCGAACTACTATCCCGACTACACGGCCGCGTACCAGGCCGCCCTCGGCCACTATCCGCGGGCGTTCCTCGCCACGAACGACCCGTTCGACGCCGCCTATTACGCGGGCACCGCCAACCGGGTGGATTATCTCGGCGGCCTTACGCTGGACGAAAACCTGACCTCCGACCTGAACTGGAAGACCACGCTCTACGGCCATGGCGATTCCGGCTACAGCACCTGGTCCACGCCCTACATGCCCTCGCCGAACGGCGCGCCGCTGTCGCAACGCATCCAGACGCCGGGCATCGCCCGCGGCGGGTTCGAAAGCGCCGCGACCTGGACGCTCGCGCGCCACAAGCTCAATGCCGGCGTGTGGTACGAATATGGACGCTTCACCGAAGGCCGCTATTTCACCCAGGCGCCGCTGCTGGGGCAGGGGACATTGGGCAACCCGACCGACGGCTTCCCCGCCGACCAGATCTTCGCCAATGCCTGGCAGGAAGTCTTCACGTCCAACAGCTTCGTCTTCCACCTGCAGGACACGTTCACGGTCACCAGGCAACTCACCGTGAATGCCGGCTTCAAATCCATGGCCGTCTGGGCCGGCAACCGGGTGCCGGTGCAGGACGCGGCCCTCAATGGCGGCCTCGTCGCCCAGGGCGACCTCACGGCCTCCAACGCCTTCCTGCCGCAGGTCTCGGCCAACTGGCATTTCCTGCCGCATCACGAACTGTTCTTCGACGTGTCGCACAATATGCGCGCCTTCCCCCAGGACGGGTACGGCACCAACGTGTCCGCCACCCCCTGGACCGCGTCGCAGGCCGCGTTCCAGAAAACCAGGAACACCCTGCGCCCCGAAACCGACTGGGTGTACGAAGGCGGCTACCGCTACACCAGTCCGTTCCTCAGCGCGCTCGCCTCGCTCTACCGCGTGAATTTCTCCAACCGGCTGCAGCTCATCACCAGCCAGGCCGGCATCAACCCCATCACGGCGGTGCAGAACGTGGGCGGCGTCACCACCAACGGCGCCGAGGCCAGCATGACGATCCGCCCGCTTCCGGGCCTGTCGCTCTATAATTCCTTCTCCTACGCCCACTCGACCTACGACCAGGACGTCGTCACCGCGTCGGGTATCGAACCCACCCGCGGCAAGCTGGTGCCGAACTATCCGTCCTATATGTACAAGGGAAACATCACGTACCAGTGGCGCAAGTTCGACGTGCATGTCGACGGCAACTACATCTCCAGCCGCCAGCTCACCTACACCAACGACCTGCATGTTCCCGGCTATTTCCTGGCCAATTTCGGCATGCGCTACAATTTCGGCGATGCCGGCGTGCTGCGCGGGGTCACCGCCAGCTTCAACATCTACAACCTCGCCAACAAGACCTACATCGCCACCACCAACGAACTCGGAAACAATTTCGTCAATACGGGATATAATTATTTCCTGATGGGGGCGCCGCGCCAGTTCTTCGGCACGATCAGCGCGAATTTCTGATGCGCCGCTCGGGGTTTTTGATATTTTCCGCCTGCGTCGGCAATCTTCTGGAATGGTACGATTTCGCGGTCTACGCGCTGTTCGCGCCCTATATCGCGGCATCCATCTTCCGGGCCGCGGATGATTTTTCCCGCCTGGCGCAAAGCCTGCTGGTCTTCGGGCTCGGCGCCGTCGCCCGCCCGCTGGGCGCGCTGCTCATCGGGCTGTACGCGGACCGGCGCGGGCGCGGCCCCGCCCTGCTGCTGACCTGCCTGCTGATGGGCGCGGGCACGGGCATGATCGTGCTCGATCCGCCCTATGCGGCCGCCGGGCGGATGTCCATCGTCATCCTCTGCGCCGCGCGCATCCTCCAGGGCCTCTCCGCCGGCGGCGAAATCGGCGGCGCCGCCGCCTTCCTGGCCGAACGGGCCCGTCCGGGCCGGCGCGGCCTCTCCGCCTCCTTCCTGCAGGCGACGATGGGCCTGTCCAACATGCTCGGCGCTGCCGTCGCGGCGACGCTGACCACATTCCTCGATCACGACCAGATGGCGCATTGGGGCTGGCGGGTGCCGTTCTGCATCGGGCTGGCCATCGTCCCCATCGGCATGGTCCTGCGCCGCGCCGCGCCGGCCGCGCCTCCGCTATCCGTCCCCCGCCACGACCGCGCGCACCATCACGGCCTCGCCGTCCTCCGCGCCCTGGCGGGCCGGCATCGCGGCGCCCTGGCCGCCGCGTTCGGCCTCTCGGTGCTCTGGGCGGCGGCCCCCTATGCGCTGGTCATCTTCTTCCCGCTCTACGCCCAGACGGCGCTCGGCGCGTCGCCCCATGCCAGCTACGTGGCCTATCTGCTCGGCAATGTCGCCCTGGTCCTGGGCGCGCTCGCGGCCGGCAGGCTCGCCGACCGGCTGGGGGCGCGGCGCGTGCTCGTCGCGGGCGCGATCCTGCTGGCCGTGCTGCCCTCGGCGATGATGGGCGTGCTCGGCCACCGGCACGACCCGGCGACGATGGCGGCGGTCGCGGCCGGGCTCTGCGGGCTGGTCGCGCTCTTCGTCGGGGCGGCGCCGCTCGGCATCGCGGGACTGTTCCCCGCGCCGGTCCGCGCGACCGGCATCGCGCTGTCCTACAACGCCGCGACGTCGGTGTTCGGCGGCTTCGCCCCGGCCGTGCTGGCGGCGCTGGGCACGGGCATCCACGGCATCGCCGCCCCGGCGCTCTATGTCGCGGCGGCGGCGATACCCGCCCTGCTGGGCCTGGCCGCCCCGGCTTTCGCCGGCGCGGGGCTGGAAATCCCTATGGGTCATGCTGCCGAAAGCATACCCGCGCACACCTCCGGCGATGAAAGAATGGCCATGACGACACAGCGGAGGCACGGGGCGTGACCAGCGTGGTACTGACGGGCGAGGACCTGCCGCTGCCCGGCCTCGTCGCCATTGCCGACGGGGCGCCCGTGCTGCTGTCCGACGCGGGCATGGCGCGCCTCGCCGCCGGCCAGGCGGTGCTCGAGGCCGCTCTGGCGCGCGGCGACGGCGTCTACGGCACCACCAGCATGGTCGGCGCCTTCAAGGACAATCCGGTGGCGCCCGAGGACCGGCCGAACTACGCGCTGCGCCTCGCGCAGTCGCATTGCCTGGGCGTCGGCGCGGCGCTGCCGGTCCGGGTGGTGCGCGCGGCGATGGCGGCCCGGCTCAACGCCCTGCTGGGCGGCCATACCGGCGCCAGCCCGGGCCTCGCCCACGGGCTGCGCGACCTGCTGAACGCGGGCATCACGCCGATCGTGCCGGAATACGGCTCCATCGGCTGCGCCGATGTCGGGCTGATGGGCCATGTCGGCGCGGCCCTGATGGGCGAAGGCCAGGCCCTGGGGCCCGAGGGCGGCGCGCCCATGGCCGTGCGCATCCTGCTGCGCCGCCACAATCTGGCACCGATGTCCCCGGGGCCCAAGGACATGATGTCGGTCCTGTCCAGCAACGCGGTGGGCGTGGCGGGCGTCGCCCTGGTGGCGGCCGAGCTGCGCGCCCGCCTGCCCCTGCTGCTGGGCGTCTACAGCCTGTCCTGCGCCGGCTTCGGCGCCTTCGGCATCCCGTGGGAGGCCGCGCGCCGTACCGGCATGGCGGCGGAAATCCGCATCGCGCGCTTCCTGCAGCGCATCAACCCGCCCGGCGGCTGGACGCCGCGCCGCAACCTGCAGGACCCGCTCAGCTTCCGCTGCATGCCCCAGATCGGCGGCGCCTTCCTGGCAACGCTCGACCGGGTCGAAATCGCGCTGGCGCACGGCCTCGCCCGATGCGACGACAATCCCATCCTGCTGGACGGCCGGGCGATGACCTCGGGCGCCTCGCTGCCCCTGACCCTGGCGCTGGACGCCCAGGCCCTGGTCCTGGCGCTGTGCCATTACGTCCGCGGCGTGCTCGGCCGCATCCTCGCCCTGTGCCGCGAGGACCTGTCCGGCCTGCCGCGCAACCTGACCTTCGATCCGGGGCGGCAGGTGGCGTTCGGCGCGGCGACCAAGCTCGCCGCCGACCTGTCCACCGCCATCCTGCGCGAATCCACCCCCGCCTCGCTCTACCAGGTGCCGGTCGCCAACGGGTTCGAGGACGAAGCCAGCTATCTGCCCTCCATCGCCCGCGCGCTGCGCCTGCAATGCACGCTGCTCCACCCGCTCGTGGCGCTGGAGGCCATGGCCGCCCGGCAGGCGGTCCGCCTGTCCGGCGCAACCCCCGGCGGCCTGGCGGGCGAGATCATGGCCCGGCTCGCCTGCGACACGCCCTGGCTCGACGATGGCGGCGCGGTGGCCGACGCGGTCGCCCGCGCCGAAACCGCGCTGGCGGCCGTCGCCGGGCGGCTGGCGGCCGACCCCGCCCCCGAATTCCGCCACCCCGACCCCGCGCCGGCGCCCATCGCCGAAAGGACGCATGAGGATGCATGACCTGCTCCTGATGGGCACCATCGTCACCCCGACCGCCCTCCTCCCGGACGGCTGGGTGGCGATCGACTCCGGCCGCATCGCGCGGCTCGGCCAGGGCCCGGCCCCCGCCGCCCGCCGGGTCGTGGAGTACGGCCCGGACCTGATCCTCCCCGGCGGCATCGACGCGCAGGTCCATTCCCGCTCGCAGCAGGGGCAGGAGGATTTTCTCTGGACCACCCGCGCCGCGGCGGCGGGCGGCATCACCACCATCGCGGACATGCCCTACGATGCGGGCTTCCTGGTCTGCACCGCCGACCGGCTGCGGCAGAAGGCCGCCGAGGCCGCCGGACAGGCCCGCGTCGATTTCGCCCTGTGGGGCACGATCGCGCCGGACGACGGTCCGGCCCATATTTCCGACATGGCCCGGGCCGGCGCCTGCGGCTTCAAATTCTCCACCTTCGGCACCGATCCCGAACGCTTCCCGCGCATCCCGGCCGACCTGCTGGCACGGTGTTTCGAGGCAGTGGCCCAAACCGGCCTGATCGCCGGCGTGCATAACGAGGACGACGCCATGGTGCGCGCGCGCCTCGATGCGGTGGCCCGCGCCGGCATCACCGACTGGCGCGCCCACGGCCTGTCCCGCCCGCCGCTCAGCGAAACCCTGGCCATGGCACAGATCTACGAAACCGCGGCGGCGACCGGCTGCTCGGCCCATGTCGTCCATTGCTCGGTCGCGCGCGGCTACGCGCTCTGCGCCGCCTACCGCCAGCAGGGCTTCGACACCACTGCCGAGGCCTGCATCCACTACCTGGTCCTCGACGAGGAAAACGACGTCGCGCGGCTGGGCGGCCGGGGCAAGGTCAATCCGCCGATCCGCCCCCGGGCCGAGGTCGAGGGACTCTGGGCCCACCTGGCCGCCGGCAACGTGACAATCGTCTCCACCGACCACGTGTCCTGGAGCCAGTCGCGCAAATCCGCCCCCGCCATGCTCGACAACGCCTCCGGCGCGCCGTCGCTCGAACTGCTCTACCCGCTCTTCCTGACCGAACTCTCCCGCCGGTCCCTGCCTCTGTCGCTGGCCGCCCGCCTGCTGGCCGAAAATCCCGCGCGCCTGTTCCGCATCGCCGGCCGCAAGGGCGCGCTGGCCCCGGGGCGCGACGCCGACATCGCCATCGCCCGGCGCCAGGACTGGACCTACGACCCCCGGGCCAGCCCCCACAGCATCGCGGGCTGGAGCCCCTATGCCGGCCGGCCGCTCGACTGGCGCATCGCCGCCACCTGGCTGCGCGGCGAATGCGTCTTCGACGGCACGCAGGTCACGGCCGAACCCGGCCATGGCCGCTTCGTCACGCCGGACCAGCCATGATCCCCTCGGCCTGCGTCAGGCCCGGCCGGCTGTGGGACGACCTCATGGCCCTCGCCGCGATCACCGACCCGGCGCGCCCCTATACGCGCCGCTCCTTCTCGGACCGGTTCCTGGCCGGCCGCGACTGGCTGCGCGCGCGCTTCGCCCAGGCCGGCCTGGATTGCCGCATCGACGATGCCGGCAACCTGATCGGCCGCCGCGCCGGCACGCGGCCGGGGGCGGGCACGCTCATGGCCGGCTCGCACTCGGACTCGGTCCCCGACGGCGGGCGGTTCGACGGCATGCTCGGCGTCCTGGCGGCGCTCGAGGCCGCCCGGGCCCTGGCGGAGTCCGGCCTGGCCCTCGATCACGATCTCGAAGTGGTCGATTTCCTGGCCGAGGAACCCAGCGAATTCGGCCTGTCCTGCATCGGCAGCCGCGGCCTGTCCGGCGCGCTCTCCGCCGGACAGCGCGCCCTGGTCGCGCCGTGGGGCGAAAGCCTGGCCGACGCCATCGCCCGTATGGGCGGCGATCCGGCGCGCCTCGACGGCCCGCGCCGCGACGATATCCGCGCCTTCCTCGAACTCCATATCGAACAGGGCACGGTGCTCGAACGGGCGGGGCGGCCGATCGGCGTGGTCCAGGCCATTGCCGGCGTGACCCGGGTCGAAATCCGCTTCGCCGGCCGCGCCGACCACGCCGGCACCACCCCGATGGACCACAGGCAGGACGCCGCGGTGGCCGCCGCCGCGATCATCGGCTTCGTCTCCGAACGGGCCGGCGCGCTGGCCGCGTCGGGAAGCGGCCATGTCACGGCGACCTGCGGCGTGGTCGATATCGCGCCCAACGCCGCGAATGTCGTGCCGCGCGCGGCCCGGCTGGTGGTCGATATCCGCGTCTCGCACCGGCCGGTGCTCCAGACGCTGCTCGACGCCCTGCGCGCCGCCTGCGACCGCGCGGCGGACCGGGCGCGGGCGCGCCTCGCGGCGTTCACCATCCTGTCGGACAGCCACCCGGTCGCGTGCGACCCGGCGCTCGCCGCGCGCATCGCCGCCGCCGCCGACGGGCTGGGCCTCGCGCATTGCGCAATGGTCTCCGGCGCCGGGCACGACGCCGCCTTCGTCGCGCGCCTCGCCCCCGCGGCGATGATCTTCGTGCCCTGCCGCGACGGGCGCAGCCACGACCCGGCGGAATGGTGCGCGCCCGACGACGCCGCGCGGGGCGCGCGCGTGCTCGCCGATACCATGCTGGCCTGCGACCGCGGGCCGTAACCGCACGAAAGGGATACCCGTCATGGGCAGAATTCTGGTCGAAAAGGACGTCGAATCCGCGATATGCGGCGGGTCGATCTTCGCCTGCGGCGGCGGCGGCTGGGTCGAGCACGGGCGCATGCTCGGCACGGCGGCGGTCAATGCCGGCCGGCCGGAGCTCGTGGCCCTCGACGAAATCGCCGACGACGCCATCATCGCCACCGCCGCCGCGATCGGCGCGCCGGCCGGCACCACCGACTGGCAGATGCTGGGCGTCGATTACGTCAACGCCGTGCGCCTGGTGCAGCAGGAACTGGGCGCCCCCATCTACGGGCTGATGATCGGCCAGAACGGCAAGTCCAGCACGCTGAACGCCTGGCTGCCCGGCGCGATCCTCGGCACCAAGGTGGTCGACGCGGTGGGCGACATGCGCGCCCACCCGACCGGCGACATGGGATCGATCGGCATGGCCAACTCGCCCGAAACCATGATCCAGGCGGCCGTGGGCGGCAACCGCGCGCGCAACGCCTATATCGAGATGGTCGCCAGGGGCGCCACCGCCCGCATCTCGCCGATCCTGCGCACCGCGTCCGACATGTCGGGCGGCTTCATCGCCTCCTGCCGCAATCCGCTCCCGGCCCGGTACGTGAAACGCCACGCCGCCGCCGGCGGCATCTCCCGCGCCCTCGCGCTGGGCGAGGCCGTGCTCGCCGCCCGGGCAAAAGGCGGCCACGCGGTCGTCGACACGATCGTCCGGGTGCTGGACGGCACGATCCTGGCCCGGGGCCGGGTGAGCCGCAAATCCGTCACCTACACGTCCGACGCCTTCGATGTCGGCACGATCACGGTCGGCCGGGGCGATTCCGCGCTGACCCTGCACGTCATGAACGAATACATGGCGGTCGACGACGCCGGCGGCACGCGCCGCGCCTCCTTCCCCGACATCATCACCACGCTGGCGCCCGACGGCTACCCGCTCAGCGTCGGCGAAATCGCCGAGGGCATGGAACTGCTCGTCCTGCATGTGGACAGGACGAAATTCCCGCTCTCCTCCTCGGTCCTCGATCCCGCCGTCTACCCGCCGGTCGAACGCGCCCTGGGCATCGACCTGGCGACCTACGCGCTGGCGCCGGCCGCGCCGTCCATGCCGACACAAGGGGACGCTCCATGACCCATCCCATGACCCATCGCCATTTCGGCCTGGCCTCCGGCACCAACCTGCGCTGTCGCGGCTGGCGGCAGGAAGGATTGCTCCGCCTGCTGGAAAACGTCCTGTCGGTCGCCGAGGACCCGGACAATCTCGTGGTCTACGCCGCCCTGGGCAAGGCGGCGCGCGACTGGCCCGCGCACGACGCCATCGTGCGCGCGCTCACGACGATGGACGAGGACGAGACCCTGATCGTGCAGTCCGGCAAGCCGATCGGCCTGGTCAAGACCCATTCCCGCGCCCCGATCGTGGTGATGGCCAACTGCAACATGGTCGGCCAATGGGCCAGGGCCGAGGAATTCTACCGGCTCGAAAAACAGGGCCTGATCTGCTGGGGCGGGCTGACCGCCGGCGACTGGCAATATATCGGCTCGCAGGGCGTCATCCAGGGCACGTACGAAATCTTCCGCCGCATCGCCGACCGCCATTTCGACGGCACCCTGGCCGGACGGCTGATCCTGACCTCCGGGCTGGGCGGCATGGGCGGGGCGCAGCCGCTGGCCGGGCGTCTGGCCGGGGCGGTCATCCTCTGCGTCGAGATCGACCCCGCGCGCATCGCCAGACGGATCGACAGCGGCTATCTCCAGCACCGCGCCGAAACCCTCGACGACGCGCTGGCGCTGGCCGCCGCGGCGCAGGCGCGGGGGCAGGCCTGCTCGATCGGCCTGCCCGGCAACGCCGCCGACATCTTCCCGCAGATCCTGGCGCGCGGGATCGTCCCGGACATCGTGACCGACCAGACCTCGGCCCACGACCTGGTCCACGGCTATATCCCGGCCGGCCTGACCCTGGCGCAGGCCCGGGCGCTGCGCGACAGCGACCCCGACCGCCTGGCGGCCCTGTCGCTGGCCTCGATCGCCCGGCACGTCCGCGCCATGCTCGATTTCCGCGCCGCGGGCGCCGTCGTGTTCGACAACGGCAACCTGATCCGCACCCAGGCGCAAAAGGCCGGGATCGAGGACGCCTTCGACATCCCGATCTTCACCGAGGCCTATCTGCGCCCCCTGTTCGCCCGGGCGATCGGACCGTTCCGCTGGATCGCCTTGTCCAACGATCCCGGCGACATCCGCCGGATCGACGATTACCTGCTTGAAACCTTTGCCGACGACCCCTCGGTGGTCAACTGGATCACGCTGGCGCGCGACCATATCCCGGTCGAGGGCCTGCCCGCGCGCATCGCCTGGCTCGGCCACCAGGCCCGCACCACGGTCGGCCTCGCGGTCAACCGCATGGTGCGCCAGGGCACGCTGTCCGGCCCCGTGGCCTTCACCCGCGACCATCTGGACGCGGGCGCCATGGCGCACCCCAACATCATGACCGAAAACATGCGGGACGGCTCGGACGCGATCGCCGACTGGCCGCTGCTCTGCGCCATGCTCGCCTGCTCGTCGCAGGCCGACCTGGTGGCGATCCATTCCGGCGGCGGCGGCTATGCCGGCTACATGACCAGCGCCGGCGTCACGCTCATCGCCGACGGCTCGGTCGAGGCGGACGAACGCCTGCGCCTGGCGCTTACCAACGACACCAGCCTCGGCGTCATGCGCTACGCCGATGCCGGATACGACGCGGCGCGGGACGAGGCCGCGCGCCAGGGCATCCGCCACCTGGACCTCAGGCAGGGCGGATAGCGCCCGCCACGGCCTCCCGCGCCGGCACTGTTTGGAAAAATCAAAGATATACTCTCCCGCCACGCGCGGGCGCCGACGCGCGTCGTGCCTTGTCTATGCGGCCGTTTCAAGGCAACCATGTCGAAAGGACCACCATCGGCCGTGCGGGGGCACGTCGATACATTCTGGGGGGAGGGCGCTGGTTGGGGTGGAGACCGTGCCGGTCGGCTGAAGTCAGGCGGGGCATCGATACGGCCGCCCTGCTCGTCGCACTCTTCGGGCTCTGCGCGCTGGCCACGCGTTTCCTGCTGTCGGACGATTCCGGCTACTCCTCGTTCTGGTCGGCGAACGCGGCCATGCTGGTCGCCCTGCTCACCCTGCGCCCGGCGCTCGCGGCGGCCGTGCTCGCGGCCTGCCTGTGCACGAACCTGCTCATCAACCAGCTCAGTGCCCTGTCCCCGCCCGAATCCGTGCTGGCCTGCATGCTCAACGTGCTGCAGGCTGTGCTGGCCGCGCCGTTCACCCGGCGCTTCTGCGGCGCAGTCACCAATCTGATGCGCCCGCGCCGCTTCGCGGCCTTCACCGTCATCGCCCTGCTGTCCGCCGCCGCCGAGGCCGCGCTGGGCGTCACGGTCGAACGGATCTTTCTGAACGACCCCGGGGTTCCCCTCCATGAATGGGTGCAATGGGTGCTCTGCGACGCGCTGGGCCTGCTGCTCGCCACGCCGGCCGTGCTGCATCTGGTCCGCGCATCCCCGCGCCGGCCGGCCACCCGCCCGCATGTCGACACCGGCGCGCTGACCCTGCTCCTGCTCTGCGCCGCGCTGGCGGTCCTCAGCTTCGCCTGGGCCCGCTCGCCGCTCTTCCTGTTCGTCTATCCGGCATTGGCGATGCTGGCCTTCCATGCCCGGGCCGCCTGGGTCTTCACCGCGATCTTCTTCGTCTCCATCCTCGCCTCGGCGCTGACCGCGCACGGCCTGGGACCGATCGCCCGCCTGTCGCCGGATGGCCACCTGATGCGCGAGGACATGCTGCAGCCCTATCTGTTCTCGCTGCTGCTGGTGGTACTGCCGATCAACAACGCGGTGGGCGAGAAGCGCCGCTACACAAGCCGGCTGCTGCTGCTCAAGGCCAATCTCGAATATGCCGCGACCCATGACGCGCTGACCGCCACGATGAACCGCCAGATGTTCGAAACGGTGCTCGGCACGCTGATCGCCCGGCATGATTCCGGCATCGTGCTGTTCATCGACATCGACGATTTCAAAAGCATCAATGACGGCCTGGGACACCAGGCCGGCGACGAATTCCTCAAGGCGTTCGGCGCCAGGATGCGCGAACTGGTCGGGGGCCTGCACGGCAGCGTCGGCCGCTTCGGCGGCGACGAATTCGCGGCGATCGTCCCCGGGGCCTTCTCCCCGGCCGAACGCGACCATCTCTGCGCCTCCATCTCCGACGCGCTGCGCGCGCCCTACCGCTTCGCCGGGGTCACGCGGTCGGTCACCGCCAGCATCGGCGCCGCCATGATCGACCCCGGCAGCGCCGGCGCCGACGATCTCATGCGCAAGGCCGACATCGCGCTCTACATGACCAAGGCGTCCGGCCGCAACGGCTACACGCTCTTTGGCATGCCGCCCGCTGCCAATGCCGTCCCGCCGCCGCCCATGATCATGCTGCAATAGGGAAAGGCCCGGACTCTTCGCCAATCCTTACCCGCCCTCATCACCGGCCTGGCCGGCGATCGGCGCGGGCGCACCGATCTTCTGCCACGTCGGATCCGGATCGAAGCGGGTCATGGCGCTGCCCAGGGCCGGTGTATCCGGCCCAAGATCCTTCGCATAGATTTCGCCATCCTGATTGACGATGAATGTCATCACGCCGGAATTTCCCCAGCGTACCGGCCACGCGACCAGCCCGAAACCGCCCAGCATCAATCCATCGGCGATATAATCATAGGCACCGCCACGTGCATGGGGCCCCTGCGCCGTCAGCACGCGAAAGAAATAGCCATGATATGGCTGGGGTTTGCCGGTCCCGCCCGGGTGATAGCCGCCCGCGTACGCCTCGGCGACCAGCGGTCCCAGCGGGCTGGGCGGCTGTCCTTCCTCCGTGGGCCAGTAAAGCCCGTCCTGCTTGCCTGGACTGCTTAAAAGTCGTTGAGCGTAGACATGCACCTTGCGGCCATCATGCAGTCCTTGGGCATACTCGTACTGCGCGTCCACGTAGGCCAGCATGACCTGCTGCGTATACAGCTCGTTCGCGCCGATACGACGATCCAGAATTTCATCAAGCCCTGCCGGGACGTCGAAGGACCAGCCGTGCTGCGAATGGGTCAGGGGAATCGGGAAAGGCCACTGATCCGCGCCGATCGATAATATCGCTGTCCCGTCATGGATGGCGATCGTGTGGCCGGCGTCGTAGGCCGCGACGAATCTGTTCTCGCCGGCCCGATCGGCCGCCGGGTCGCCCGAACTTATGGCACGCAGCCCCGCCTCGCCGAACACCGTCCTGAGTTCGTCGCGATCGTCCGCGCGCGCGCCGAGGACCAACGCCATGATCGCGGCTTCCGGCGTGGCGAAATATTCGCCCGTCGCCGCCGGAGCCGCCGCGAAAAGCGGCAGCACAAGCGGAATGATGGCAAGCCGTCGCCGCAACGATGTGCCCATCATCAACGTCCTCCTCTCCGTCCGCCGCCACCGCGCATGCCCCCGCCACGCATGCCCCCACCGCCGCCACCGCGCATGCCCCCACCACGCGCGGCGCCGGCGCCGGACATGCTGGCGCGGCTTGCACGGCCCTGCGCTGCCTGCGCGCGCGCGCCCGCACCGTTGCCGATGCTCTGAAAGGCCGGAGCACCCGCGGATGCCCGACGGTTCTGTGATCCGGCTCCGGAAAATCTGCCTTCCCCACCGGTGCGTGGACTATTCCGGAGCGCTTGCGCGGTGCCGCCGCCACCGGCGGGGGACCGGATATTCGGTCGATTGCCGGCGCCCGCATTCGGGCGCTGGATCGTCCCCGCGTTCCCTCGCCTGGTCGGGGCCTGCCGATTCTGACCGATATTGGACGTCCCGGGCGCGGCGCGGCCGCGGAACGCTTCGCGTTGTGCCGAATTGGCGCCGGTGCCGGGCCGATATTGTTGGCGCACCTGCGGATTGGCATAGGCCACGCCGCGTCGATGGTCGGGATTATGCTGCCAGTTGCCCGAGGTCACGGCCGCACCGTTCGCGCGAAAATTATTGTAGCGGTTGGCATTGATGCCGTTGAAGCGGCTTGCGTTGATATTGACGTTGCCGGCTCCCCAATTCGGTTGCCCCCAGCCCCAAAGCGAATTTGTAATGGCGATACCCGCACCGAATGCCAGTCCGGTCGCCAGGGCCGACGCCGCATACGTACCGGTCGGCGGCGGGTAATATGCCGGCGGATAGGATGGATCGGGCCAGGTGCCGTAAGCAACGTTCGGGTCGTAGGCCGGCACGTAGACTGTATCGGGCTGCGCAGGCGTGATGACATAGTTGGACCCCTCGTGCGTGACCGTCTGCCGCGCGGTGCTCTTGAGCGTCCCGGCAGCCTCGGCACGCCCCCGCAGCGCCTGCACGGCGGCCAGGACGTCGGACTGTTGCGCCAGGAAAGCTTCACCCAGCTTCTGCGTCCAGTCGATATTCTCGCTCATTGTGTGAAGAATGTCCGGAAACGGCACCAGCGACTTCACGCTGGCGTCCCAGTCCTGTCCATCCAGCGCCCGGATCAGCGCGTCGCCTTTCAAAGTCCCGTTGCCGGGTGCCCGTACCCATCGATCGGCCATCACGATCTCTAGGGGATAGGTGGACGCGGCCAGAATCTGGGTCAGCAACGCGTCCGGATAGAGCGCGATCGGCGCGACCATCTGCCGCAGTTCTTCCTTTGAAACATGCGTCGTGGCGGCGTGCGGCGCAGCGGGCGTCTGCGCCGTGACCGATTGCGCGACGACAACGGGCGGGGCCAGGGTATAGAGGGCCAGGGGCACCGCCAATACGTATGTCCATCTCGCCACGATACAGCCTCCATTGCAGGGCGCGTTCGCATCCGGCTTTTTTTGGACGACATGCCTTTGACATATGTGCCGGGGTCGCCGTCGGACCCTGTCGTTGCAAACGATGGTTCCGAATTGACGGCGGTATCGCAAAAAAGATGGTCCCCACGGCAATTTGCCGCAAGGATCACTTCATGGAAATGACCAGGGCGTCTCCGCCCAGGCTCAGCATCAGCCCCTTCCGCTTCGCGTGGAGATGCAACACGACGCCGGAGCCGTTTTGCAGCCACATCTGCCCGGCACTCGCGGTGCCGACGGCGAAGCCGTAACGTGCCCGTCCGTAGCTGCCGGGAAATTGCTTGATGTCATGAAGGTCGAAAACTTCCCCGGTCGCATCGACCGACGAGATGCCGAACCCACCGATACCCAGGCCGCCAAAGCGGATCGGATAGGTCTTTCCGCGGAAGGTGAGGGTGCCGTTTCCGCCGCCGCCGCTTCCGATGAACGCCACCTGAAACTCGTGCAGTTCGACATAGCCGTCCGGGACGCGCCCCGACGAACCGCCCTGCTGGTCGCTCGATCCTTCCGAGCATCCGCCAGGAAAAATCGCCAGGGCGGACGCGGCAAGCAGCATCCCCGGAAACACCATTCTATGCCATCGAGAGACAATCCCTGACATGACGGGTACCTTTGCAACCAGGACCGGTATGTTGCTTGAAGGAAAACCTTCCGGATGGCCAAAGCGGCCCGTGCTCGATTCGCTCATCCGGGGCAGCGGCTCAACGGGCTGCGGACCGTAAAGGTTGAAGCGGTCACAGAGGTATGAACAGAGATATGAACAGACACGCGGCCGTCCCCGGGTGCGGCGACGATAACCGGCCATAAGGCGGAAACTCCCACCGACCTGGCCCGCTATGACCTGGCCTGCTGCAGGACGCGGCCCGTTCGGTGACGGACTTGCGGCGCGCTCAGCCTGTGTCGCGGCATGGGAGGCATCGGATGATCGGTGTATCGGATGATTGTGGCATCGGATGATTCTGGCGGCCTTCCGACATCTGTCGATATTGAGCATCGGCGGGGTGGCGGGTATCCTGTTCCCGTCTCTCATGTTCGCGGCGGAATTCGGCTATCGCTTCGGACGGCGCATCGCTTCACGGAAATCGGAAAAGAGTACGGATCTCGCGGCAAGCGCCACGTTGACGACGGGAATGATCGGCCTGCTCGCGTTTACCTTGAGCCTGTCCATAAACTTCGCGCAGGACCGCTTCGAGGCACGCCGCGATCTCGTGCTGGCCGAAGCAAACGCCATCAGCACGGCGTGGCTGCGCGCGAACTTGATCGATGGCGCCGAATCGGCTGTGATCGCGGCGGAAATCGAAGAGTACGCCCGTGTCGCGCTCGCCTATACCACGGCGGAGTCGAATGCGGACATCCCCGGACTGGTCGAGCGGATGGGCGCCTTGCAGGACGGCATATGGCGCTCCATGGGCATGATCGCCCGGCATGCCTCCAATCCGGTGACGATCGCGCTGGCCAGCGCGTTGAATGACATGTTCGACCTTTTCACATCGCAGCGATTTGCGTACCAAAGCCACGTGCTGACGAATATCGTGCTGATGCTTTATCTCGAGGCACTCGCGACGATCGGTGCCCTGGGCTATCAACTGGGCCTCGGCGGCGATCGGCACATCGTCCTGACCACGTTGCTGCTGATGATGTGGTCAGGCGGCATGATCCTGATCATGGATCTGAATCAGCCGCGCATAGGAAGCATTCGCGCCGATGCCTCGCCGCTGATATGGACGATTCGGGGATTCGGCGGCCCGGCCCAGATGCACTGACCGGATGCGCTGACGGGATAAAGACCGCCCCTCATCCTCGATGCTTGCCGCAAATCGTCGAAAGCAGGTACCCCCAACCCGAAAGCCCGATAAACTGTCGAGAATCTTCACGACCGGGATCTCCTCTAAATCGGCGGCGCCTTCGCCCAGGGATAGCCGGCGCGCGCGCGCCGGTAGCCGTAATCGAACAATGCCCGCATATAGCCCTGATCGAACGGCCTTGGCAGCTTCATGTCGAAGTCGGGGCCGATATAGGCCAGATTGAAATCGATATTGTCGCGCCGGGTCGTGTTGTACAGCCGCATGACGTCATTGATCCCGCTGGCCGTGATCATCGTGGATATCGCCCGTCCGGCGATGCCCAGAGTGCTCCGTTCCGTCGCCGCCCATTCGGGGTCCAGACGACCATTGCGGATGACATAGGCGGTCGCCGCGACCACGGGCTGACCGGCGGCCATGCGCTGGCGCCGCAGCCGTGTCAGCGCGGCCGGGTACAAGAATGCCTGTGCGAAGGCGCCGCCGTCCACATGCATCTCCTGATAAGGCCTGCCGTCCAGGACGACGTCGAACATGGTCGGCGGAAACGCGCCGGGCACCGCGGCGGACGCCAGCAGGATGCGACGGATCGTGTTCAATGCCCGGGGGTGTCCGCTTGCGGCAATGGCGCCGATATTCCAGATCACCGGCTGCTGGGCGTCGAGGTCGGTGGTCCCGACGAAGAGCAGCCGCCCATCGGCGTAGCCGCGTGCCAGCGCCGCCAGCATGTCCGCGTTCAAGTATCGCGAGATGGTCCGGAACAGCGGGGCGTTGTCGCTCATCGCGTCGTTGAACAGCGCGGCGGTGAAGAAGCGCCGCAAAAGCACGTGGGATGGCGTCAGTTCGGTATAGACGGCGCGCAATTGCGGATCATAGCCGGATCCCAGATAGGCGAACGGCGCGGTCAGCGCCCCGGTGCTGACGCCCGTCACAAGCTGGAATACCGGTCGCGTGCCCTGGTCGGACCAGCCGCACAGCACGCCCGCGCCGAAGGCGCCGTTTTCTCCGCCGCCCGATACCGCCAGCAATTGCAGCGCGGGCAGCAACGTACCCGGCACCAGGCCGCCCGTCCGCCGCATCCGCTCCAGGGCCGCCAAGACCTCGGCTTCCATGGGCTCCGTCCCGTAGAACGGGAAGAAACGCTCGTTCGGTACGCCCAGCACGCTGGCCTGGCGCGTCCGGGCCAGCGGCACGGCCGGTCCCCGCATCGGCAGGCTGCATCCGGTCAACAGGGCGGCCACGCCGCCGCCGGCGGCAAGGCCCAAAACTCTCCGACGTGCTGTCGTCCCCGGCGCGTGAAGATCCGGACCGTATCCCATGGCCATTCTCGTTCGCGCTCACACCCTTCGGCATGTCCGCGGGCGGCGGCACACAAACCGGTTCGGTCTCTGCAAGACGTATGGATGTGGAAAAGTTTCCGATAATTATATCGTGTGGGCTTCACGACGGCTCGACGCTGCTCCGGCGTCGGAACCCATCGCCTACGCGTCTCGGCGCATGTCGCCGCTTCGCATGGCGATCGGCCGGTCCACCATCAGGATCGACGCCAGCCCGGCCATGACCAGCGCCGCGGCGCACATATACCACGCAATGTCGAACCGTCCCGTATAGGACACGATGTATCCGGTCACGATCGGGGCGAGAAGACCGAGCGAATTGCTGAATGTCAGGGTGACGCCGGTCACGGCCCCGATCTTGCGTCCGTCGTCCACCAGGTCGGTCAGCAACGCGGTATTGGCGCCGTTCGCCGCGATCAGGCCGCAAAGAGAAACCGAAAGTACCAGAAGAATCGGCGTCATGGTATGAAAATGCGGCAGCAGGCCGATCGTCGCCGCCCCGCCGAGGCAGCCGGCCACGATGAACCGGCGGCGCGGGGGGTGCAGCCTGCGCCGGAAAACGATGCGCTCGGAAACGCGGCCCACGATCACCGCGCCGGCCGCGGCACAGAGATAGCATAAGGCGGTGCTGGTTCCCGATCCGGTCACGTCGATGCGCAGTTCGTGGATCAGATAGAGCGGCATCCACGACATGACCAGGAAATTGAGGTAATTCTGCGTGCATTGCACGACAAGGATCCCGAAGAACGAGCGCGACCGGAAAAGCGCCCGCACCTCGCCGATCGAAATGCGGGCCGTCCCGCGCCGGGGCATGCTCCCGGCAGGATTGCGGTACGTCATCCACCACGCCGCCGCCCAGACCAGGCCGATCGCTCCCAGCGCGACGAACTCGAACCGCCAGCCGAACAGGGCAATCAGGTACGCCCCCGCGATCGTGCCGCCCGCCAGGCCCAGTTGCATGCCGGTCAGCAGCACGGTCATGACCGATCCGCGCTCTTTCGGCAGCGCCCAGTTCCTGACGACCGTCGCCCCGACGCCGAACGTGGGCGCCTCGCCGATCCCCAGCAGCACGCGGGTCATCAGGAATTGCGAAATATTCTGGACCATGCCGCCCAGCAGCATCGCGCAGGACCACAGGGCGACGGCGACGCTGCCCACAAGCCGGGCACCGACGATGTCCAGCACGATCGTCGACGGCAGGTTCAACAGAAAATACGACCAGAGGAAGCTGGACGACACCCAGCCCATCTCGACCGGGCTCAGGGCGAATTCCTTTCCCAGCGCGGGAAGGGCGATGGACAGGGCCGCGCGATCGCCATAGCTGATGACGTACATCAGGAACACAAGGGCGAAGAAGACATGGCGCGACGCGATTTTCCCGCCTGCCGGCGCATGCGCGGCGGACGTCGCCGGAAAGCCGGAAACCGACGGCGCATCCGGCGAGTCGCAGAGAGGCTCGCAACGGGGCTCGCAACGGGATTCGCGGGGGGACACGGTCATGGCTGCGCTCCTTTGACGGGGGGCATCATCCCGTGGTTCGCCGGTTTCCGTCTTTTCGGCCGGTCATGACGCAGCATCCACAGCCCCGACCCGACGATCAGCAGGGCGCCGCTCAGCATCCCGATGCCGGGCACTTCCGCAAAGCCGAACCAGCCGATAAGCGCGGCCCATAACAGTCCCGAATAGGCAAAGGGGCCGATGGCCGATACCTGGGCCGACGCGAACGCCTCGGTTTGCAGAATTTGTGCGATGCCGGCAAAGGCGCCCACGGCGACAAGGCACAGCGCATCGTCCATGCGGGGTGTCGTCCAGACGAACGGCAGGGGTATCGCGGTGGCGATCGTCATCAGGACCGCCTGCCACAGGGCGATGGTCGTGCTGGATTCCGTTGCCGATAATTGCCGGATCTGCATGGTCGTCAGCGCCCCCACCGCGCCCTGCGCCAGGGCCACGGCATAGGCCCAGCCCGGGACGGACGCGGGACCCGGCTGCAGCAGCCCTTTGCCCAAAGCCACCACGACGACTCCGGAAAAACCGATCGATACCGCGATCCAGCGATGGCGCGACGGGTTTTCATGAAGCAACGGAATCGACAGCAGGACGAGGAAGAGCGGCTGGGTATAGGACAGCACCTGCTGGTCCGCGAGCGGAAGCCGGGTCACCGTGACCACGACCATGATCATGCTGGTCAGACCGACGGCCGAGCGCATCAGATGACCGCCGAAATGGCTGGTTCTCAACGTCATCCCCGTCCGTGCCGCGATCAGCATGACGAAAGGCAGGGAAAGAAGATTTCGAAAGAAGATGATCTCGAAGACGGACAGCCTCGCCCCCGTCACCTTCTGCAGCGCGTTCAGCATGGCGGTAAACAGCGTGGCGGCAATCAGCAGGAACGCACCGCGTTTCAGGTCGTGCTTCATCGCGTATTCCACCTTGCAGCACGACGGGCGCGCGCGCCCGCCCCGTCACGGATCGATGATGGCGCTTCGGTGTTCCGCGTTCGTATCATAACGCGACTGTAATGCTCCAGGCGCCGCTTTCCGCCATAGAAGTTCGTTCCGGCGCGATAGCGGATTCTTATGCCTGCCCATATCCGTCCATCAGCATCCGTCCATCAGCCGATGGGCCGGCGTCAGTTCCGCGCCGGCCGCTTCGATTTCCGCGCGAATGGCCCGCGCGAGTTCCAGCGAACCGGGTGTATCGCTATGGACCAGGATCGAGCGCGCCTTCACCGCAAGCCGCGACCCCTCGATGGTCCGGACCGACCCATCCTCCAGAAACTGGCGCACCCGGGCCCGGACGGCGGTCAGGTCATGGATGACGGCCCCGTTCCGTCCACGGGGCACCAGGGTTCCCGCATCCGTGTAGGCGCGATCGGCAAGGAAGAGGGTCAGCACGCGCAGCCCCGCCTTTTCCGCCGCGCGTTCCGTCGGCTGGCCGGGCATGGAGAAGACCGTCAGGTCGCGATCCAGGGCGGCGATGACGCGGGCCAGCCGCATGGCGCGCCCGTCATCCGCATTGGCCATGGTACCGAACGCGGCATGGTAGCTGACATGCGTCACGCGATGTCCATGCCGGGCCGCGATCCCCTGCAGGGCGCCGATCTGGCACGCCAGCATCGCCTCCATCTCGGCATCCGAGACCGCCATCGTCCTGCGTCCGAAGCCGATCAGGTCGGGCAGGCCGGGATGCGCGCCGATGCCGACATGTTTCTCCTTCGCCGCCTGGACCGTGCGGTCCATGATGGCATAGTCGCCGGCATGGAACCCGCACGCGATATTGGCCGAGGAAACGACGTCCATCAGGCCGTCATCGTCCGCGATGCGCCAGCGGCCGAAACCTTCCCCCATGTCGGAATTCAGGTCGATCTTCATCGTCAGGCTCCGGATGTGCGGGGCGCGCGCCGCCGGGCGGACGCGCCATACAGGGCGACCATCCTGCGCAGGTCGCCAAGATAGGATGCGACCGGCTGCATGGCGGCCACCCCTTGTTCATGGTCGCATCGCGCGAAGCGTATGCGCGTGCCGATGCGTGCCTGGGCCAGGCGCCACAGATCGGCTTCGATGACGGCGGCGATCCGGGGATAGCCGCCCGCCGTATTGGCATCGGCCATCTGCACGATGGGCTCGCCGGCGGGCGGCACCTGGATGATCCCGGGCACGATGCCGTACGATCGCAGTTCCACGGGGTGTTGCAGGCGCAGCGGATCACCGTTCAGGCGATAGCCGACCCGGTCGCTCTGCGGTGTGATGCGCCATGCCGTGTCCCAGAACCGTTCGCGCGACGCGTCGGTAAACAGATGGAAATCCGTCGCCGGAATGGCGCGCAGCGTGACGATGCCGCCGTCATCGATGTCGCAGGGCCGGCACAGCGCGACCGACGGGGGCAATGCGCCATAGCCGGACGTAGCCGGACCGCCCGTCACGTTCAGCACGTCCCCGGCCTCCAGCGGCCTGCCCGACAGGCCGCCGAATCCGCCGCGCAACTGCGTGCTGCGCGACCCCAGGACCACGGGCACGTCCAGCCCGCCCGACACGCACAGATAGGCACGGGCCCCCCCTCGCGGCGGACCCACCGTCAGGACCTGCCCCGCCGCCGCCTGTTCGGCGGTCCAGGCCAGAACGGGGCGCCCGTCAAGGTCCAGCGCGGCGTCCACCCCCGTGACGGCGAAGCCGCAGGCGGATTCGAACCGGATGACGAACGGATAGGTCTGGATTTCGATGCAGGCCGCGCCGGGCGGGTTGCGCAGAAGAACATTGCCGATTTCGACGGCCAGCGGATCCATGGCGCCGGACGTGCCGACGCCGAATTGGCGGTAGCCCGTGCGGCCCAGATCCTGCACCGTATTCAGGGCGGATGTTTCCAGAACCGTGATCACAGCACGATGCTTTCCGGATGGAATCGGATGCGGTCCCCGATCGCGAACAGCGCGGCCGGAACCGTCTGCGGATCGAACAGCGTGATGTCGGCAAACCCGATCGCGTTCCAGCCGTTCGGCCCCGTCAGGGCGGAAATGCCGGCCTGCATGCCGCCGATCGTCACCGTGCCCGCCTGCATTTTCAGCGACGGCACCGCTTTCCGTGGGGTGGCGATGCGGGGGTCGAGACCATGCAGATAACCGAAACCGGGCGCGCTTCCCAGCGCGCAGACGGTGTATTCGCCGGCGTGATGAATGGAAATGACTTCGGCCGGCGACAGGCCGCTATGCGCGGCGACACGGGCCAGGTCTTCCCCCAGCGCGCCGCCATAGCGCACGCCGATCTCGAACAGCCGTCCCGCGATATGCCGTTCGGGCAGCCTGTCCCACGCATCGCGCAGCCAGTCCGCCACGATGCGGGGCCGTTCCGGTGGGGCGCGGAACACCAGCATCAGGTTCGTGACGCCGGGGATCAGCTCCGCGACGTCGGCCCGGCTGCCGGCTTCGTCCATCAGGGCCCAGATCCGCCGCTGCTGGGCCAGGGTAAAATCGCCCGGCGCCTCGAACAGCATCGCCCGCGTCCCGATCATGCTGATGACCGGCGCATCGCGCGCCGGACCGTCCGTGACTTTACCGTCCGTGATGTCATGCGGCCGATCGGCGGCAAGGCCGGCATCGTGCGTCTGCGTCGTGTCTTCGTTCACCCTGTGCCGTCTCCAGCATGACGATCGCTCACGCCCGAAGGCGCGAGAGGTCGGACTCTGAAACCGATATCGAAACGACACGGTCTCGGCTCGTCCGTGCGATGCGCCAGAATCAATATTTTAGTGGCCTGCTGATCCGGGAAATTCTCATAAGAATTTCTCGGCCAGGACACTAGGGCGTTTCACCAGGGACTCGCCAGAGCCATTTTCAGTGTGAAGCCATCGGATAATCTTATGGCTCGAAAGCGCGCGCTTCCATCGCATTATCTTATGACGCAAGAACAAACTGCTCTTGGCCATGCGATCGTTACGAAACTAGCATCAAAGGGAATATCAGGTCGACGCATCATCAGGATCCGGAAGAGATGAGCAACCAGCCCTATCGCACTGCCCTCGTGACCGGCGCATCGTCCGGAATCGGGGCGGCCATCGTCGGCCGCCTGCGCGCGGCCGGCATCGCCGTTCATGCGGTCGCGCGGGACAAGCAGAGGCTGGCGCGGCTGGCGGACGACACCGGCTGCACCCCCCATGCCGTCAGCGTGGCCGATCATGACGGCATGGCCGAGATCGCGAAGACCGTCGAAATCGATATCCTGGTCAATAATGCCGGACAATCCCGCACGGGCAATATCGCCGACACGACCGCCGAGGATATCGACGCCCTAGTGGACGTGAACCTGCGCGCGGTCCTGAAACTGACGCATCTGGTCGTTCCCGGCATGGTCCGGCGGAACCGCGGGCATATCGTCAATATCAGCTCGATCGCCGGTCATTATGCCTTTGCCGGCGGCAATACGGTCTATCATGCGACGAAGGCCGGTGTGCACTCCCTGTCCCGGCAATTGCGGTGCGATCTCTACGGCTCGGCCATCCGGGTCACGGAAATTTCCCCGGCACGCGTGGAAACCGAGGTCTTCGGCCGGCTGATCGGCGATATGGAGGAGGCGAAACGGCGCTTCTTCGACGAATATGAATCGCTTCTGCCCGTCGACATCGCCGATTCCGTTGCCTTCGCCGTGCTTGCGCCGCAACGGATGAATGTCAGCTTCATGGAAGTCCTGCCGACGATGCAGGTCGTCGGCGGCCTGAATTTCGCGAAGAAATCCGCCGATCCGGCGTGACGCCAATGGACATCCAGCACCTGAAACGCCTGATCGACCTCGTCGCCCGCGGCCCGATCCGCGAACTGGAGATCGAGGAAGGCGGCCAGTCGATCAGGCTGGTCCGTGGCGACGCCGGCGCCCCAATCCTCGCCCCAATCCTCGCCCCGGTCCCGGCGGCGGCGCAGGCGGCCGTCCCGCTCCCGGCACCCCTGCCGGACCCGCCGCCCGTGGCGGCGCCCCAGGCGCCGCGCCTCGTCACGGCCCCCACCTACGGCGTTTTTCATCTCTCCCCCTCGCCGGGGGCGCCGCCCTATGTGGTGGCCGGGCAGGACGTGCAGGCGGGTCAGCAGGTTGGACTTGTGGAAGCGATGAAGGTCTTCAACGCCGTCAAGACGGCCCTGTCGGGTCGGATCGCCGAAATCCTCGTTCAGGACGGGGCGGAAGTCGAGGCAGGCGCGCCCCTGTTCCGCCTGGCATGAACGGGCAGCGACGTTTCGGCAGGGTGCTGATCGCCAATCGTGGCGAAATCGCCCTGCGTATCCAGCGCGCGTGCCGCGCGCTCGGCCTGGAAACGGTGGCCGTCCATTCCGAGGCCGACGCCGAAAGCCGTCATGTGCGCGCGGCCGACATCGCGCTGTGCATCGGCCCTCCGGCCGCGTCCCGCAGCTATCTGGATCCGGACGCCCTGCTGCTGGCCGCCCGTGCCACGGGCGCGTCGGCGATTCACCCCGGCTACGGGTTCCTGTCCGAAAACGCCGATTTCGCCGATGCCGTCGAAGCCGCCGGCCTGACCTTCATCGGTCCCACCGGCGCGTCCATTCGCCTGATGGGCGACAAGATCACGGCCAAGCGCGCCATGCGCGCGGCCGGCGTTCCCTGCGTACCGGGTTCCGACGGGCCGCTGCCGCCCGCGCTGGACGAAATCCACGCCCTGGCCAAACAGGTCGGCTATCCCGTGATCGTCAAGGCGTCCGGCGGGGGCGGCGGGCGCGGCATGCGCGTCGTCTGGACCGAAGGCGATCTGGCCGAAGCCGTGACGTTGACGGCCAAGGAAGCCCAGCAGGCGTTCGGCAATCCCACGCTCTATCTCGAACGCTTCATGCAGAAGCCCCGCCATGTCGAAATCCAGGTCCTGTGCGACACGCACGGTACGGCCTTGTGGCTGGGGGCGCGTGACTGTTCACTGCAAAGACGCCATCAGAAGGTGATCGAGGAAGCGCCCGCGCCGGGCATTCCGCCCGCCCTCATCGCCGAAATCGGCGAAAGCTGCGCCGAGGCATGCCGCAGGATCGGATATCGCGGCGCCGGCACCTTCGAATTCCTCTACGAAGACGGCATCTTCGCCTTCATCGAGATGAATACGCGCGTGCAGGTGGAACATCCGATCACCGAGGCGACGACCGGCATCGATATCGTCTGCGCGCAGCTCAGGATCGCGCAGGGCGAGCCGCTGGACATCCGGCAGGAAGACATCCTGACCCACGGCCACGCGATCGAATGCCGGATCAATGCCGAAGATCCGCTCTCGTTCATGCCGTCGCCCGGGCTGGTCTCGCGCTGGGACCTGCCCGGCGGGGCAGGGATCAGGATCGACACCCACGTGACCGCCGGATACACGGTTCCGCCTTATTACGATTCGCTGATCGGCAAGATCATCGCCCATGGCGCAACCCGCGAACAGGCCATCGCGCGCCTGCGCGTCGCGCTGGCCGAAATGCGGGTGGAAGGCGTGTCGACCAACCTGCCCCTGCATCGGGATATTCTGGCGGACCCGCATTTCCAGGCGGGCGGCGTCGATATTCATTATCTCGAACGTTGGCTTGCCGAAAGGGTGGCGCCGTGACGGAAACATCGCCCATGGTCCCGGATCGCGAGACGCTCCCCGATATCGCGGAAATCGGCCGGATCGCCGAATGGCTGGCCGCAGCGGGCCTGACATTCCTGGAATTGTCCAGCGGCCCGGGCAGCCGGCTGCGTATTTCCGTGGACCCAAATCCCGTGCCGGCGGCGCCCGCCACGTCCCCCGCACTCCCGTCCGGCGCGGCCGGCTCCATCCTCGCCAAGGCACCGTTTTTCGGCCGCCTCTGCCTGCGTCACCCATCGCGCGACGACCCGTTCGCCCCGGTCGGCGCGACCGTGCGGCAGGGCGACGTGGTTGCCCTCCTGACCATCGACACGCTGCAAATTCCCGTCACGGCACCGGTCGACGGCGTGGTGACGGACGTTCTCGAACAGCCGGACACGCTCGTCGGGTACGGCGCGGACATACTCGCGATCAGGCCGGTGTAAGAGCCTGAACGGAAATGAGTTGAGTGACTTCAGCCGGTTGTGCGGACCTGCGGCATTTTTTTAGGTGGTGAGCCTCCATGTCGTCACGACCGGGCACCAGTGGCGGCGGCCGCCGCGCGACTTTCCGCCGCTCACTGCCCCTTGAAAGCCCCTTACATGGTGTCACGCCACATAGACTCGCGCCTCCCAAGGGGCTAACCAGGTCATACCCTTTGTCACGCTGCGGTGTTCCACATTGGAGATCAAAGGCGATACCTTGGCGAGATGGGGTGAGGCATAGGTAAAGCCACGATCCGACATGTTAATCAGAATTAACAGCTTGCTATTGCCGGACTCTCGGGAGTAGAAAAATACGGCGCTGTGATCGGGATCCAGATCTTGATAGGAGCCATAGATCAACACTGGATATTTACGCCGCAACGCGATGAGATCTCGAAAATAGTGGTACACCGATTTCGAGTTCTGTAAACAAGCTTGCGCATTGATTTCAATATAGTTTGGATTCACCCGGTACCAAGGCTTATTCGCCGTGGTAAATCCGGCATTCCTCGTCATATCCCACTGCATGGGACTGCGTGCATTATCGCGTCCCAACCCTTTCAGGCTTTCGAAGAACGCTTCCGGGTTGACCCCCTGACGTTTCACCTTGGCGTCCCACTCAATAGGGACCTGGACGTCCTCGAAATCGTCAAGCCCATTGAACGGAAGGTTCGTCATTCCCAGTTCTTCACCCTGATAGATGAAGGGTGTTCCGCACTGGGTTAGAAGCAGGGTCGCGATCGCTTTGGCCGAGACCTCCCGGAAGGGTGCGGCATCGTTTCCGAAGCGCGAAACAGCACGTGGCTGATCGTGATTGTCGAGGAAGACCGTATTCCATGAGTCCGGCGACCTTGGCCGGCCTGCAGCAGCGTAGATTTCCTTCAGCTTGGACAACGGCCAGGCGATTTTACGCCAACCTTGCCGGTCGACATGGACGATGTCGAAGGCGAAAACCATATCGAGTTCCCGACGCGCGCTCTCCGTGAAGAGCGGGATGTCCTGCGCATGCATGCCATATGCCTCGCCCACGGTCATCACGTCGTAATGTGACAAAACGCGATCATTCATTTCGCGCAGATAGGCGTGCAAATGCGGTCCCGCAGCATACACGTATTCTGGAGCCTTCAGTTCTTCCAGACTCATGTCCCTGAGGGACGGAATTTTGGAAATCATCGTGATGGCGTCCATCCTGAATCCGGAGACGCCCTTATCCAACCAGAATTTCATGATGGAGAACACCTCATCACGAACGAAGGGATTATCCCAATTCAGGTCGGGCTGATACGGAGAAAACAGATGCAGATAGCTGCTATTGGTTGTCGGTTCAAATGTCCATGCGCTTCCTCCCCAGGCTGACGGCCAGTTATTGGGTGGATGCCCATGCACGGAGTCACGCCAGATGTAATAATCCCGATAAGGGCCATCGTGGGATGCGCGGCTTTTCTGAAACCAGGGGTGCTGATCGCTCGTGTGATTGACAACGAGGTCGAGAATAACGCGAATGCCGAGAGAGGAGGCTTTTGCCATCAACATCTCGAAATCGCGCATAGTCCCGAACTCGGGCATAATCGCCTTGTAGTCGCTGATATCGTAGCCGTTGTCGCGATTGGGGGATTGAAAGATTGGCGCAAGCCAGATCGTATCGGCACCGAGGTCTCGGATGTAGGGCAACTTGTCAATAATTCCCCGAAGATCCCCTATCCCATCACCGTTTGAGTCCTTGAATGAGCGTGGATAGATCTCGTAGACGACAGCTTCCTTCCACCATGCACGCGTCGTCTCGGACTGGACACCGGAAGCGGCGTATGATCGGCCGATCATGATCATGCCGGCTCCAGCGGCAGCACCACTCAACAAGCGTCTCCGCTTCAGCATTCGCATCTCACTCGGTTTTTTTGAGGACATGGAAAAAAGAAATTTCGCTCAAGCGACAGCATAAAAATGCTGAGAGGTTCACGAAGTGGATCCGCCGCCTGTGTCTGTCAAGTAAAGCGAGGATCTTTCTTCTTTCCAAAAAGAGAGAAACGGAGTTTCGTTCGCAAAGGGGCGAGTGTGTGCATCCGGTGCATCACCCCGGAAATTATCGGTACCTTACGTCAAGCCGGCCACGAATTCGCCAATCCGCCGGCACCCTTCGCGCAGCGTGTCCGTATCGGTCGCATAGGAGATACGAAAGAAGGGGCTCATGCCATAGGCCGCGCCCTGCACGGTCGCGACCTGCTGCTCTTCCAGCAGCGCCATGACGAAATCGGTGTCGCTTTCGATCCGGCGGCCGCCCGCCGTGCGCTTGCCCAGGCAGGCGCCGATTTCGGGATAGACATAGAAGGCGCCCTGCGGCGTGTGGCACCGCAGCCCGGGGATCGCGTTCAGCAGGCCCACGACCAGATCCCGCCGGGCCTGGTATTCGGCCGCGCGATCCTTCAGGTAATCCTGGGGGCCTTCCAGCGCCGCGATGGCCGCCGCCTGCGCGATCGTGTTGATGCCGCTGGTGGCCTGGCCCTGCATATTGTTCATGGCGGCGATCAGCGCCCGGGGACCGCCGCAGAATCCGACGCGCCAGCCGGTCATGGCATAGCTTTTCGACACGCCGTTGACCGTCAGGACCCGGTCCTTCAGGCGAGGCTCGATTTCGGCCAGCGTACAGAACGCAAAATCGTCATAGACCAGATGTTCGTATATGTCGTCGGTCAGGATCCACACATGGGGGTGCCGCATCAGGACGGCGGCGATATCCTCAATGTCCTCGCGGGGGCAGCAGGCCCCGGTCGGATTGTTGGGGAAATTCAGCACCAGCCATTTTGTCTTCGGCGTGATGGCCGCTTCCAGCGCCTCGGACGACAGTCTGAAATCATTCTCGGCCCGGCAGGGCACCTGCACCACCTGCGCGCCGCCCAGCCGCGCGATGTCGGCATAGCTGATCCAGTAGGGGGCCGGCAGCACCACCTCGTCACCCGGATTGCAGGTGGCCATCATCGCATTGAAGATGATCTGCTTCGCGCCGTTCGCGATCAGGATTTCGTCCGGTTCGTAGCGCAGGTTGTTGTCGCGCAGGAACTTATGCTGCACGGCCTTCTTCAGGGCCGGCTTGCCGGCCTGCGGCGGATATTTGGTATCGCCCCCACGCGCCGCGGCGACGGCGGCCGCGACGACATGCTCAGGCGTCGGAAAATCGGGTTCGCCCGACGACAGGCTGACGATCCGCACGCCCTGGGCCCTGAGCGCCGTCGCCTTGTCCGTCATGGCGGCGGAAGCCGAGATCGCAATCCCATCCAGGCGGTCTGCAAAGCCAGGCATCAATGGTCTCTCCACGCGCGGTCGTCAGGATGACGTACTATCCATCGGCATCACTCTAGATCGTTCCACGTCCGGCGAGATACCGACGAAAACAGTCTGGCCCCATACAACTATTATATGGGGAGGCACGGCGCCCCCAACATTACGATGGGGATATGGTCTGGTCGGCATGACGGCGAAATGGCGCCGGAGGCCGATCCGATCGGCCTATTCTCCGGGGTCGGGATTCACCATGGCGGACTTGATACGGAACGACGACGGCACCGGCCGCCCCTGCTTCCCCGCGGACGGGCGCGCGGATCGTCGCATCGAACGCGACCTGCTGGGACAGGTCGAGATTCCCGCCGACGCCTATTGGGGGGTGCATACCGGACGGGCGATCGAGAATTTCCGCATCAGCGGAACGCCCATCGGCGCGTTCGCGGAACTCGTGCGGGCGCTGGTCATCGTCAAGCAGGCGGCCGCCCGCGCCAATCACGCCCTGGGTCATCTGGACGGCGAACGCGCCGCCGCGATCGAGGCCGCATGCGTCAGGATAGCGGGCGATCGGCGCTACCACGCGCATTTCGTCGTCGATGTCATGCAGGGCGGGGCAGGGACCTCCACCAACATGAACGCGAACGAGGTCATCGCAAACGTCGCGCTGGAAATCCTCGGCAGATCCAGGGGGGACTACGCTGCCCTGCATCCCAACGATCATGTCAACATGGCGCAGTCGACCAACGATGCCTATCCGACGGCGCTCAGGCTCGCGGCATTGTTCGCCGTCGATCCGCTGCTTGCATCGCTCGCGGCGCTGGCGGAAAGCCTTGATGCGAAGGCACGGGAATTTTCGTCGATCCTCAAGGTCGGCCGCACGCAGCTCCGCGATGCAGTACCGATGACGCTGGGCCAGGAATTCGGCGCCTTCAGAAGCATGATCCAGGCGGAAATCCGGAATGTGCGCGAACACTCCGCCATGTTCCTGCCCGTCAATCTCGGGGGCACCGCGATCGGCACCGGCGTGAATACCCACCCTGGCTATGCGCGCCTGGCGATCGCGGAACTGGCCCGGCTGACCGGACATCCGGTCACCTCCGCCCCCGACTTCGTCGAGGCCACGTCGGATGTCGGCGCCTTCACGATGTTCTCCGGAACGTTGAAGCGCCTGGCCATCAAACTGTCCAAGATCTCAAGTGACCTGCGGCTGCTGTCCAGCGGGCCGCGCGCCGGCCTGGGGGAAATCGTCCTGCCGGCCGTCCAGGCGGGCTCGTCGATCATGCCCGGCAAGATCAATCCCGTGATACCCGAGGTCGTGAATCAGGTCGCCTATCTCGTCGCCGGACATGATCTGACGATCACCATGTGCGCCGAAGGCGGCCAGCTTCAGTTGAACCCGTTCGAACCGATGATCGGCTACTGCCTGCTGTCCTCGATGAAGCTGCTCACCGCCGCCGCCGATACGTTGCGCTCCCGCTGTATCGCCGGGGTCGAGGCCGACATCGAACGATGCCGCGCCCTGTCCGAAAACAATATCGGCGTGGTCACGGCGCTGGTGCCGGTGCTCGGCTACGACGTCTGCTCGGCCCTCGCCAAACGCGCGCTCGCCGAAGGGAGAAAGATCGCCGATCTCGTGTTGGAAGAACGACGTCTTGCGCCGGAAACCCTGGCGGACCTCCTGCGCCCGGACAGGCTGACCAGGCCGAATCTCGGGCAGGAGGGATGATCTCTTCGGAACCCGTTTGGAAGCGCATATCGGGCCGCCGCCACGCGTTTCCAGCCCGGCCGTCAGGTGGCCTGCGTTCCCGGCCAGTTGCGGGACGTAACCATGGCCCGGGCCAGGTCGACCAGATGCTCCCGCACCGCGACGGACGCCTCGGTCTCCGGAATGGTCTCGGGAATGCACAGCGAGACGTCTTCCTGGATGACCGGATTGCGCAACGGATAGATGCGCGATCGTTCGGGAACGACGATCCGGCTCGCGACCGACCATGGCAGGATCGTGCTGCCGATTCCCTCGGCGATCGCGTCCTGCAACGTGGGCAGCGCCTCGATTTCCGCGACGATGCTGGGCGTAAGCTGCTTGCGCACAAAGGCCATGTCGATGCGACGGCGGACAAAATTATGCTTGGGTGGAACCAGCAGGGGAACGTCGACGATATCCGCCAGTTGCACCGCTCCGTCCGCATCCTGCCGAAAGGCCGATGACGCAGGCGCCAGCAGGAAAAAATCCTCCTTCATCAAGGGCGTGAAGATGACGCCCTTGACCGGGCCGGCCCCGTGTATGACAGCCATGTCCAGGCGGCCGGTCATGATCAGTTCGCTGTATATGTCGTCGAAACTCTCGGTCAGATGCAGCACGATGCCCGGAAGGTGCGTCCGCACCCGCCGGAGAAGCTCCACGGCAAGCGTGGATCCGGCACTATAGGGCGACAGGCCGACCGAGACTTTGCCGACCAGGGGACCCGCGCCGGTGGTGATTTCCACCATGGCCCTGTCCAGTTGCTTGATCAGCGTCTGGGCGTGCCGATAGAGTTCCGTCCCCGCCGTCGTCGGGGTCACGCCGCTCTTGCTCCTGATGACGAGTTTCTGCCTGAAGGTGCTTTCAAGGGCCGCCAGTTGCTGGCTGAGCGCGGGCTGGGCAATGTTCAGGAGATCGGCGGCACGAGAGATGCTGCCAAGATCGATAATTTTTACAAATGCCTGCAGCCGCCTTATATCCAATGGAAACTCCGTCTCGCAGGCATGGCCCTTGCCCGGATATTAGGCAGTCCCATTCTGCCCGTCAACGAACACGCGAACCGCTACCGGCGACGCTGCCCGATCCGGGCTGCCCGTCTGCCGCCGGCACGACCCATATAATTTAATTATGCGGCCATATTCGTGACTGTATCGTAACTTACGACGAAGCAGTCGGCGTTTCTGCCTCGGATTTCCGGCAATCGACAGTATTGCGGCGGGTATACGGCCCGCGCGGCACTGTAATTGCGTACGCAATGTTGCGTTTTAATATCATTCCTTATTCAGTACAAAATGGGATGGGCGAATATGGTGTTTCAATATTCCCGACAGCCGCGATCGCATGGCGGCATCGATCTTCCGATCGCGATGTCCGCGGCCCGGCTGGGGAATAGGCCGGATGCGCCTGCACCGTGGTGGAAGGCCGGCACCGCCTTGCGGCCGACAACCCGTCGGGCCCTCTTCAGCCTTTTCGCGATCGCGGCAGCGATGCCCGCTCCGCGGGCCCACGCCGGCACCCCCGCCAATGGCCTGGCCCATGATGCAGGCAATGTCGGGAAATCCCCGGGTGCCCCTGCGCCGGGCAAGTCGCGCGGCAGCCAATCGAAACACAAGGCCGATGCCGACGAGCAGGTCATCGTGACGGGCACGCGCGCGCCCAACCGCCATGCGCGTCAAAGCTCCAGCCCGGTATCGGTCGTCACGGCCGCCACGCTGGCGCGCGCGGGCACGCCCAACCTCGCCGACGCGCTGGCACGGACCTACCCCTCCATCAACATCCAGGCGATGGGACAGAATGCCGACGCCCTGACATCGTCCATCCGCATGCGCGGGCTGAACCCCAACCACGTCCTGATCCTGGTCGATGGGGTCCGCCGCCATACGACCGCGAACATCAGCACGGGCGCGGGGGTGAATTTCGGCTCCACCCCCACCGACCTGAACACGATTCCCGCCGCGGCGATCGATCATATCGAGGTGCTGGAGGACGGCGCCGCCGCGCTGTACGGCTCCGACGCCATCGCCGGCGTGGTCAACATCATCACCAAGAAGAAGCCTTCGGGCCTTCATGTCGGCGCGACGACCGGCGCCAACGCCTATAACGGCGACGGCTGGACCACGCAGCTCGACGCCGATGGCGGCGCCAGCCTGGGCAGCGACGGATATCTGCACCTGTCCGGGCAGTTCATGCATCGTGACGATTCGGTCATCCGGGCGATCGACCACCGGCTGATCGAAAACCAGGCGCCCCCGGGCGCCTATACGGCCGGTGCGTATACCGGACATCTCGCAATCCCCCTTTACGTGAACCAGGTCACCAATGTCCCCGAGGAAACCCGGGAATCCCTGGCGCTGACCTTCGGCAAGCCGTTGTCCGAGACGGTGGACGGTTATGGCATGATCACGTACGCCCACCGTCATGCGCAGGCGTTCGAACAATATCGCCTGCCCACCGTGCTGCCCTCGGTCTATCCGTCCGGCTTCGAGCCGATCGATGCGGGCGAGGAAAACGACTACGCCGCCACGCTGGGGCTCAAAGGGCACGATCTCTTCGGCTTCGACTGGAATCTCGCCACCACATACGGCGCGGACCAGATCAATATCTCGACGACCAACAACGTCAATCTCGGCATGCTGAAGCCGACATGCGTCCCCGCCTCGGCCGATCCCGCTTCCCCCTATGCGTCCGGCGACGGGTGTGGCTACGCGAAGACCAATTTCTTCCTCAAGGGCTTCACAGCCGCGCAGTGGGACAACAAGCTGGATTTCCGCCGCGGCTTCACCCTGCCGTTCCGGATGCCGCTCAACCTGGCCTTCGGGGCGGAGCATCGGCTCGAAACCTATGAACTGACGCCGGGCGAACCCGCCTCCTACCAGCTCGGCGGTCCGCAGGCCATCGTCGGGCTGACGCCCCGGAACGCCGGGTCCTGGAGCCGCGACATCTGGGCGGGCTATGTCGACACCGACATCAAGCCGCTTGCGCACTGGGACGTCGACCTGGCGGGACGGTTCGAGCATTATACGGATTCGGGCAATACCGAAAACGGCAAGGTTTCGACGCGCTACGATATCACGCGGAGGGTCGCGATCCGCGGGACGATCAGCAACGGTTTCCGTGCGCCCACCCTGGCCGAGCAGCATTACGGGTCCGCCAGCCTGTCGCCGACGGTCGCCGGCGGCCTCCTGCCCGCAAGTTCGACGGCCGCGCACGATCTGGGCGCCACGCCGCTCAAGCCCGAACGGTCCTGGAACCTGTCGGGCGGCTTCGTGCTGGAACCGGTCGACGGGTTCCACGTCGAAGTCGATGCCTACCAGATCGCGATCCGCGACCGTCTCGTCAGCAGCAGCACCTATAACGGCCCGGCGGCGGTCGCCGCCCTGCAATCCTTCGGCTTCAACGTGCCGTCCAGCATTCCGGCACAGAACGTCACGGCCAATTACATCACGAACGGCGCCAGCACGCGCACCCAGGGCGTGGACATCAAGGCGGATTACCTGCTGCATCTGCACCGCTACGGCAATTTGGCCCTCACGGCGGCGCTGGATCTGAACCGGACGCGCGTCGGCCACATCGCCAGCGGCGCGAACGGCGTGCCGCTGCTCAATGCCCAGGCGATCTCGATGTTCACGACGGAATATCCGCGCAGCAAGCTGATCCTCAACGCGCTGTGGACGATCGGTGATGTCGACATCAATGTCCGCCAAAGCCGCTACGGTGAAACCTCCAGCCTGCTGACCTACCAGGATTGGGCGACCGGGACCTGCCCCGACGGATCGCCGAAGCAATATTCGACCAAGTGCTGGTACCAGTTCAAGGGCTCGCCCCGCTGGCTGACCGATCTGCAGGTCGGCTACCGCATCAATCCGCATTGGCACGTCGCGCTGGGCGCCAACAACATCTTCAACATTCGCCCCCGCCAGATCCCGCAATCGACTCGCTATAACGGCACGAACATCTACGACACCTACGCGGCAGGCATCCCGATGACGGGCGGGTATTATTACGGTCGCGTGGACCTGACATTCTGAAGATCGAAAAACCGGCCCTTTCCACCGGGCCGGCTCGTCACGCGGGTCCGGCTGCTCGATGCCGGCCGATCCGGATCAGCGGCTCGGCGCCACCGACAGATAGTGCGGAACGATTCTCGGGCTCCATTCTTTCGGAAACAAAATTTTTAATGACCACCCCGCTGCGCGCCACCGGACAATGCGCCGTGATCGCGGGCCGAAATCGTCGTCCCGGCAACCGCCAGGCCGCACGGGCTCGCCGGATCGCGCGGAAACAGCAGCAGCGCGATCAGCCCGCTCCAGCCGGTCTGGTGCGATGCGCCCAGCCCGGCTCCCGTCTCGCCATGGTAATATTCATGGAACAGCAGATGATCGCGAAAATGCGGGTCGCGCCGCAACAGCGCGCTGCCGCCCAGGGCAGGACGGCCGCCGTCTTCCGCCGACGCATACAAGGCGGCCAGCCGGTCCCGCAGATCGTCGGCGACTGCCGCCAGGCTCGCCTGGTGGCCCGACCCGACCGGAAACTCCACCTTGAAATCATCGCCGTAATAGCGGTGGAATTCATACAGCGAGTCGATCAGCAGGTAATTGACCGGCATCCAGACCGGCCCGCGCCAATTGGAATTGCCGCCGAACACGCCCGAACGCGATTCACCCGGCTCGTATTCGACGCGATAGGTCTGGTCGCGATGCGTAAAGACGAACGGATGCGCCTGATGATATTTCGACAGCGACCGCACGCCGTAATCGGACAGGAACTCCGCCTCGTCCAGCGCCCGGCGCAGCAGCGCCTTCAGCCGATGCCCGCGCAGCAGCGACAGCAGGTATTCGGCGCCCTTGCCCGGCTCCTGCCAGCGCGAGATCAGCGCGGCCAGGTCCGGATGGTGCCTCACGAACCAGCGGGCCCGCTTTGTGAAATCCGGTAGCTGGACATCCGCGCCGGGCCGCAGGATCTCCACCGCGAACAGCGGGATCAACCCCACCATCGACCGCAGCCGCAGCGGCACCCGCGCGTCCGAAAGATCCAGCACGTCGTAATAGAATTCGTCCTCCGGGTCCCACAACCCGCACCCATCGCCGCAGACCCGCTCCATGGCATAGGCGATATAGAGGAAATGCTCGAAGAATTTCGTCGCGATGTCCTCATAGACCGCGTCGCCATGCGCCAGTTCCAGCGCGATGCGCAGCAGGTTCAGCGTATACATCGCCATCCAGGACGTACCGTCGGCCTGGCTCAGCATGCCGCCGGTCGGCAGCGGCCGCGACCGGTCGAACACGCCGATATTGTCCAGGCCCAGGAAACCGCCCTGGAAGATATTGCGCCCGCCGGCGTCCTTGCGGTTCACCCACCAGGTGAAATTCAGCATCAGCTTGTGGAAGATCCGCTCCAGGAAAGCAACATCCCCCTTTCCGGTCATCGCCTTGTCGATCTGATAGACGCGCCAGGCCGCCCGCGCATGCACCGGCGGATTGACGTCGCCGAACGCCCATTCATAGGCCGGCAACTGGCCGTTGGGATGCATGTACCATTCACGCGTCAGCAGAATCAGTTGCGCCTTGGCGAAATCCGGGTCGATCAGCGCGAAGGTGATGCAGTGAAACGCCAGGTCCCACGACGCATACCAAGGAAATTCCCATTTATCCGGCATCGAGATGACATCGTAATTGTCGACATGCCGCCACTCGGCATTTCGTCCGTTCACCCGGTCGCGCGGCGGTTCCGGCTGGGTCGGATCGCCCGTCTGCCACGCCGAAACATTGAAATAATAGAACTGCTTCGACCACAGCATGCCGGCGAAGGCGGCGCGCTGCACGGCCCGGTGCCCCGAATCGGCAACATCCTGCTGCAGCACGGCATAGAATTCATCCGCTTCGGCGCGCCGGTCGTCGAACACGCGGTCGAAATCGACGAAGGGCGCTCCCTCGGCTCCCGCCGGCCGCAGGCGCAGCCGCACGCGCGCGCTGCCGCCCGGCGGCAGCACCAGCCGATGCAGCATGGCGCATTTGCTGCCCACCCCTTCCGGATTGACGGCCGCCCGCTCGCCATGGACGACATAATCGTTGATTCCGTCCTTGAAGTAACCAGACGCCTCCATGCCGAAGATCCGGCGGAAATTCGTCTCGTTCTCGCAGAACAAGATCTCCGGCGCTCCGTCGGCATACAGGCGCAGCGCGGGAAAGAGCGGATGCGCCGTCTCCACGACATCCTCCGCCACCTTCCGGATCCGCGCACGCGCGATCTCGGTCGTCCAGCTCCACATGTTGCGCGCCCAGAATTGCGGCAGCAGATGCAGCACGGCCTCCTCGGGCCCCCGATTGACCACGGTGACGCACATCAGCGTGTCGTCCACATCCGCCTTGCCGTATTCGACGGTCACGTCGAAATAGCGCCCCTCGTCGAAAACGCCCGTGTCGACGATCTCGAATTCAGGATCACCTTGTCCACGCCTGCGATTTTCCTCGACCAGTTGCGCATAGGGAAACGCGGCCTGCGGATATTTGTACAGCATCCGCATATAGGAATGGGTCGGCGTGCCATCCTGGTAATACCACAGCTCCTTGACATCCTCGCCATGGTTGCCCTCGGCATTGGTCAGGCCGAACATCCGTTCCTTCAGGATGGGATCACGTCCGTTCCACAGCGCCAGCCCCAGGCACCAGCGCAAATGGTCGTCCCCCCAGCCGGCAATGCCGTCCTCCCCCCAGCGATAGGCCCGGCTGCGCGCGTGATCATGCGGGAAATAATCCCAGGCCGTGCCGCCGGCGCTGTAATCCTCGCGCACCGTTCCCCATTGACGCTCGCTCAGATAGGGCCCCCAGCGCCGCCACGGCGCGCCCTCGGCAATGCGCGCCAGGCGGCGCCCCTCCGTGGTCTCGAACAGAGTGCGGCGTGGGGGGATCGCATCCATCATCGTCGGTCGAGCCTCACGGGTTGCGCGCGTCGGCCAGCATCCGCTCGATGCGGATCAGCTCGCCCAGCGACCAGGCCTGGAAAGGGCAGCCGCCCGGCACATGCGGCGGATCGCCGTCCGCGACCTCCGACACATGGCCCAGTCCGGCCGTCTCGAGATGCGCCTGCAACGGCGCCAGGAACCGCGCGCGCGCCTCCGCTTGGGCGGCCGGCCCCGCGCCCCGCACCCGCAGCCACGCCTCCACGAACGGCCCCATCAGCCAGGGCCAGACGGTTCCCTGGTGATAGGCCGCATCCCGCGCCGCCGGATCGCCGCGATAATGCGGCCGGTATTGCGGATCGTCCGGCGCCAGCGAACGCAGCCCCAGCGGCGTCAGCAGCACCCGTTCCACCAGGGCGACGACGCCGCGCGCCAGATCGCCCTCCACCACGGGGCAAGGCAGCCCGCCCACCGCCAGGATCTGGTTCGGGCGGACGCACCCATCCGTCGCGCCGGGCCGATGGTCGGCATCGACCACGTCGAACAGCCCCCCGCTGGCCGGGTCGGGAAACCGCGCGGCGAAGGCCGCCCGCGCCGCCCGCTCGACCGGCGCCCAGCGCGTCGACCACCGCCCGGCAATGAACAGGGCATTGATCCACAGCGCCTGGATCTCCACCGGCTTGCCGATGCGCGGCGTCACCGGCCGGTCGCCGATCCGCGCATCCATCCAGGTCAACTGGCTGCCCGGCACGCCGGCACGGACCAGCCCGTCGGCATCGCAGCCGATCCCGTGCCGCGTCCCGCGCAGATAGCCATCCAGGATCGCCTCCACCGCGGCGGCCAGCACGGCCGCGTCGCGCGGCGCATGGCCGGCCGCCGCCGCCGCATCCAGAAAATCCCCGACCGCAACGACGAACCACAGCGACGCGTCCACCGCATTGAATTCGGCGACATCCCCCGCGTCGGTAAAGCGGTTGGGCAGCATGCCGCCATCCACCAGCCCCGCCCACAGGCAAAGCAGCGCATCCGCCTCCTCCAGCCGCCCGGTCGCCAGCAACAGCCCCCGCATCGCGACGAAGCTGTCACGCCCCCAGTCGGTGAACCAGGGAAACCCGGCCAGGATCGTCCGGCCCCCACCCCGCCCGACCACATAGCTCGCGGCCGCCACCCCATGCGGATCCGCCGCCCCCGCACGTCGCGCGCGCTCCGCACGGGCCAGCCCCTCCGCCCGTTCCGCCGCTCCCTCCTGGGCCGCGGCCGGACCCGTCGCATCCTGCCCGCCCTCCGCCCGCAGGATCAGCACCGCCACGCCGTCCATCGGCGCGAAAGTGAACCGTCCCGGCGACGCCAGGTCCTCGACATCGTCCAGCCCGCGCGCCTGCTCCGCCCGATAGAGGAAATTCCGGTACCACACCGGCTCCGGCTGATACGCGCCGTTGCCCGCCGCGACGATCGCCGGCAGCGCGGCATAAGGCCGCCAGACGACACACCCCTCCCGCACCGTGCTGCCCAGCGCGCAGACCGGATTCTCCCGGTGCAGCGCGTGATAATCGCGGCCCGAGAGCAGCGGCCGCACATGCAGCCGCCACGGGCCCACCCCCTCCTTGTCCAACCCCGCCGTGCCTGTCCACGCCGCGCAGGTCCACGCCGCGCAGGTCCAGCGCAGCACGGTCTCCGCCGTGTCGCGCGCCACGAACAGCTCCTGGCCGATCGCGGTGCCGTCCGGCAGCACGAAATCCCAGCGCGGCCACGGCACGTGCGCAAAGCCGGCCAGATGCGCCGCGCCGTCGGGAAACACCACATCCGGCAGATAAAGCTGGGTGCTCAGCGGATAGGTGCCGGACGGCGTCTCCATCCAGACATCCAGCCCGTTCACCAGCACGACACGGCCGCCCGGCGGCCGGGTCGCGGCCAGCAGCAGCGCGTGATAGCGGCGCATGCGCACACCGCCCACCGTCCCCGACGCGAAACCGCCCCGGCCGTCCGCCTCCAGCCACTCTGCGTCGCGCTCCATGATCGTCCGCACTCCCGCATGGGACATGCAGGACATCCCCGGCATCGAAACCAGGCAAGCCCCTCCCGGCCGAAATCACGATCTATTGCTCCTGGCGCCCCACATTGACCGCGCGCGCGAAATACGCTGAATTCCCCGGCGCATCGCCGGTCGAGGACCCATGGCCCAACCCAATTCCGCCGCCCCGTCCGCCCCCCTGGCCGCCCCCCAGCCTGCCATCGCGGTGCGGAACGTGACCAAGACCTACGCGTCCGGCTTCCAGGCCCTGTCCGACGTCACCCTGGACATCCACCTCGGCGAGATCTTCGCCCTGCTCGGCCCCAACGGCGCGGGCAAGACGACGCTGATCAGCATCATCTGCGGCATCGTCACGGCCACCGGGGGCACTATCCGGGCCAACGGCCACGACATCGCCCGCGACTACCGCGCGGCACGGCGCCAGATCGGCCTGGTGCCGCAGGAACTCAGCACCGACGCGTTCGAAACCGTGCTCGCCACCGTCCGCTTCAGCCGCGGCCTGTTCGGCCGGCCCGCCGATCCCGCCTATATCGAGAAGATCCTGCGCGACCTGTCGCTGTGGGACAAGCGCGACAGCAAGATCGTGACCCTGTCGGGCGGCATGAAACGCCGGGTGATGATCGCCAAGGCCCTGTCGCACGAACCGCGCATCCTGTTCCTCGACGAACCCACGGCCGGCGTCGACGTCGAACTGCGCCGCGACATGTGGCAGATGGTGCGCGCCCTGCGCGACACCGGCGTCACCATCATCCTGACCACCCATTATATCGAGGAAGCCGAGGAAATGGCCGACCGGATCGGGGTGATCAACAAGGGACGGATCATCCTGGTCGAGGAAAAATCCCGCCTGATGCACAAGCTGGGCAAGACCCAGCTCGTGCTCCGGATGCAGGCCCCGCTGGCCGAATGTCCCGCCGCCCTCGATGCGTGGCAACTGGAATGCACGGCCGGCGGCACCGAACTGGTCTACACCTACGACGCGCAGGCCGCCGATACCGGCGTGGCCGCCCTGATGCGGCAGATCGACGCGCTGGGACTCGAAATCCGCAACCTGCAGACCCGGCAAAGCTCGCTGGAAGACATCTTCGTCAGCCTGGTGCGGAGCGAATCATGAATCTTCACGCCATCGGCGCCATCTACCGGTTCGAGATGAGCCGCACCTGGCGCACCCTGCTGCAGAGCATCGTCTCGCCCGTCCTCTCCACGACCCTCTATTTCGTGGTCTTCGGGGCGGCGATGGGGGCCCATATGCGCATGATCGACGGCGTCGCCTACGGGGCCTTCATCGTGCCGGGCCTCGTCATGCTCTCGCTGCTGACGCAAAGCATCATGAACGCCTCCTTCGGCATCTATTTCCCGAAATTCCTCGGCACGATCTACGAGGTCCTGTCCGCTCCGGTCTCGCCCCTGGAAATCGTGATCGGCTATGTCGGGGCGGCCGCCAGCAAATCGCTGATGCTGGGCCTCATCATCCTGGCGACCGCCCGGCTGTTCGTGCCGTTCGGCATCGCCCACCCGCTGCCGATGGCGGCCTTCCTGGTCCTGACCGCCGTGACCTTCAGCCTGTTCGGCTTCATCATCGGCATCTGGGCCGATAATTTCGAGAAGCTGAACCTGGTCCCCATGCTGATCGTCACCCCCCTGACCTTCCTGGGCGGCAGCTTCTATTCGATCGGCATGCTCCCACCCGCCTGGCGGACCGTGACCCTGTTCAACCCCGTCGTCTATCTCATCAGCGGCTTCCGCTGGAGCTTCTACGGCATATCCGAAATCGCAGTAGGGATCAGCCTGGGCATGACGCTCCTCTTCATGGCGCTCTGCCTGGCCACGATCTGGTGGATCTTCAAGACGGGCTACCGCCTGAAACGCTGAACGCTGAACGCTGAACGCTGAACGCTGAACGCTGAACGCTGAACGCTAAACGCTAAACGCTGGACGCCGGGGGGCCGGGCAGGGCAGGGGGCTACCCCTACCGCCCCGGCCCCGGATCGCCCCGCACATTGACATGCAGCGCGTACAGCGAATGCGTCGCCGCCATGAACAGCCGATTGCCCCGCGCGCCGCCGAAGCACAGATTGGCGCACCGCTCCGGCAGCGGAATATGGCCCAGCCGCACGCCCGCCGGTGTAAAGACCGTCACGCCGTCCCGCCCCGCTCCGCCGCCCCAGCCGCACCACAGACGCCCCTCCGCGTCACAGCGCAGCCCATCGGCCAGTTCCCCGTCCCCGGCCGTGACCAGCACCGATTTGCGAACGATGGCGCAACGCCCGTCATCCAGCACGCAGGCCCAGATCCGGTTGGGCTCCGCCCCGGTCTCGATGACGTACAGGATCGTCTCGTCCGGCGAGAAGCACAGCCCGTTGGGATTGACGAAATCCGCGCAGGCCAGATGAATCCCGCCCGCCGGGTCGATGCGGTACAGGTTGGTCGTCGCCTCGGCCGCCGCCCCGCAGCCGCCTTCATACACGCTGCGCAACCCGTAATCCGGATCGGTGAACCAGACCGATCCGTCCGACGCGCACACCACGTCGTTGGGCGAATTCAGCCGCCCGCCCCCGACCCCGGCACGCGCGGCCAGCACGGTGATCGTCCCGTCATGCTCGGTGCGCGTCACCCGCCGCGTCTCATGCTCGCACGTTACCAGCCGCCCCCGCCGGTCGCGGCTATGGCCGTTGGCGAAATGCGACGGCGCGCGAAAGACCGATACCGCCCCGTTCTCCGCGCACCAGCGCATGACCCGGTTGTTCGGGATGTCACTCCACAGCAGGAACCGCCCGTCGCCGAACCACACCGGTCCCTCCGCCCAGGCCATCCCGCCGGCCAGCCGCACGACCGGGCTGTCGGGCGGCACCAGCGCCGCGAACGCCCCCGCATCGCCGCCCGTCATCGTTCCAACTCGCCGTCCATATGCGCGCCCGGCAGATGGCGGGGGCGATAGGCCACCACCCCGGCCACCAGCACGGTACCCACCAGTACGCTGCTCTCGATCGCCTGGACCAGCCCGTGCGTGGCGCTGAACCACGGAATCCAGAACCCCGCCAGCCCCTGGCCCAGCGCCGCGACGGCATAGCTCGTGCCCATGCCCAGCGACCGGCTGTCGGACGCGAAACGCTGCGACAGGTAATGCGGCACCAGCGCGAACACGCTGTTGCCGAACGCCCCGACCACGAACGCGCTCGCCAGCATCGCCTCCATGGTGCGCGCGGTGACGAACGGCACGATCACCAGCATCGTCACGATGAAATAGGCACCGAACACCACGCGTTCGCCCAGCCGGCCGGCCAGCGCGCCGCACAGCGGCTTGCCCAGCAACGACCCCACGCAATAGGCCGCGATCAGCGGAAAGACCTGCCCCGGCGTCAGGTGGCGCACCGTCCGCAGCAAGGTCGGATAGAAACTGTACAGCGCGGCATTCTGGAACTGCAGCACCGCCATGAACACCAGCGCCTGCACCGCCGCGCCGTCCAGCCGGAACATCCAGCGCCGCGGCGCGGCGTGCCGTGTCGGGGAAGATGCCCGCGCAGCCTGCAATTTCAGCCAGACCGGGCTCTCCGCCACGTTGCGGCGGATAAAGATCGCCAGCAGCGCCGGCGCGATCCCGATCAGGAACAGCCCCCGCCATCCCCAGCGCGGCAGGATGACCGCCTGCGCCGCGGCCGCGGCGAAGAACCCGCACTCATATCCCGCCATCATGATGGACGATGCCAGCGACCGCGCGCGCGGCGGCACGCTTTCCATCAGCAGCGCGGCCGACGCGGTCCATTCGCCGCCGAAACCGATGCCGAACAGGAACTGCACCACCACCATCGCGGCATAGCTCCAGGCCAGCGCCGTCATGCCGGAAAACACCGCGAACCAGATCACCCCGATCATGAAGGTCAGCTTGCGGCCATAGCGGTCGGCCAGCCAGCCCCAGCCGGTATTGCCTAGAATCCGCCCGACGCTCTGGGCGGTGATGATCAGCCCCATCGCCGTCAGGCCGGCATTCAGGCTGCGTCCCATGTCCGGCAGGCACAGCAGCAGGGCCACCTGGTCGAACGCATCCAGAAACCAGCCCAGAAATGCCGCGATCGTCACCCGCCAGTACGGCATCAGCAATCGCACGGGACTCGCAAGCGTCTCATCCGCGTCCAGCGCGGACGGTATGGCGGTGCCTTGTGTCAGCACGTCTTGTTCTCCTGTCGCCAGGCTTTTCGTTATTCTTTATTCTTGCGCCGGAGTCCTGTATCGGATCTCGGCATCGGTCCCGCATCTGGCGTGGCTCCAGATGTACGGGCCGCTCCCACAGTCCGGCAACAGCAATTCGTTCCACCGCACGTCACGATATGGTGCATCGCCCATAATATGGGTTCGCCGGCCGCCGATATCCCCCGAGCATCCCAGGATCGTTCCCGAACCATTCCCAAGCCATCTCAGGATCGCGCCCTGGTCCGTGCCGCGCGAATATGCTTACGATTCCGCATGAGCAACGATATGCCGATCACCCGCCTGACCGTTCCCCCGCTGCACGCCGTCACCCGCGACCTGGCCGCGACCGCCGGCGGCGGCAGGGCGCCCGACCTGGTCATCACCGGCGCGCGCATCCTGTCGACCTATTCCGACCGGATCCTGTCCGACCGCGAGATCTGGATCGCCCACGGCCGCATCGCCGCCGTCAAGCCCGCCGGAAGCTGGCGACGCCTCACCGCCGCCCCCGCGCAGCTTTACGACGCGCGCGGCGGCCTGCTGGCGCCCGGCCTGGTCGATCCGCACCTGCATATCGAAAGCAGCATGATGACGGCCTGCGCCTATGCCGAGGCCGCCTTGCTCAACGGCACCACCACGATCTTCTGCGACAGCCACGAAATCGGCAATGTCGCCGACGTGGCCGGCATCGAATGGATGCTGCAGGATGCGCGCCAGGCGCCGCTGAACATCTTCCTCACCGTGCCCAGCACCGTCCCCGCCACCGATCCCGCATTCGAAACCGCGGGCGGCGACCTCACCCCCGCCAAGATCGGCGCGCTGTTCGACAATTGGCCCGAGGCCGTGGCGCTGGGCGAGAAGATGGATTTCGTGCCGCTCTGCCTGGGCGATTCGCGCAGCCACGCCGTGGTGGCCGAGGCCCTGAAACGCGGCCGGCCGGTCAGCGGCCATGTCTATGGGCGCGAATTCGTCGCCGCCTATGCCGCCTCCGGCGTCACCGACACGCATGAGGCCGTCACGCGCGAGATCGCCGACGACCTGATCGAGGCCGGCATCTGGGTCTTCCTGCGCGGCGGCCCGCCGACCACGCCCTGGCATTCGCTCCCCGCCGCGATCCGCGCCGTGACCGAATGGGGCGCCAGCCCCAAGCGCGTCTGCGTCTGCACCGACGACCGCGATGCCGACGATCTGTTCCTGTTCGGCCAGGACTGGGTGGTGCGCCAGGCCATCGCCGCCGGCATCCCCCCGGCCCAGGCCTGGAGCATGGGTTCGCTCAATCCCGCGACCCGCTTCGGCATGGATGGCGAACTCGGCGGCCTGGGCGGCGGCCGGCGGGCCGACATCGTGCTGCTCGATGACGACCGCCAGGTCCGCAACACCTGGTACGGCGGCGCCTTGCTGGTCGAGGACCGCAAGGTCACGCCCATCCTGGACCGGCAACTCTCCCACGGGCGCTATCGCTATCCCCCGGCGGCCTACCGGACGATGCGCCTGGGTCCGCTCGCCGACCTCACGCCGCCCCTGCCGCGCGACCCCGTCACCGCCAACGTCATCCGGATCGGCCGGCCCGGCGACATCGCCCTGCTGCACGAACGGATCAACCTCGCGCCGGCCCCGGACTGGCGGACCCATCTCGATGCCCATGATCTCTGTTTCGTCACCGTGCTGGAACGCCACGGCCGGCACGGCCACGCGGCGCACGGCCTGCTCCAGGGGTTCGGCCTGACCGACGGCGCGGTGGCCAGCAGCGTGGGGCACGACGCGCACAACGTCATCGTTGCCGGCCGCGACCCGGCGGACATGCGCCTCGCGGTCGAAACCATCCGCGACGCGGGCGGCGGCGTGGTCGTGGTGGCGCAGGGGCGGGTCCAGGCCCTGGTGAAGCTGCCCGTCGCGGGCCTGCTGTCGGACGAACGCGCCACCGTGGTGGCCGAACAGACACGGCGGCTGAAACAGGCGTGGAGCGCCCTGGGCTGCCGCATGCCCTATATGGGCTTCAACCTGATCCCGCTCTCCGTCGTGCCGGATATCCGCCTGACCGATCGCGGCCTGATCACCGTGCCGGCCATGCGGCAGGTCCCGCTCTTCGAGACGGCCTGACCCCCGCCGCCGGTTTGGGGCGGCGCGCGCGGCCCGTCGCCGAAACGGCAACAGCCCGTGCGCGTCTTTGTGTTGGATTTTCCGTTACGTATCCGTCATTTTCTGCCCGCCGCGCCCAGGCGTGCAACAATGACGCGTGCAACCATGACGCGCGCAACCACGACGAAAGAATAATCCGAAGCATGTTCCAGACCGCATCGCCGCCCGACCGCCCCCGCCGCTTCCCGCTCGTCCTGGGCGCCCTGCTGCTCGCCGCGACGGCGGGCGCCGCCCGGGCCGAACCCCGCAAGGTGATCCTCGATGATGACGGATTCAGCCTGGCGCAATGGCTGGTCATCAAGGCCCCCGAGACCCAGGTCCTCGGCGTCGCCACCGTCAGCGGCGACGTCTGGCAGAAAGAGGCCACCGCCAACGCCCTGCGCGGCGTCGAAATCGCCGGCCGTCCCGACATCCCGGTCGTGCCCGGAGCCACCGACCCGCTGCTGAATTCCGAGGCTCTGACCGAACGGTGGGAAAGCCTCTACGGCAAGCTGGTCTGGAAAGGCGCCTGGATGAAGCACTGGGTCGAACCGACCACCCAGGCCCTGCCGCCCTATCACGGGCCGGACGTCGTGCCCGACCTGCCGCTCGGCAATCCCGTGAAACAGCCCTCGGCCGAACGCGCCGCCGATTTCATGATCCGCATGGTCCATCGCTATCCGGGCCAGGTCAGCATCATCGAAACCGGCCCCTTCACCAACCTCGCGCTCGCCCAGCGTCTGGACCCCGCATTCGCCGGCCTGGCGAAGGAACTGGTCTATATGGGCGGCAGCCTCAATCCCCGCCAGACCCGCACCGATGCCGTCGCCGCGCAGTTCGCGCGCGAATTCGTCAATTCCCCCCGGCGCGAATTCAATATCCGCTTCGACCCCGAAGCCGCCAGCATCGTGCTGCGCGCCCCCTGGCGGCATATCGTCATGGTCCCCGCCGACCCCTCGACCGACACCGAACTCACGCCCGACCTCATCAAACGCCTCGGCGCCGCCGACACGCCCGTCGCCCACGCCCTGCGCACCCGCCCCGCCGGCTCCCCGCTGTGGGACGAAATCGCCGCCCTCGTCTGGCTCGATCCGTCCCTGATCGTAAAGAAGACCGAATTGTTCATCGACGCCAACAGCCAGTTCGGCCCCGGCTACGGCGACATCCTGTCCTGGACCCCCGGCTACGAACCCGGCCTCGGCGAACGGAAGAACATCGTGGTCCAGAAAGTGGACGTCCCCCGGCTCGAAGCCGAAATGACCACCCTCGTCGCCCGCCCCCAGCCTCCGGTCAGCGGCCGGCCCCTTCCGTGACAGGGGGCGTAAAGGGGTTCTTCTTTTTCTGAAGAAAAAGAAGCAAAAAGACTTTTATTCGTTATGGTTCGGTGCGCGGTCGGCGCATCGAACCTCAAAATGCCGACAATCTTTATATAAATTCAAAAAATAACAGAAAACACCACTAGATATCGAACGGCGCGTTGTCGATCACGTTCTTCATCACGAAGAACGTGCGCGTCTGCCGCACGCTCGGCAGCGCGATCAGTTTCGCGGCATGCAGGCGGTTGAAATCCGCCATGTCACGCACCCGGATCTTCAGGAAATAATCGAAATCCCCGGCGACCAGATGGCAATCCAGGATCGCCGGAATCTCCCGCGCCGCCCGCTCGAACGCCGCGAAACTTTCCGGCGTCGAACGGTCCAGCACCACGCCGACGACCACCAGCGCCCCCAGATCCACCTTGTCCGGGTCCAGCACCGCCCGCACCGTGCGGATATAACCCGCCTCGACCAGCCTCTGCGTGCGCCTGTGACAGGTCGCGGCACTGACATTCACGGTCTGGGCAAGGTCGGCATTGGCCATCCGCCCATCCGCCTGCAACAGCCGCAGGATCTTGCGATCGATCTTGTCCAGCCCATCCGCCATGAAAGATCATTCCACCAGACAACGTTATAACGGACACTCATACCGTATTTGCGCCATGCATGAAATCAAGGCCAAAAATCCAGCCCGACTTGGAAAGCACCCACCGCGATCGGAATGATAGGCTCCATGCCGGTTCCACCGCACGAGGTTCGTCATGCTGTCCCGCTTCGCCCGTTATCCGCTGACCTTCGGTCCCACCCATATCCAGCACCTGCCGCGCCTGACCGAATATCTCGGCGGCGACGTCCAGACCTATGCCAAGCGCGAGGACTGCAATTCCGGCCTCGCCTTCGGCGGCAACAAGCTGCGCAAGCTGGAATATATCGTCCCCGACGCGATCGCCTCGGGTGCCGACACGCTGGTCTCCATTGGCGGGGTGCAGTCCAACCACACCCGCCTGGTCGCGGCGGTCGCGGCCAAGATCGGCATGAAATGCCACGTGATCCAGGAAAGCTGGGTGCCGCATGACGACGCGGTCTATGACCGGGTGGGCAATATCCTGCTGACCCGCCTGATGGGCGCCGAGGCGCAACTGGTCGATGAAGGATTCGATATCGGCATCCGCGACAGTTGGCTGCGCGCGTTGGACGAGGTCCGCGCCAAGGGCGGCAAGCCCTATCCCATTCCGGCCGGCGCATCGGTCCATAAATTCGGCGGCCTGGGCTATGTCGGCTTCGCCGAGGAAGTCCGCGCCCAGGAAGCCGAAATGGGCATCACGTTCGACTATGTCATCGTCTGCAGCGTCACCGGCTCGACCCACGCGGGCATGGTGGTGGGCTTCGCCGCCGACGGCCGGGCCCGCAACGTCATCGGCATCGACGCCTCCTTCACCCCGGCCCAGACCAGGGCCCAGATCCTCGACATCGCGCAGAAGACCGCCACCCTCGTCGAAGCCCGCCCGATCGTCGAAGACGACATCACGCTGATCACGGACTACGCCTACCCCGCCTACGGCGTCCCCTCCCGTGAAACGATCGAGGCCATCCGCCTCTCCGCCCGGCTCGAAGCCATGATCACCGACCCGGTCTACGAAGGCAAATCGATGCAGGGCCTGATCGACCTGGTGCGAAAGGGCACCTTCCCCAAGGGCGCGAACATCCTCTACGCCCATCTCGGCGGCGCTCCCGCGCTGAACGGCTACAGCTACACGTTCCGCAACGGATAGTATCCCTGCTGCGAAATCCGCGCGCGGATTTCGCAATCAGCATCCGGCAAGATGTCGAAGCGCCCGGCAATCGTCCCACAGTTGGAGGAAGGATCGCAGAGTCTGGATACGCTATCGATGGCGCGAGCGCCATTCTTCCCGTGTTGTTTCCCAGATTTCAATCGGCAAGCGCCCTGACACGAAATCCCGATCGCCCGAGGCGACGATGCGCATTCCGGCGCTCTCGGAGATGCGCCGAGAGGGAACGTTGGCAATCGCCTTTGGCACCCGGAGCACCGTCCTTCCGAGTGTCTCGAACCAGTAGTCGGTCACAGCGTTGGCGGCCTCTGTGGCCAGGCCTCGGCCCTGCCACTCCGGGGCGAGCCAGAAGCCTCTATTGTTGTCCGGTTCGTCCGTCAGGCTGATGATGCCGATCAGTTGATCCGCCGCGCCATTCGGCCTGATGGACCAGTGCCACGCCGTTCCTTCTTCCATCTCCGGAAGCGCCATGTCACGGATGAACGTCAGCGCGCCATCGGCCGGATACGGCCATGGGATCGTGGACATGAACTGCACGATTTCCCAGCGTGGGAAAATCTCCTGCACCGCCGCGGCATCGGAGAGATCGAGTGGACGCAAGATTAAGCGACGGGTTTCCAGTGTCGGGATCGCGGCAGTCAAAATTTCCTCCAAGCCACACTGAAATTCCATGTGCCAGCAGGTCGCGGTACAACCACTTCAGGCATTTCCACAGCGAGCTTAAATTGCACCTTGTTCGATGACGGCTGGAGCCTGAAACACGAACCCCAACGAATAAAAGTCTTTTTGCTTCTTTTTCTTCAGAAAAAGAAGATTCTTCCCCCACCCCAACGAACACCCTGCGCCGCGCCCCCTACGACACCAGGGGCAGGGACGCCTCCAGTCCCGGCACTGCGGCATGCGCTTCCATTTGCCCGCGCCGGATCGCATGCAGGCGCAGATAGGCAAGCAGCCCCAGCGGAATCACCAGCGCCATGGCATAGCCCGGCGTCATCGGGTCCTGTGTCCGGGCGATCAGCCAGGCGGTCACCGGCTGGGTCAGGCCGCCGAAGCTGGACACCGCCAGCGCATAGACGATCCCGAAGGCGAAGGACCGGCCACGATGGCCCAGCGCCTCCAGCATCGCCTGCCAGATCCCCACGGCCATGATGCTGGACAGCAGGAACATGCCGATATTCAGCGCCAGTTGGCTGGCCAGCCCCGGCCGGTGGATCGCGCCGTAATACAGCGGCAGGCTGGCGGCGGCGGTCAGCAGCCCGACCAGGATAAAGGGCGTCCGCCGCCCCGGGCAGCGTATGGCAATGAAAATTCCCGCCAGCATGCCCACCACGCCGGCGGCCAGGCCCGCCGCCATGCCCGTCATCGCGGTCGCGGGCGGCAGATGCAGGACCGACACCGCGTAGCTCACGCCGAAACTCCGCAGATAGGTGCAGATCGTGGCGCTGGTGATGGCCAGGAAGACGAACGGAATGACCGGCCACAGCGATGCCGGCTCGCCCGACATGAACTCACCCGAGGGGGACTCACCCGGCACGGCTCCGGCCGGCGGCGGCGCGGCGGCCTGATGGGCGACGGCGGAACGCCGCAGTATCAGCCCGACCGGCAGGATCGCCAGCCCGGCCAGGAACGGCACCCGCCATCCCCACGCGTACAGCGCATCGTGCGACAGCACCAGCGACAGCACCAGCCCCAGCAGGACCGCCAGCAGCGACCCCAGCAACTGGGTCATGTATTGCAGCGTGCCGAACACTCCGCCCAGCCGCCCCGGCGCGGCGCTGAAGATCAGCGCGGTCGCCGGCCCCACCTCGCCGCCGTCGGAAAACCCCTGCAGCAGCCGGGCAATGATGACGGCAACCGGCGCCAGCGTGCCGATCACGCGGGTCGGCGGCGTCACCGCCAGCAGGAACGACCCCGCGGCCATCATCGCAAAGGTCAGCATCAGCGCCGGCCGCTGGCCATGCGTGCGCGCATACCGCCCGATCACCACCGCGCCCAGCGGCCGCAGCACGAAGCCCACGGCAAAGGTCATCAGCGAAAGCAGCAGGCTGATCAACCGGTTCCCGTTGGGAAAGAAGGCATGGCCGATCATCGGCGCAAAGAACGCATAGGCCATGAAATTATAGAATTCGAGAAAATTCCCGACACAGGCGGCGGCGATGATGGCGGGCAGGGAACGGCCCCTTTCAACCGGCTCAGGCATCTTCGGTCTCCTCGAACGATCTGCCGGCGGGCGGCGGCGCAACGCAGGCCGGCTCCCGATATGGCCACAGCCATCATTCCGGTGCAAACACGAATGCACGCGGCACCACCCCGCCGCCATTGCCCCTCATCCCCCTCGGGGCGCGCCGCTCAGCCCGTCCCGGCAAACGGGTCCGCCACATGCGGCCACAGCGGCGCGCGCGCGCGGGGCAGGCGCAGCGCCGTCATGTCGGGTACCACGCAGCCGGCGACGGGCACGAAGACGACGTCGTCCGCGATCGCGGCGAAGGCGTTGTAGAAATGCTGGGCCGATTTCACGACGACGGCATCCTTGTCCGCCAGCGCGATGCCCATGTTGCCGAACACGTCCGGCGAGAAGACCTGCTGCCGGCGCGCGGTCACCACGATGTCGATCCCGTCCACCGCAATCCACGCGCTCCGGCCCATATAGGCCGCGCCGCCGCTCAGTCCGGTCTGCACCAGATTGTCCGAACAGCGCCGCACATGGGCCGTCACGTCGACCGGATCGCCCGATGCCGGGCCGCATTTCCCTCCCAGCCGCAGCGGAAACGTCGCGCCTTCGCCCGCTTCGGCACAGAACGCGACGGCAGCCGGGTCCCAGATGCAGCCCAGCGCTACGTTCGTCACACCATGCGCCAGCAGGTCGCGCAGGATGATCGTATTGTCCGACGGCGCGCCCCCGCCCGCATTGTCCGACACGTCGGCGATCACCAGCGGCCTGGCGGGCCTGGACGCGGCGCGCGCGGCAATGCGCGCCCGCGCCGCGTCCATCGTCAGGCCGGACGGCACGCTCGCCGCCCGCATGGCCCAGATCTCCCGGCCCAGCGTCCGGGCCAGCGCCGCCGCCCGGTCCGCGTCCCCATCGGCGATCACCAGCATCTTCGCCCCGACATCCGGCACGTCAGCCCAGGGAAATCCATGGACGAACGAAACCGACAGGATGCCGTCCTTGCCCTCCAGCGCCGTCATGCGATCGACGAAGGCGCGCACCGGCCCGTGCGGCGTGCGCCAGATCCCCAGCATCCGGCAGTCGTGATACGCCATGACCGGCCGGATCGCCCCCGCCGCCGTGCGCACCGCCAGCCGGTACAGCTCGGCCGAACGCTCCCGGATATCGTCATGCGGATATTCCTTGTAGGTGACGATCAGGTCGGCCTGTTCGCGCATCGGCTCCGTCAGGTGGCAATGCAGGTCCAGCACCGTGCCCACCACGGCCTCCGGCCCGGCCGCCGCCCGCACATGGGCCAGCACGTCGCCCTCGCAATCGTCGTATCCCACGGCCACCATCGCGCCATGCATCGACAGCAGCACGATATCGACCGGCAGCGCCGCCTTCAGGTCGCCGACGACCAGGTCGCGCAGCTCTTCATAGACCGATGCCGGCGTAGGGCCCCCGGGCTGGGCGAAGCTGCAGATGCTCTCGACGACCTCGTGCCCCTCGGCCACCGCCGTCTCCCGCCAGGTCCGCAGCGGCAGGGTGGCCGGCGTCGCGGCGGCCAGGCTGCCCCCGGTCCGGTGCCATTCCCGCGCGCCCATGAAGGCACCCCGCCCCGTGACGATCGGCGAGAACGTATTGGTTTCCGTCCCCAATGTGGCAATGAAGATCTTCATGTCTCTCCCCCCGTCATGCCTCTCCCGCGGTCCCGGGCGGCACGCAGCCATCCATGTCCGCCGCGATGGCGGCGCAGTCGATGCGGCCCCGGCGGCCGATGAAGACCAGGCGCGTGCCGTCCGCGCCGGCCGCGCGCGCCGGGGCCGGCCCGACCGTCACCCGCTGGCCCACCATCTGGAACAGCAGGGGCGCCGCCTCCCGCCCATGCAGGCGCAAGATCCCCTTGGCCCGCAGGATCGTGGCCGCATGGCGCTGGATCGCCGCCTGGAACGCCCCGAAATCCAGGGCCCGCGCACTCCGCCAACTGACCGAGGCGAACAGCGACGACGCATCCGCGACGTCCTCGGCACGAAACCGCGCCCCCTGGCGCGGTGCCGTCGCGGGCGCGTGGCCCGGTGCGGCCGCCAGCAGCAGTCCGGGCAGGTCCGCCGCGTCGGCCGGGCGCAGGACCAGGTCCGCCCGCTTGCGGGCATGCAGCGCCGCCAGGACCCGCTCCAACACGGCGCCGGACAGCAGGTCCGTCTTCGACAGCACCACCAGGTCCGCATCGCGGATCGGCGCGGCGCGCAGCGGATCGTCGAAATAGCCCTCGTCGGCGGCCATGTCGGCGGCATCGGCGACGCAGACCACGGCCTCCAGCGCCGCGGCTTGCCAGATCACCGGGTCCAGCAGTGCATCGCGCACCGCGCCGATCCGCGACACGCCGCTGCATTCGACCAGCACGGCATCCGGCGGCTCCGGCCGCGACAGCACCATCCGGATCGACGCCAGCAGGTCGCCCTGCAGCGAACAGCAGACGCACCCGTTCTTCAGCGTGACGATCCGCTCGCCGGCCTGTTCGATCAGGTCGGAATCGATGGCCAGCGCCCCGAAATCATTCACCAGCACCGACAGGCGCAGCGGCGCGCACCGGTTGACGATGCGGTTGATCAGGCTGGTCTTCCCCGCCCCCAGAAAGCCGCCCACCACCACGACCGGAACCGCCATGGCGGCACCTCCCGGCGCGCTAATGCCGCCGCCCCCGGACGGGCCGTCCGGGGGCGGCATCGCGCCGCAGCGTCCCATCGTCGATCACCGGCTGGCCATTGACCAGCAGATGGCGCACGCCCTCCGACGGCAGGTTCAACGCCGCGAAATCGGCCCGGTCGCCGATCGTCCGGTCATCGAAGACGCACAGGTCTGCATCGCACCCTTCCTGCAACCGTCCCTTGCGCCGCATCGCGGGGGCGGCGGGCGCGACGATGGTGGCCGGCAGCCACGAACATTTGGCCATGGCCTCCATCAGCGACAGCATGCCGCGCTCGCGCATATAGACGCGCAGGAACCGGGCGAACGTGCCCGACGAACGCGGGTGCGACACCGCATCGGCGGGCAGGGGCCACGCATCGCCGCCATAGACCGTGCCGTCGGGCAGGGTCCAGGGCATGGCGTCCGATGCGATGATCCCGCCCGGATACAGCACCGACACGTCCAGCAGGTCCCGATGCCGCGCATCGCCCTCGACATCCAGGAAGTGCCACAGCACCAGGTTCTCGGGCCGCTCGGCCCGCGCCTGCAGCAATTCGGCGCGGCTGCCGATCCGCCGCCCGTCATCCAGCCGCTGCAGCGCGTCATAGCCGCGGCCGGTCCGTTCGGGAAAGGCCGGGTCGGCAAAGAACGGCGCGCCGATCACCGTCGACGCCACCCCGTACGGATAGGCCTCCACCGTCACCTTCAGCCCCTGCGCCTGCGCGGTGCGCACCAGGTCCGCCGCGCGTTCGACATCCATCAGGCTGGTACTGTTGAAATGGCAGATATGCATGCGCGCGCCGGTCGACCCGGCATAGCCGATCAGCCGCGTATAGGCTTCGATCGAACTGCGCGGATCGATGTTCGACGCATAGGCGACATGGGTATAGGTCGGCACGTCGTACTCGGCCGCCAGGCTGCAGATCCGCGAAATCTCCTTCACCCCCGCGCCGGGGACATAGGCATTCGGGATGCCGATCCCCAGGCCGCCCTCATCCAGCCCCCGCCGCACGCGCGACAGGATGTCCTCCAGTTCCGCATCGCCGGCCACGGTCTCGACCCAGCGCGGATCGTCCATGCACCGTCCCATGAAGCTCAGCGACGGTTCCAGCGTCCGCCCGGTCATCGCCGCGATGCGCGCAAAGACCCAGCCGACCGACACGCCGTAATTCAGCACGCGGCCGCTGCTGTCCTGCGCGTCGTACCAGCCCGCCACCGGCAGGCTGCCGACCTCGCATTCCAGCGTGGTGGTCACGCCGTCGAACGCCTGCATCCGGTCCGCCGGGACCGATTGCCCATGGGCATGGATATCGATGAATCCGGGCGCCACGACCAGCCCGGTGGCGTCGATCTCGCGCAGGGCGGGCCCCGCGACGCCGCCCACCCGCATGATCGCGCCATTGCGGATCGCAACGTCGCCGATCGCATCCAGCCGCGTCTCGGGGTCGATCAGCCGTCCCCCCCGGATGATCAGGTCGTACATGCATCCTCCTCGCGCACCGCATGATGATTATGCCCCATGGATTCTCGTTCTTTTTTGAAAAAAGAACCAAAAAACTTCTGGACGTTAAGGGACTGCGGCATGCGCCCGGCACAAAACCCCTTAACGAATAAAAGTCTTTTTGCTTCTTTTTCTTCAGAAAAAGAAGAAATACCCTATCCATCAGAAATCACACCCGAACCGCCCACCGACAAAGCGGGGCTCGCCGGAAATCCCCATCAGCACGGTGGTCGCCGCCACCGGCACGACGTCGATATAATGCCGGTTCAGGATGTTCGACGCATAGGCGCTGACGAACCAGCGCCCGTTCCGCGGCTTGAAGGTGATGCTGCCGCCCATCAGGAAATAGGCCGGCACGACATAGACGCCGCTCCCGCGCGGCTGCAGGCTGTCCTGCAGGTCGCGATAGGAATAATTCCCCTCGAAGGTCAGCGTATAGCGACGGAACACCGGCCGCGTCTCGTACGACACCTGCCCGTTCAGCGTCAGCTTGGGCATGCCCATGTCGGCGCCGTCATAATTGGTATAGACCGGGCTGTAGAAACCGGTCCTGGTAAAGTTCGCCGCCACGGCGGCCGAATTCACCTGCTGGTAATCGGTGTATTTGCCGCGCAGATAGCCGATGCTCTGCGACAGGGTCAGGCCGCGGATCGGATTGGCCTCGATCTGGACTTCCGTGCCCCACAACTGCGCATGCGGAATATTGATATAGGACCCGTACGTCCCCGGCGCCCCCTCGGGGTTATAGGCCCCCAGCGCGCCCGGAATCACCAGGGTGCCCAGCATCTGCTTGTCGTGGTAATCATCCCAGAACAGCGCGCCATTCAGGCGCAGCCGCCGGCGAAAGAAATCGCTCTTGAATCCGACTTCATAGGCCAGCACCCATTCGGGCTTGAAAGGCTGGATCTGCACGTTCGCGACCGTCGTGTTGGTGGTAAAGCCCCCGGGCTTCACGCCGCGCGCTATATCGGCATACAGCAGCAGGTTGGGCCGGGCCTGCCAGGACAGGCCCACCTTGCCGGAAAACTGGTTGGTCAGCGCGCCATGGGTCGGAAACGGATTGGCGCTGGCGCAGGGCGCCGGATCGGCGCCGCAATGCGCCCTCTTGGTCGCCGAGGGCAGATAATAATATTGCGCGACCGTATCGCCGACCAGGCTGCGCGTATCCGACTGGTGCTGCAGCCCGAAGGTGAATTTGACCGTATGGGTGATGTGATAGTCCAGCGTCGCGAACTGGCTGAAATTCTCCTGCGGCTGGTTGTGGAAACTGTCGCGGATATAGCCCGCGGTATCGCTCATGTCGAACCAGTTCGCCCCGAAGGCGCGGGCCCGGTTATAGTACAGCCCCGCAATCCACTCCAGCCGCCCGTCCAGCACCGGCCGTCCCTTCAGGCTGACCTCTTGCGAAAAGACGTTGCTGTTTCCGGCAAAGAAACTGTCCCCGGACCGAAAGGCCGACGCATCGCGATCGACATATTCATGCCGCTGCTGCTGGCTGAAATTGCCGATCGTCTGCAGCGTGGCCCAGCCCAGGTCGCGCGCCGCCTTCAGGGTAATCCCCCACGTCACGTCGTCATAGGACGGGATCGAATGGGGCGCGATGCCCACCAGCTTGGCAAAGGCGGGATTCAGGCTCCATCCCGTGGCATAGATGTTCCGGTCGCGCGGCATGTGGCTGACCGCGCTGAAATCATCCAGGATAAACCCGGCGGCGGCGTCGGATTCGTCCATCGACCAGTTCGCAATCAGGTCGATGTCGGTCTTCGCGTCGGGCTGCCAGGCCAGCCGGCCGCGCAGCGCCCCCAAATTGGCATTGCCGATCGATTGTCCGCTGACGCGGTTGAACCGATAGGCGCCGCCCTGCACGGTCTGGCCGGCAAGGCGATATTGCAAGCTGTTGGTGATCGGGCCCGAGACATAAAGCGTGGTCTTGCTCCTGTCCCGCGTCGCCAGATCCTCCGACGCACCGTAATGCAGCGTCCTGGTCGGCGCGCGGCTTTCGATCCGCACCTCGCCGCCCGTATCGGCCATCCCGTGGGTAAAGCCCACCGGCCCGGGATCGACGCCGACAGTGGCGATGTCGAACATCTGCCCGCTGCTCATCGGCGACAGCGGATAGGCCACGCCGTCGAAATAGGTCATGACCGACGGCATGTTGTTCTGGGTATAATCCTCCAGCCCGATCCCGCGCAGATAGAATGACGGCGCGTTCGATCCGCTTTCCGTCTGGATCGTCAGGTTCGGCACCAGTTTCTGCAGATCCATGACAGTGTTGACATGGTGCGAGATCAGCGCCTCCTCGCTCAGCATCGTCGTCGATCCCGCCTGGTGCTGCTGCGCGTCGAAACCGAACCGGCTGGCATGGGCGACCACGTCGATCGCTTCCGGACTGGCCGCCGCCGCGCGGCGCCGCGCCGGCCGGACCGGGGCCTGCGTCACCGCGACCACCCCGCCGTCCGCCACCGGGCGCCGATGATGGCCGGGCTTATGGATGGGCCTCCTGCCGTCGGCCGTCGCGGCCAGGGCCCCCGGCACCATCTCCCCCCCGATCGGCAGGCAGGCCAGTGCCGTCGTCACCGACAGCACCGTCAATAATCCGGCTCGACCTGATTTCATATTCTCTCTCCGGTATATTTCTCATGGCGCTGGATGGCTGGCACGCCCGATGGGTCCGTCTCCGATAGAATATTGTTATATCGTAACAAAATAAGACATGCGGCGGCCGGGGTCCGGTTCTCAGGGCCCCAATTCTCAGGGTCCTGGATCGGACCGCGTGTCTATGGCCGCTTCACATGCCGCCGCGCCACGGTCCGGATATCATCCGATCCCATCGATATCCTTCCGCAGCGTCTCGATATTCGCCAGCCGCTCGGCCACGCCCGGTCCCATGGATTGCTCCAGCAGCGACACCAGGCAGTTCGCGACACACAGCGCCGTCGAATAGCTGTCGAAAATCCCCGCGCCATCCACGACGCAGCGCAGCGTCAGGACGGACGGGTTGGGGCTGGCCGGCGCGCCGATATGCGTCAGTTGCAGGACCTTGGCGTTCCGCTCCAGGGCCGCGCGCATAAGCTGCGTCAGCACCGGCGGCCGGCGCCGCATCCCCACGACGACCAGCAGGTCCTCCGCCCCCATCGTCGCGACATCCTCGCCCATCGCCATGCCAAGCTGCGGCAGGACCTGCACATTGTCGTGCAGCAGCGACAATTGCGCCCGCAGATACAGCGCGATCAGCACCGAATTGCGAAAGGCCACGATGCGGATCTTCCGCGCCTCCCGCAGCATCTGCACCGCCGCATGCAGCTTCTCGCCGGAAATCTCGGCCATCGTCCGGCGCAGATTCAGGATTTCATGCTCGGCATACCGCCCCAGGTCGTAATCGACGTCGCCGATCCGGTGGCGGCGCTGCAACGCCACCAGCGGCGACCCCAGCGACGCCTGGTCGCGCGCATGGGTGCGGGCCTGCTGGTAATTCTCATATCCCAGGCGGCGGAAGAAGCGCGCCGCCGTCGGGTTCGACACATTGGCCCGCGCCGCAAGCTCGCTGGCGGTAAATCCCGAGAAATTCCCGTCCAGTTCCAGAATCACCGATGCCAGGCGCTGTTCACCGGCCGTCAGCGCGTCATGAATCTGCATGATCCGGGCCCCGATCGAAACATCTGAGTCGTCGTTCATGTGCCTCTCACCGAACGCAGGAGAAGTGAAACATAACCATCATTCCAATTTCAATATGAAAATGATTTTTCATTACGTCCTTGACACGGGGTGGGTGGATGCGGCGCAGTATGGCCGTGCAGCCGCTGGGGCAAGGACTTCGTCATGTCCGTCGATCCTTTTTCCGTCCTCTCCCGACCGGACCGGGCGCCGCCCGCTTTCCGTCCCTGTTCCGCCGGCCGCGCCGCCGCGTCGCGGACCATGTCCCGCTGGCCTGGATATGCCGCAACGCCCCTCCTGTCACGGCCCCGTCCGGCAGCATGAGCCGCGTCATCATCCTCGCCGCCGCCTGCGACCCGGATCGCCTCGCGCGGCACCGGCGGCCCGAGATGTATCCGCTGCCCGGCATCGCGGGGACCCGATCATGACGATGACGCACGACACGATGACGCAGGACACGGTGCCGCACGACGCGGCGTGCCGCGCGGCACAAGGCGGCGCCCTCGACCGGCTCTATCGCCAGGTCGACCGGCGCGTGGTCGCCGTGCTGGCGATCGCCTACCTGCTCGATTGCATCGACCGGATGAATATCGGCTTCGCCCAGCACCAGATCGCACAGCGGATCGGCCTGTCCACCGCCGATTACGGCGTCGCGGCCGGCATTTTCTTCATCGGCTACGTGCTCTTCGAAATCCCCTCCAACCTGCTGCTGCCCCGGGTCGGCGCGCGCCGGACATTCTTCCGCATCATGGTCCTGTGGGGCCTCGCCTCGGCCGCCATGGGCCTGCTCCACGACCGGTACGGCTTCTACGTCATGCGCTTCCTGCTGGGCGTGTTCGAAGCCGGCTTCGCCCCCGCCTGCATGTATTACCTCACGCTCTGGTACCCGCGCGACCGCATGGCGACGGTGGTCTCCGTCCAGCAGACCGCCGGCCCGCTTTCGGGCGCAATCTCGGGGCCGCTCTCCGGCTTCCTGCTCCAGGCCATGGACCATGTCGGCGGCCTGGACGGCTGGCGCTGGATGTTCGTGCTCGAGGGCCTGCCGTCCGTGCTCATGGGCATCGTCGTGCTGGCCGTGCTGTGCGACCGGCCGGCCGACGCGCGCTGGCTGTCCCCGGCCGAACGGGCGGTGCTCGCCGCGCGCGCCGCCACGGCCGGCGCCTCGCATGCCGGCTTTCGCGCCGTGCTGCGCGACCGTGCGGTCCATGTCCTGTCGCTGGCCTATTTCTGCCTGATCTGCGGCCTGTACACGATCAATTTCTGGCTGCCCGCGATCATCCGCCGCGCCGGCGTGCAGTCCGACCTGCGGGTCGGGCTGCTCTCGGCCATGCCCTATCTGGTGGCGACCGGCGGCATCCTGCTGTGGGGGCGCCGCTCCGACCGGGCGCGGGAACGTCGCTGGCACAGCGCGATCCCGGCCTTCGCCGGCGCGGCCGGCCTGCTGCTGGTCATCGCCGCCGGCCATCATCTGTGGGGGGCGCTGGCCGCCCTCTCGGCCACCGCAGCGGCGCTCTACGCCGCCTACGTGATCTTCCTGTCCGTGCCGTCGGACCGCCTCAAGGGCCCTGGCGCCGCCGGCGGCTACGCGCTGATCAATTCGCTCGGCCTGCTCGGCGGCTTCCTCAGCCCGATGATCATCGGCCAGCTCGCCCGCCTCACCGGCAGCCTCGATGGCGGGCTGGCCTGCATGAGCCTGGTCGTGGCCCTCGGCGGCGTGGTGCTGTGCCTGGCGGTCCCGCCCGGACGCCGGGCACCGGCGGCCGGCGCCGCCCTGCCGGAATAGGCCGCGCCATGTCCGTCCAGCCGAAATACGCGGTCTTCGCCCTGCTCTATCTCGGCTGGTGCGTGTCCTATCTCGACCGCGCGGCAATGACCCTGTCCGTCCCCGCCATGCTGCACGATATTCACATGTCGCCCACGCGGCAGGGGTTCGTGCTGGGCGTGTTCTATCTGGGCTATTCCTGCATGCAGATACCCGGCGGATGGCTGGCCGACCGCTTCGGGTCGAAACCCGTCGTCCTGGCCGGGCTGGTCCTCTGGTCGCTGTTCACGCTCGGCACCGGACTGGTCGCGACGGCCTCGGCGCTCCTGCTCGTGCGGCTGCTCTTCGGCATGGGCGAGGGGATCTTTCCCGCCGCCAGCATCAAGGCCCTCTATGACGTGTTCCCCGCCGCCGCCCGGGACAAGGCGCCCTCGGCGCTGATGTCCTCCAACTATTTCGGCTACCTCGTCGCCCCCGCCCTGCTGCTGCCGCTGCTGGCCTGGGGCGGCTGGCGCCGGCCCTTCCTGGTCATGAGCATCGCGGGCCTCGCCTGTGCTGCGGCCTATCTGGTGCTGGCCCCGGGCAGCGCGCGGCAATCCGCCCCGCGTGCCCCCGCATCCGGCCGCCTGTTCGCCGACGTGCTGCGGGCGCGGGGCATCCGGCGGCTGATGGGGGTGTGGTTCCTGGTCAGTTTCATCAACAAGGCGCTGGAAAGCTGGATGCCCACCTACCTGCTGCATGAACGGGGCGTGTCGCTCAAGGCGGCGGGCGTGCTCCTGACGCTGCCCTATGTCGCGGCGACCCTGGCGGCGGCATCCGGCGGATGGATCATGGCGCGCTGGTTCCGCGACCGCGAACATCATTTCATGTCGGCCAACATCCTATTGTCCTGCGCGGCCCTGCTGGCCATGGCGCACGCCCCCGGCGTGAACGGCGTCGTGGCGGCGGAAACCTGCCTGTATTTCTTCAAGTCCCTCGTCTTCGCCGCCATCCTCTCCCTGCCCGCGCGCATGCTGTCCGCCGATCGCGCCGGATCGGGCTTCGGGCTGATCAATTTCGGCGGCCAGTTCGCCGGCTTCGTCGCCCCGCCGGTCATCGGCGCCCTGCTGGGCGCCTTTCACAGCTATCCGCTGGTGTTTCTCAGCTTGGTGGGCGCCGGGGCGCTGGCGCTCGTCTTCAATGCCGCCTGCGGACGCTTCCCGTCCGCCTTGCCCCTAGCGGAGTGATATCGATGGAACTCTGTGACGCGACCGCCCTGGACCTGCTGCATCTGTTCCGCACCCGCCGGGCCTCGCCGGTCGAAGCGCTCGATGCCTGCCTGGCACGGACCGACCAGGTCAATCCGGCCGTCAACGCCGTGGTGGCCGAGGACCGCGCCGCCGCCCGCGCCGCCGCCCGCCGGGCCGAGGCCGCCTGGCATCGCGGCGAACCCGACGGCGCGCTCTGCGGCCTGCCGCTGGGGGTCAAGGACACCCACGTCACCGCCGGCCTGCGCACCACCTTCGGCAGTCCCCTGTTCCGCGACCACGTCCCCGCCGCCGACCAGGCGCTGGTGGCCCGGCTGCGCGCGGCCGGCGCCGTCATCATGCACAAGACCAACACGCCGGAATGGGCCGCCGGCGGCAACACGCGCAATCCGGTCTACGGCGCCACCGGCAATCCGTTCGACCCCGCCCTGAACGCCGCGGGGTCCTCCGGCGGCTCCGGCGTGGCGCTGGCCTGCGGCATGGCCACCCTGTGCACCGGCTCCGACACGGGCGGCAGCTTGCGCAACCCGGCTGCCTATAACGGCATCGTGGGCATGCGCCCCTCGGCCGGCCTGGTGCCCAGCGAAACGCGGCCGCATGGCTGGTCCTGCCTGCCGGTCGACGGCCCGATGGCGCGTACCGTGGCCGACACCGCCCTGCTGCTCGGCACCATGGCCGGCGACCAGGCCTACGACCCGCTGGCCTACACGCTGCCCGGCCGCGCGGTCCGCGGCGGGGCCGGCGCCTATACGCCGCTCGCCCCGATCGACCTCGCCGGCCTGCGCCTCGCCGCGACCGAGGATTTCGGCACGGCCCCCACGGAATCGATCGTCCGCCGGGCCTTTCGCGACAAGCTGCCCGCCATCGCGGCCCTGTTCGGCGCGGCGGACCTGGCATCGCCCGACTGCACGGGCGCCGACGACGCCTTCGCCGTGCTGCGCGGCGCCATGTTCCTCGCCGCCCACGGCGCGCGCTATCGCGACCATTACGATCAGCTCGGCCCGAACATCCGCGCGAATGTCCAAGAGGCCCTGTCCTACACGCTCCAGGACCATGCCCGCGCCGCGACCGTCCAGACCAGGATCTACCGCGCCTACCAGGCGTTCTTCACCCGCTACGACATCCTGGTCAGCCCGGCCGTCACCGTCAGTCCCCGCCCCTGGACCGAACTCTACCCGACCGAGATCGACGGCGCGCCGACCCGCAGCTATTTCCACTGGCTGGCGCTGGCCTACATGGTCACGCTGTCCGGCCATCCCGCCATCAGCATCCCCGTCGGCACCGATGCGCGCGGCATGCCCTTCGGCCTGCAGATCGTCGGGCCGCGCGGCGGCGACGCAATGCTGCTGCGGGTCGCCGCCGCGATCGAATCCGCCTTCGCCGCCACGCCGGACCTGTGCCGCCCGGTGCCCGACATCGCGGCCCTGCGCCACATGTCCCCCATCGCCACCCGCCCCGGCTTCGGCGATCCCGAATGAGCGCACCTCTCGTCGTCGCCGTCGGCGCGCTGGCGATCCTGGCGGTCATCGTCCTGATCGCCCGCTTCCGGCTGGAACCGATCATGGTGCTGTTCGGCGTGGCGGTGCTGGTGGCCGTCGCGACCGGGCGGATGCCCTCGGCCGGCGTCGCCTCGTTCGAAGCCGGCGCGGGCCACGCGCTGGGGCATATCGCCTTCGTCATCGCCTTCGGCACGATGCTGGGCCGCATCGTGTCCGAAACCGGCGCCGCCGAACGCATCGCCCGCACCCTGGTCGCGCGCTTCGGGCCGCGCAACATCCATTGGGCGATGATGACGGTCGGGCTCGCGGTGGGGCTTCCGGTCTTCTTCGATGTCGGGTTCGTGCTGCTGGCCCCGCTGGCCTTCGTCGCGGCACGGGCGGCCGGCCGGCCGATCCTGCTGGCGGCGCTGCCCCTGGCCGCCAGCCTGTCGGCCGCGCACGCGCTCATGCCGCCGCATCCGGCGATCATGCTGGCCATCCAGGCCTATGGCGCCAGCGTGCCCCGCATGGTCCTGCTGGGGGCCATGGTGATGGTACCGGCCGCGATCGTCGCCGGCCCGCTCTTCGCGGCCCTGGTCGTCCCGCGCCTGCACGTGACCGGCGTCAGCACGCTCGAGGCCCAGTTCCTCGAACGCGCGACCGACCGCCTGCCGCCCTTCGGCCTCAGCCTGCTGGCCGTGCTGATGCCCGTCCTGCTGATCCTGGGCGGCATGCTCGCCGCCCGCCTGCTGCCCGGCGCCGGCGGACGCTGGCTTGCCGATTTCGCCGGCAGCACCGATATCGCGCTGGTTCTCTCCACGCTCTTCGCCTGCGTCGCCCTGGGCACCGCGCGCGGAATGGGCGGGCGCGACCTGGCCCGCCATCTGCATGACTGCCTGGCGCCGATCGCCTTCGTCGTGCTGCTGGTCGGCGCCGGCGGCGGCTTCGGCCGCGCCCTGATCGATTCCGGCATCTCGGGGGTGCTGACCGCGCTGGCCCTGCGGATGCACATGCCCGTGCTGCTGCTGGCCTGGGGGCTGGCGGCGATCATCCGTCTGGCCACCGGTTCGGCCACCGTGGCGATGAGCACCGCCGCCGGCATCCTCGCCCCCCTGGCGCATCAGGCCGGCCTGGCGGCGCCCGAGGCCCTCGTCCTGGCCACCGGCGCCGGATCGGTCGCCTTCGGGCCGGTCACCGACCCTGTCTTCTGGCAGGTCAAGGAATATCTGGGCCTCTCGGTCGGCCAGACCCTGCTGACCTGGTCCTGCATCGAGACGCTGATTTCCCTCATGGCCCTGGCCGCCGCCATGATATGTAATATATAACAATGATTTACGCCGACAAGGAGACGACGATGCCCTTCGCCACCCTGCCGACGCCCTGCGTCCTGATCGATATCGACCGCGTCACCGCCAACATCCGCCGGGCGCAGGATTATGCCAACTCACATGGCTTCGCCCTGCGTCCTCACGTCAAAACACATAAAATCCCAACTTTCGCCCACATGCAGGTCGCCGCCGGTGCCCGCGGCATCACCTGCCAGAAACTCGGCGAAGCCGAGATCATGGCCGACGCCGGCCTCGACGACATCCTGGTCAGCTACAACATCATCGGCTTCGACAAACTCACCCGCCTCGCCGCCCTGGCCCGTCGCGTGAAACTGACCGTCGCCGCCGACAGCGCCCACACCATCGCCGGCTATCTCCGCACGGCCCGCGCCGCCGACGTACAATTCGATATCCTGATCGAATGCGACACTGGCGGCGGCCGCTGCGGCGTCCAGACCCCGGACGAAGCCGTGGCACTGGCGCAAATGCTCGACGGCGGCACCGGGGCGCGGTTCGGCGGCGTGATGACCTATCCGGCTGCCGGCAAGACCGCCCTCGCGGCCGAATGGCTCGCCGTCGCCTCGGCACGCTTCGACGCCGCAGGCATCCCGCTGCCGGTCGTCTCCGCCGGCGGCACCCCGGACCTGTGGCGCGCGCACACGCTTCCCGGCCTGACGGAATATCGACCCGGTACTTATATCTACATGGACCGCTCGCAGGTCGCCGCCGGCGCGGCCCGGCTCGACGAATGCGCGCTGACCGTTCTCTCCACCATTGTCAGCAAACCAACGCCGAACCGCGCCATCATCGACGCCGGCACCAAAACCCTGACCAGCGATCTGCTGGGCATGGACGGGTTCGGCCATGTCCTGTCCTGTCCCGACGCGACGCTCACCGGACTCAGCGAAGAGCACGGTATCCTACGCGGCGGCGGCCTGCCGCGGATCGGCGACCGGGTCCGCATCGTGCCCAATCATGCCTGCGTCGTCAGCAACCTGTTCGACAAGGTCTATGTCGTATCCGGTGATCGCGTCGTCGACGCCGTAACCGTCGCGGCGCGCGGATGCGTGACCTGATTCAGACGCCAGTGAAACAGGACAAGCCAATGATCAAGAAAATATTCGGGGCGGCGCATGTTCCCCTCTCCCCGGCGGTGCGTGCGGGTGATTTTGTCTTTGTCTCCGGCCAGGTCCCGGTCCGGGATGGCAAGATCGTTGCCGGCGGCGTGATCGAACAGACGCATGCGGTGATGGAGAACATCGCCTCCGCATTGCAACTGGCCGGATGCGCGATGACCGACGTCGTCAAGACCTTCGCCATTCTCAGCGACGCGAAGGATTTCGATGCATTCAACCAGGCTTATGCCGCCTGGTTTCCGTCCGAGCCACCGGCCCGCACGACCGTCGAGGCCAAATTGATGATCGATATCGCGGTCGAGATCGACGTTGTCGCCTATCGTCCGCTTTAGGCCGGCAAATCCGAAATCACACGGGAACCTGACGGGGTCATATCATGCGGGTGTTTGTCGCGTCCTTGGCGACTGAAACCAATACGTTCTCGCCGATACCCACCGATCGGTCGAGTTTCCTGTCCGCCTTCTATGCGCCGCCGGGGGCGCATCCGCCAACCCCCACCTTGTGCTCGGCCGTCTTTCCGGTCCTGCGCGATCGGGCGCGGCGGGACGGATTCACATTGATCGAAGGGACCGCAACATGGGCCGAGCCGGGCGGCCTGGTGCAGCGCGAGACGTTTGAAAGCCTGCGCGACGAGATATTGGCGCAGTTGCGTGCCGCATTGCCGGTAAATGCCATCGTGCTGGGGTTGCATGGCGCCATGGTGGCGCAAGGCGAGGACGATTGCGAGGGCGACCTGATCGCGCGCGCACGTGCGATCGCCGGGCCGGACACAGTGATCGGCGCGACCTTCGATCCGCATAGTCACCTGACTCCGAAACGCGTGGAGAATCTCGATATCCTGAACGCCTTCCTGGAATTTCCGCACACGGATTTCGTCGCGCGCGCCGAACAGGCCGTGGATCTGGTGCTGCGGGCGGCCCGGCGCGAAATCCGGCCGGTCATATCCACGTTCGACTGCCGGATGATCGACGTCCTGCCGACCAGCCAGCAGCCGATGCGCGGCTTCGTCGACCGCCTGCGCGCGTTGGAAGGCCAGGATCGGATCCTCAGCGCCTCGATCATCCACGGCTTTCTGGCGGGCGACGTGCCCGAACTGGGGACGCGGATCGCGATCGTCACCGACAATGCACCGGAACGCGGCAAGCGGCTGGCCCGGGAAACGGGCAACGCCCTGTTCGCCATGCGCGGTACGACCAGCATGCCGAAACTGGGGATCGGGCCGGCATTGGTCCGTGCCGCCGGGGCCGCCGCGACCGCCGGCGCGCCTGTGGTGCTGGCCGACATATGGGACAATCCCGGCGGCGGCGTGGCGGGCGACGGCACATTGATACTCGATGCGATGATGAAGGCCGGGATGGACGACATCGCGGTCGGGACGATCTGGGATCCGATCGCGGTCATGTTTTGCCTGGCCGCGGGCGAGGGCGCGCGGATCGCCTTGCGGTTTGGAGGCAAAAGCGGTCCCGGCGCCGGAGAACCGATTGATGCCGACGTGATCGTGCGGCGTGTCGTGGCCGAAGCCTGGCAGAGTTTCGGCGCCAGCCGGGTACCGCTGGGCGCAAGCGCGGTGGTGCGACCGGCCGGCACGCACATCGACATAATCCTGAACACCAACCGTACCCAGGCTTTCGACCCGGATATATTCGCCGGCATGGATATCGATATCGCCGCCAAGCGCTATCTGCTGGTGAAATCGACAAATCATTTCCACGCGGCGTTCAAGCCGATCGCCGCTGAAATTCTATACGTCGATGCCGGCACCCATTATCCGTCCGATCCGCGAAGGACGCGATACCGCAATCTGACGCGCGCCATCTGGCCGCGCCACGAAGATCCGCACGGGGCCGAGACATAGGGCAGATTCCGTTCAAACGGAATCGCGGGCCGCGGCGGACCGACACAGCGGCGGACGGCCGCCCTGTCCGGTGGAATGCATCATCTTTCGGTGATCGGCGTCGTCGGACAGGCGGTTTCAGGATTGAATTTCCGGCCCTGCCCGTCAATCATGCCGCCAAACCCACCGGGAAGGAAATATCATGTCCAATGATGGAATGACGGCGCAAATGGCGAAAAAACCGGGTTTTATCGCCGCTCTCGACCAAAGCGGCGGCTCGACCCCCGGCGCTCTGCGCCATTACGGCATCCCCGACAGCGCCTATGACGGCGAAGAGGAAATGTTCCGGCTGATGCACGAGATGCGCGTGCGTATCATGACGGCGCCGTCTTTCAGCGGGGACAAGGTCATCGCGGCCATCCTGTTCGAGCGTACGATGGACGGCTTGGCGGAAGGCAAGCCCGTCCCCAGCTTCCTCTGGGAAGATCGGGGGATCGTGCCGTTTCTGAAAGTCGACAAGGGGTTGGAGCCCGAACGGAACGGCGTCAGCCTGATGAAGCCAATCCCCGGTCTGGACGACCTGCTTGCCCGTGCGGTGAAGCTGGGCGTGTACGGCACCAAGGAACGCTCGGTCATCAATCTGCCGGATCGCGAAGGCATCGCCGCGATTGCGAAGCAGCAATTCGATCTGGCCGAGCAGATCGCAGCCCACGGCCTCGTCCCGATCCTGGAGCCGGAGGTCCTGATCAAGAGCCCCGATAAGGCGGGCGCCGAAGCGATTCTGCTGGAAGAACTGACAAGGGGCCTGGACGCGCTGCCTGGCAGTTATCCGGTCATGTTGAAGCTGACGATTCCCGAAAAACCGGATCTCTATCTGGATCTGATGACGCATTCGCGCGTGCAGCGCGTCGTCGCGTTGTCGGGCGGTTATACGCGGGCCGACGCGTGCAGGCGCCTGTCGGCCAATCACGGCATGATCGCCAGCTTCTCGCGCGCATTGGTCGACGATCTGAAATATACGATGAGCGAAGAGGTGTTCGACGCGACACTGGCAGCGGCGATAGACGAAATTTACCAGGCGTCCACCGTCAAGCTTTGAAGCCCCATTGCCGCCTTCCCCCATCCGTCACGGATGGGGGAAGGCGGGGGCCGTCCGTCTATGCCGATCAGGCCGGCGCATGCCGGAAGTGATGGATTTCCTTTCATCACTCCACCGTTATTCCTGCATATATTGCGGTTTGGCGGCGCACCCGATAGGGTCATAAAAAATAATAAAAACGAGTACCTCGGACATGGATGTCGTACTAGGGGTCGATGTCGGTACCGGCAGTGCCCGTGCCGGGATTTTCACCACCGATGGCCGGAAGCTCGGTGCGGGCAGCAAGTCGACACGGACATGGCATCCGCGCCCGAGACACGTGCAGCAATCCTCGATCGATATCTGGCAGGCCGTGTGCGACAGCGTCGCCGCGGCGATCGCGGCGGCCAGGCAGAATGTCGCAGGGCCTTTGAATGTGCGCGGTATCGGGTTCGACGCGACCTGCTCGCTGGTGATGCTGGACCGCGACGGTGCGCCTCTGTCCGTCGACATGGACGGGGCGCCCGGCCAGGACGTGATTCTGTGGATGGACCATCGTGCCCTTGCCGAGGCGACGGAAATCAATTCCAGATCCTTCGACGTGTTGCGTTATGTCGGCGGCGTGATCTCGCCCGAGATGGAAACGCCGAAATTATTGTGGATAAAAAGGAATCTTCCTGACCAATTCGACCGCGCGGGCTATTTTTTCGATCTGCCTGATTTCTTGACCTGGCGTGCGACGGGCGCCGATTCGCGCTCGCGCTGTTCGACTGTCTGCAAATGGACCTATCTGGCGCATCAGGACCGGTGGGATGACTCCTATTTCCGGTCCATCGGGCTGGGCGTGCTGGCCGACGAGGCCTATCGCCGCATCGGCACCGATATCCGTCCCCTGGGCGACCGTGTCGGAGCCGGCTTGTGCGCGGAAGCGGCCGAAGAACTGGGCCTTCCTCGGGGGATTCCCGTCGCCGTATCGGCGATCGACGCACATGCGGGCGGCATCGGGCTTATCGGCGCTGCGCCGCAGGCCGGCGGGGCCGCTTCGTTCGATCGCCGTCTCGCGCTGATCGGCGGAACATCGAGCTGCCATATGACGGTATCGCCGGATGCGCGTTTCGTGCCCGGAATCTGGGGCCCCTATTTCGACGCCATGGTGCCGGGCATGTGGTTGAATGAAGCGGGGCAGTCCGCGACCGGCAGCTTGATCGATTTCATCATTGCCACGCATCCGGCATCCGACGCGCTGCGCCGGCGGGCCGAGGAAGATGATCGGACGGTCTATCAGGCACTGAACGGCATTCTGGCCATGATGGACGGCGCGGGGCCGGCGGGCGCGCAAACGCGCGATTTGCACGTCATGCCGGATTTTCACGGCAACCGCTCGCCGCATGCCGATCCGGACCTGCGCGGGATGATCAGCGGATTGACCCTGTCCGCGAGCGAGGAGGATCTGGCGCGGCTCTATCTGGCGACCATCCAGGGGCTGGCGTACGGCACGCGCGACATTATCGAGGCCCTGAATCGGCAGGGCTATGCGATCGACACGATTTTGGCGACCGGCGGCGGGACCAGGAACCCGGTGTTCGTCCGGGAGCATGCCAATGCCACGGGGTGCCGGATTTTGCTGCCCGAGGAACCGGATGCCGTCTTGCTGGGGAGCGCCATTCTGGGGGCGGTGGCGGGGGATGTGTATCCGTCGATCGGCGTGGCGATGGCGGCGATGAGCCGGGTTGGGGCGGAGGTGCGGCCGGATCGGGCGACGCGGGCGTTTCATGAGGCGAAGCTGGAGGTCTTCAGGCGGATGTACAGGGATCAGATGGATTATCGGCGGATCATGGGAAAGTAGTGGAAAGTTGGTTTTGGGGAGCGGATCATGGATGGAACCGTGAGGCATGTCGGGTTCGTCATGAACCTGCGGGGGCGGGCGTCGGGCAGGAAGAGGCATGGTGCCGGCATGTTGCTGTCGCCGGCTGTCGTGCTTCTTCTGGTGTGGTCGCTGGTTCCTTTGGCGATGACGTTGTGGTATTCGACACGTAATTACAACCTGGTGGATCCGACGCTGCATGGATTTTCAGGTGTCAATAATTATTGGTATTTGCTGACCGACCCTGATTTCCTGACTGCGCTTTTGAATACTGCGATTTTGGTCGGTGGGGTACTGGCGATCACCGTGGGGCTGGGGACCGTGCTGGCCGTGCTGTTCGACCAGGCGTTCCTGGGGCGCGGGGTGGCGCGGGTGCTGGTGATCTCGCCCTTCTTCATCATGCCGACCGTGTCCGCCCTGCTGTGGAAGAACCTTATGCTGCATCCGATCTATGGCGTCTATTCCGCCATGATGCGGGCGGTCGGGCTGACCCCGGTGGACTGGCTGTCGAACTATCCGCTGGCGACGCTGGTGATGATCGTGGCGTGGGAATGGCTGCCTTTTGCGATCCTGATCCTGCTGACGGCGATCCAGTCGCTGGACTCGGAACAGAAGGAGGCCGCGCGGATGGACGGCGCGGGGCCGCTGGCGCAGTTCCGCTTCATCATCCTGCCGCACCTGGCGCGGGCGATCACCGTCGTCATCATGATTGAGACGATCTTCCTGCTGGCGGTGTTCGCCGAGATCGCGGTTACCACGGCCGGCGGGCCGGGGGTGGCGTCGACCAACCTGGCGTTCCTGATCTATTCCCGCGCGCTGCTGCAATTCGATGTGGGCGGCGCCTCGGCGGGGGGCGTGGTGGCCATCGTGATCGCCAATATCGTGGCGGCGTTCCTGCTGCGCGCCGTCGCCCGCAACCTGGAGGCCTGACGCCATGCCTGCCCGTCATGCGAGAGTGAAGCGCGCGGCCATCGGCGCCCTGGCCTGGGCCGTGGCGCTGTGGGTCTTCTTTCCCATCCTGTGGATGGGGCTGACCGGCTTCAAGAGCGAGGCCGATGCGATCTCGACCCCGCCGCAACTGATCTTCCATCCGACCCTGGCCAGCTATCGCGAGGTGTTCGCGCAGGAGAATTACTGGCATTTCGCGGCAAACAGCATCGCCATATCCGTGCTGGCCACGATCGTGGTCCTGCTGCTGGCGATTCCGGCGGCCTATGCCATGGCCTTTCATCCCGGGCCGCGCACGCGCGGCACGCTGCTGTGGATGCTGTCCACCCGCATGCTGCCCTCGGTCGGCGTGCTGGTGCCGATCTATCTGCTGGCGCGCAATACGGGACTGCTGGACACCCGTACCGGGCTGGTGGTGATCTACGTGCTGACCAACCTGCCGATCATGGTCTGGATGCTGTACACCTTCTTCCGCGAGGTGCCGGTGCCGATCCTGGAGGCCGGGCGGATGGACGGCGCCACGCGCTGGCAGGAGATCACCCAGGTGCTGCTGCCGCTGGCCCTGCCGGGGATCGCCTCGACCGGCCTGCTGTCGATGATCCTGTGCTGGAACGAGGCGTTCTGGTCGCTGAACCTGACATCCTCGTCGGCGGCGCCGCTGCCGACCTTCATCGCGTCCTTCTCGTCGCCCGAAGGGCTGTTCTTCGGCAAATTGTCGGCGGCGTCGACTCTGGCGGTGGCGCCGATCCTGGTGTTCGGCTGGCTGAGCCAGAAGCAACTGGTCCGGGGGCTGACCTTCGGCGCGGTGAAGTAGCCGGATCATTCAATAAAAACAACAAGAACGGGGGGTGTCATGGCGACAGTGGAGTTGCGGGACGTCCGCAAGACCTATTCGGACGAGGAGATCATCAAAGGGGTCTCGATGACGATCCGGGACCGGGAATTCGTGGTCTTCGTCGGGCCGTCCGGCTGCGGCAAATCGACCCTGCTGCGCATGATCGCGGGGCTGGAGGAGATCAGCGCCGGGGACCTGCTGATCGACGGCGCGCGGGTGAACGACATGGGGCCGGCCGAGCGGGGGCTGGCGATGGTGTTTCAGTCCTATGCGCTGTATCCGCACATGAACGTGTACCGGAACATGGAATTCTCGCTGCGCCTGGCCGGCATGCCGGAGGCCGAGCGGCGGCACCGCATCGCCGATGTCGCGCGGATCCTGCAACTGGAGCCCTATCTGAACCACAAGCCGGGGCAATTATCCGGCGGCCAGCGGCAGCGCGTGGCGATCGGGCGGGCGATCGTGCGCAACCCCAAGGTCTTTCTGTTCGACGAGCCGCTGTCCAACCTGGATGCGGCGCTGCGCGGGCAGATGCGTGTGGAACTGGCCACCCTGCATCGCCGGCTGGGGGCCACGACCATCTATGTGACGCATGACCAGGTCGAGGCGATGACGATGGCCGACCGGATCGTGGTGCTGCGCAAGGGGGTGGTCGAGCAGATCGGCACGCCGCTGGAGCTGTATCACCGCCCGCGCAACCTGTTCGTCGCGCAGTTCATGGGATCGCCGGCGATGAATTTGCTGCCGGCGCGAGTGGTGGCGCGGTCGGACCGGGAGATCACCGTGACGGCCGGGCCGCTGACCGTGGTCCTGCCGATGGACGGCACGGCGCTGGAGACGGGGGCCAGCGTCACGCTGGGGGTGCGGCCCGAGCATGTCGGGCTGCATGACGGTGGTACCACGCAGGGGCTGGTGGAGATCAGCGAGCGGCTGGGGGCGGCCACCCTGCTGCATGTGCGCCTGTCCGACGGGACGCAGATCGTGGTGCAGACCGGCGGCGACAATGCGGACAGGCCCGACACGCCGGTCAGCGTCGCTCCCGACCCGGAACATTGCCACCTGTTCGACGCCGACGGCATGGCGCTGGATCATTCGGCGGCGCACCCGTTGCTGGTCGGGCCCTGAGGGCGGATATCGAGAGGAATCGGATCGTATGTACACGCAAAAGTTGCGCCTGGACGGCCGCACGGCGGTGGTGACGGGCGGCGCGCAGAATATCGGCCTGGCCTGCGTGACGGCGCTGGCGGAATTCGGCGCGCGGGTGATCATCGCCGACCTGGACGGCCGGCTGGCGGAGGGCGCCGCCGCCGAATTGCGGGCCGGGGGGCTGGATGTCGCGGGGGCGACGCTGGACGTGACCAGCACCGAAAGCGTGGACGCGCTGGCCGCCCGGCTGAAGGCGGAGGAGGGACATGTGGATATCCTGGTCTGCAATGCCGGGATCTGCATTTCCGAGGTCAGGGCCGAGGACATGACCGATGCGCAATGGCTGAAGCAGGTGGACATCAACCTGAACGGCATCTTTCGCTGCTGCCGGACCTTCGGGCGGATCATGCTGGAGCAGGGGGGCGGCGCGATCGTCAATATCGGGTCGATGTCCGGGCAGATCGTCAACAAGCCGCAGGAGCAGGCGGCCTATAACGCGTCGAAGGCCGGGGTGCATCAATATACCCGCTCGCTGGCGGCGGAGTGGGCGACGCGCGGCATACGGGTGAATGCGGTGGCGCCGACCTATATCGAGACGACGCTGACGCGCTTCGGCATGGAGAATCCGCGCCTGTACGACGCCTGGCTGGAGGGGACGCCGATGCATCGGGTGGGACAGCCGGACGAGGTGGCGTCGGTGGTGCAGTTCCTGGCGTCGGATGCCGCCAGCCTGATGACCGGGGCGGTCGTCAATGTCGATGCCGGATTCACGGTCTGGTAGGCGAGGCGGACCGGGCGGCGTGCCGCCCGGTCCTGTTGGATCCCGGTCCTGTTGGATCAGGTTCGGCTGGAGGTCATTTCTGGTAGCCGGCCTGGCGCATCGCGCGATTGGCGATGGCGTTGGCGGATTTCAGCCCGCCATCGAGGCTCGTCGCGCCGGTGAGCATGGCGGCCACGATCTGGCCGATCTGGGTGCCGATGCCCTGGAAGGGCGCGATATCGACGAATTGCGCGCCGACATAGGGGCGGGGCTGCGCGGTCTGGCCGGACGGGTTGGAGTGTTCGATCGCCTGGAGGACGAAGTCCGAGAACGGCGCGACCTTCTGGTATTCCGGCGACTGGTAGGACGAAGTACGGGTGCCGGGAGGGATGTTCACCCACCCGTCGGTCTTGGCGACGAGCTGCACATACTCCTTGGACGTCGCCCATTCGATGAAGGTGCGCGCGGCGTCGGCATGGGTCGAGGTCGCCGGGATCGCCAGGTTCCATGACCACAGCCAGGTCGGGCCGCCCTTGAAGACGCCGGTCGGCATGGCGGCGAAACCGACCTGGTCGGCCACGCTGCTCTGCTTCTTGTCGAACACGGTGCCGGCGGCGCTGGTGGCGTCGATCCACATGGCGCAATGGCCGGTGACGAACAGGGAGAGGTTTTCGTTGAACCCGTTGGCGCTGGCGCCGGGCGGGCCGTATTTGGTCATGACGCCGGTATAATAGGCCAGCGCGTCATGCCAGGCCGGCGTATCGATCGTGGCCTTCCAGTCCCGGTCGAAATACTGGCCGCCGAAGGCCGTGACCAGGGTGGTGACATAGGCCATGTTCTCGCCCCAGCCGGGCTTGCCGCGCAGGCAGATGCCGTAGATGCCGGCGGCCTTGTCCGTGGTCTTGGCGGCGAAGTCGCGGATCTGGTCATAGGTCGGGGCGGCGGGCATGGTGATCCCGGCCTTGGCGAACAGGTCCTTGCGGTACAGGGTCATCGCGCTTTCGGCATAGAAGGGCAGGGCGTAGAGCTGTCCCTGGTAGCTGATGCTGTCGCGCACGGCCGCGATGATGTCGCCCGCGTCGTACGCGGCGGGCAGGTTGTCGAACTTGTCCAGCCAGCCCAGTTTCGCCCAGAGCGGAACCTCGTAATTGCCGATGGTCAGGATGTCGAACTGGCCGGCATGGGTCGCGATGTCGGTCGTCACGCGCTGGCGCAGGACATTTTCTTCGAGCGTGACCCATTGCAGGTGGATGTCGGGGTGGGCGGTTTCGAACACGTGCGACAATTTGCGCATTTCGATCATCTGCACGTTGTTGACCGTGGCGATGGTCAGGGTCGTGTCGGCGCGGGCCGTGGCGAGGCCGGCCAGGGAGACGGCGACCAGGGAGGCGGCCCCGCCGGCGAGGAGGGCGAAGGTCCGCAGGACCGGTTTTTTCATGTCTGTCGTCATTTTTCTTTTCTTGTTTTTCTTGTTGTCGTCGGGAACGCGCGGAAGAAGAACGGCGGTCAGCTCATCCAGTTGCCGCCATCGATATTGTAGGTCTGCGCGACGATGTAGTCGGCATCGGGCGAGGCGAGGAACACCGCGAGGCCGGCGATTTCCTCGGGCCGGGCCATGCGGCCGAACGGCACGGCGGCGCCGACCATGCGCTTCTTCTCGCCGGGCTGCAGATGTTCGTATCGCGCGAAGCGGCGATCCACGTCGTCCCAATGCTCGTTGTCCACCACGCCGGGGGCGATGGCGTTGACGTTGATGCCGTATTTGATCAGGTCGAGGCCGGTGCTCTGGGTGATCGAGATCACGGCGGCCTTGGACGCGCAATAGACGGCGACCAGGGCCTCGCCGCGCCGGCCGGCCTGAGAGGCGAAGTTGATGATCTTGCCGCCCTTGCCTTTACCGCCCTGGCCTTCACCGTCCTTGCCTTGCGCGATCATCTGGCGGGCGGCGGCCTGCAGGGTGAACAGCAATCCCTCGACATTCACCGCGAAGACCCGCCGGTAGCTGTCGCGCGTGATCTCGACCGTGGGGGCCAGGTCGAAGATCCCGGCATTGTTGACCAGGATGTCGAGCCGCCCGTGGCGGCCGACGACATGGGCGATCGCCGCGTCGATCGAGTCCTGGCGGGTGACGTCCAGCGCGATGCCGGAATGTCCGCCGCCGGGCTGTCCGTCGCTGGGATGTCCGTCGTCCAGGGCGGCGGCCGTCGCGGCGGCGCCGTCGCCGTTGAGATCGCCGATGACGACATGCGCGCCTTCCTGGGCATAGCGCGCGGCGATCGCCTTGCCGATGCCGCGCGCGGCCCCGGTGATCAGTGCGGTCTTGCCCGCCAATGGCTTGGGGTTGGCCATTTTTATTGTCTTTCTTCCTTGGCTGGGGGATCGCCGGCGGCACGGCCGTAGCGATCCAGGACGTCCCCGACCGCCTGAAGCAGCAGAGCGTCGGGGGTAGCCGGCAGGGCGCCGGATCGGACGCGATCGTACAGGCGCGGCAGGTACTGGCTGACGAGGGTGGGGGGCAGGGGGGCGGATGACAGGCGTGCGCGCAACGCCTGTACCGCGGCCCCGGCCTCGGCCGTCGGCCAGTAATACCGGATACGATCGCTGTAGCTGAAATGGCGCAGCAGGTGCTGGGCGTCCGGAGCGCCGGGATAATGGCCGGCCCAGTGGGCGGGAGCGGCCAGCATGAGGCGCTCCATCGTATCGCGCAGCGACGGCGCGCCAGGGTGCAGGAAGCCCGACATCGCATCCAGGCCGTACAGTGCCTCACGCAGCGCGAAGGTCAGTTCGGGGCCGACCTTGAGGATGGCGAAACCATCCCGCACCAGTGAGGCCAGGGCGGCGTCCGGCTGGTAGTCGGTCGAATGGGCCTCGAACACCAGGCCGGGCATGTGGTCCAGCGTGGCCGACAGGGCCCGGGCGCGGTCGGGCCGGTAGATCGCGACGTCGTCATGGCCGAATTCCACCCCCGGTTGCACGACGAGGCCCAGCACCCGGGACCAGGCGGCGGGCGCGTGTTCGGCGAAGGCGGCCTGGTGGATCCGCCAGGTGGCCAGCGCGGCGTCGGGGGCGGTCGGGGCCAGATGGTCCAGCGCCTCGGTCGCGCCGCCCGGCGTCGGGATTTCGGTGCCGATGACATAGAGCGGCCCGGTTTGGCCCGGCGTGATGCGGCCCGGCGTGACCTGGCCCTGGGTTTCGGCGCGCGCGGCCAGGCGGGCGGCGCGCTGGGCGACGATCGCGTCGGGCAGGTGCGGGGGCTCTCCCCGGCAGCCCATGCTGGCGTCGAGATGCAGCTTGCGGAATCCGGCCCTGACATAGGCGGCGATCATGTCGCCGGCCCGGGCCATGGCGTCGTCGGGCGGCAGGTGCCGCCACGGGTTGGGGCCGAGATGGTCGCCGCCCAGGATGATCCGCGCCGGCGGCAGTCCGATCCGGCCGGCGATGGCGAAGACGAAATCGCGGAAATCGGCCGGGGTCATGCCGGTATAGCCGCCATCCTGGTTGACCTGGTTGCAGGTGGCCTCGATCAGCGCGTGGGTGCCCCGGGCGCGGGCATGGCGCAAGGCGGCCTCGATCACCATCGGGTGGGCCGAGCAGACCGAGACGATCCCGCGCGGATGCCCCTGGTCGCGCAGCGGGCGCAGGGCGGCCAGCGGGCCGTCGCCCGTGGCGGCGGTTTCCGGCGTCATGCCGCGGCTCCGGCGCCGTGGGCGAGTACGGCATCCAGTTCGGCGAAGGTCGAAACCCCTTCCATCGGGCCGCGGACCGTCACCGCGCGGGCGCCGGCGGCGTTGGCGTAGCGGAGGCTGTCGCGCGGGGCGCGGCCTTGCAGGCGGCAGGTCACGAAGGTGGCGCCGAAGCAGTCGCCGGCGCCGGTCGGGTCGATTTCCTGCGCCGGGCAGGCGGGCAGGTGCAGCGTGTCGCCGCGGCCGTAATAGCTGGCGCCCCGGGCGCCGCGCTTGACGACGATTTCGGACACGCCGGCGCCGAGGATTTCCCGCACCGCATCGTCCTCGGTCTTCGCGTCGGTCAGCATCATCAGTTCCGGGCCGCTGGGCAGGAAGATGTCGCAATGCTGCAGCATCATTTCCATCGCCGCGCGCATTTCCGGAATATCGAGCATTTCCTTGCGGATATTGGGATCGAAAGACAAGGTGCCGCCGCGTTGCCTGACATGTTTCAGCGCCGTCGCGACCTCATCGATGATGCGGAAGGAAAAGAGGGACGAGCCCATGACATGCAGGTGGCGCGCGCGGTCCAGCAGGCCGAGCGCCTGGTCGGTCAGGCTGACCAGGCCGCAGGCGGAATGGCGGATATTATAGACGAAATCGCGCTCGCCATCCGGCCGGTAGCGGACGAACGCGGTGCCCGTGGCCTGGTCGAGGGCGACGCGGATCGCCGAGACGTCGACGCCGTCGCGCCGCAGCCGCTCGATGTTCAGCATGCCGAAATCATCGTTGCCGACGCAGGAAATCAGCCCCGCCGGATGGCCGAGCCGCGCCACCTGGTCGATGAAGATCGCCGGCGCGCCCGAGGGATACGGGCCGCGCAGGGCCATCGGTTCGCGGAAGCCGTGGCCGGTCTGTTCGGCCATGATCTCGGCGAGGGTCTCGCCGATGGTCACGATCATGCCCGTCATGTCCGGGGGGCGCGGGGGCGTGTCGGGTCTCATGTCACGGGGGCTCCAACGTCTTGGGTATCTTTACGCGTGCTGGGCGGGCGGGCTGCGTCGTCGGATCTGGCGCGCGATCGTGCGTAGAGCCGTGCCGGGTCGCCGGATGGCGGGGCGGGCGCGAAGCCCAGATCGGCGAGCAGAAGCGGGGAGGGCGTGTCCGGCCGGTCGGCGGTGATCAGGAAATCGGTGGCCTGGAGCAGCACGGCGCATGGCGGGGTGGAGGCGCCGTGCCGGCCGGCGTCGAGCAGGGATGCGGTGGCGCGCGCGGCCCTGGCCGCGGCCTGGTGCAGCGGGAGCGAGGCATTGGCATGCAGGGCCAGGCCGGTCCGGGCGATCCAGGCGGTTTCCAGGACGAACAGGTCGATGTCGTGCAGCGCCAGCGCGCGGATGGCGGCCGGTCCGTCGATGTCCGGCCGGTCGGGGTGGCACTGGCCGCCCAGCAGATGCACCTGTCCGCCGCCATGCTGGCGGGCGGCGGGCAGCGCATCGAGCGACGTCACGACGATGTTCAGGTCGGGCGCGGGCGGCAGATAGGGCGGCAGCAGGGCCGGCAGCGTGCCCGGACCCAGCAGCACGGTCATGGGCGGCCGCGCCAGTCGCGCCGCGATCATGGCCATGGCGCGGTGCTGCGGCGTCGAGAGCGGGCATTGCGCGTCGCGCGCGCCGTGGCGAACGGCGCCGGTCGCGCGCGCGCCGCCGCTGGTGCGGATGGCCAGGCCCTGGTCCTCGAGATAGGCGAGGTCGGCGCGGATGGTGACCGTGGAGATGCCGCATTCGCGGGCGAGCGCGTCGACCCGCACCTGTCCCTGCTGCCGGATCCGTTCGGCGATGTGCAGGCGGCGTTGCAGGACCGTGCTTCGGGTACCGATCGACATGGTGCGATCATCTTTCATATCGAAAGAAAGGACTTTCGATGTGAAGCTGTATGCGCCTGCCGGGGGGGAGGGCGCAACGGCGTTGCTGCCGTTTCACGCCGACGTGTTCGGGATTTTTACAGAGTGCTTCGGACGGCCGCGGCGAAGGTCAGGGTGCAGCGCAGGCCGGGGTGGTTATCGTCCAGCGTGAGTTCGGCATCGTGCAGGCCGGCGATCGCGGCGACCAGGCTGAGGCCCAGGCCGTTGCCCGGCGTCGTGCGGCTGGATTCCAGCCGGAAGAAACGTTGCAGGACCTTCTGCCGCAGGCCGGCGGGAATGCCCGGCCCGGTGTCGCTGACGGTGATGTAGACCCGTTCGCCGGTGCGCCCCGCATCGAGGGCGAGCGCCGCGCCGGGGCCGGCATGGGTGATCGCGTTTTCGATCAGGTTGGCCACGAGCTGGGTCAGCAATTCGGGATCGCCCTGGACCGGCAGGGGGAGGGGGCCGGGCTGGAACGTCATGGTCTGGCCGCCTTCCTCGGCGACGGGGGCGTAGGCTTCGTGCAGGGTTTGCAGCAGCGGGCGCAGGTCGAGCGCGGTGAAGCCCGCGCGCCGGCTGCCGGCCTCGATCTGGGCGATGCGCAGCAGGGCGGAGAAGGTGGACAGGATGCGGTCCAGCTCGCCCCCCGCGCCGGCCAGCGCCTCGCGCAGGGCGTCGCGGGTCAGGTCGCCGCGTTCGGCCAGTTCCAGCTTCTGCCGCAGGCGGGTCAGGGGCGTGCGCAGATCGTGGGCGATGTCGTTGGTGACCTGCGACAGGTTCAGCATCAGGGTGGCGATGCGGTCGAGCATGGTGTTGAGGCTGTCAGCGAGATGGTCGAATTCGTCGTCGCCGCCGCCGCGCGCGATGCGCTGCGACAGGTCGCCATCCATGATCGCGCGGCTGGCCACGCTGATCCGTTCGACCTTGCGGGCCATGCTCATGCTGAGCAGAAAGCCGGAGACGAGCCCCAGCGCGAGGATCGGCCCCAGGCACCACAGGAAGGCGCGGGCGAGGGACTGGCGCATTTCGGCGACCGAGTAGACGTTCAGCCCGACGAACAGGAAGCGTCCGTCGGGCAGGACGCGGCCCTGGCCGTGGAGGACGGTCGGTTCGGGATTATTTTCATGGCCCAGGCGATGGTCGCGCAGCATCAGCCGGATCCCGGGCACCGGGCGCAGCGCGCGCATGTTGCCGGCCAGCGGTTTGCCGTCGGCCGATTGCAGAAGGTACTGGAATGCCGGCGAGCGGCGGGCCAGGGAGTCGATGACCGTCTTGTACGGATCGCCGTGGAGCGCCGGGTCGGCGGCATCGGCCATCACCTCGGCCATCTCGGCGGCGATCGAGGCATCGACCTGCCGCGTCATGAAGCCGGTCGCCGACCACAGGATGACGACGAGCAGCGCCATCCCCGCCAGGGCGAAGAACGCGGCGTAGGCCAGGGTGAGGCGGAAGACGGTCGTGCGCCACAGCCGCCAGCCGCGCCGCGATCCGGCCGGCGCGCTAACCGGCAACGGGATCGGGCGCGCGCAGGCAGTATCCGGCGCCGCGGACGGTGTGGATCAGTTCGACATGGCCGCGATCGACCTTGCCGCGCAGGCGGCTGATATGGCTTTCGACCAGGTTGGTCAGCGGGTCGAAATGGAAATCCCAGACCAGTTCCATCAACATCGCCCGCGTCAGGACCTGGCCGGCATGACGCATCAGGATTTCGAGCAGCTTGAGTTCGCGCGGCTGCAGGTCGATCGCCTTGCCGGCGCGGGAGGCGGTGCGGGTCAGCAGGTCGATTTCCAGGTCGGCGACCCGCAGCACGGTTTCGCGCGGGCTGCGGGCGGCGCGCCGGCCCAGCGCGCCGACGCGGGCCGCCAGTTCGACCAGTGCGAAGGGCTTGACCAGGTAATCGTCGCCGCCGGCCCGCAATCCGGCCACCCGGTCATCGATGCCGTCCATCGTGGTCAGGAACAGGACGGGGGCCTGGAGGCCGGTGGCGCGCAGCCGGCGCACGATCGACAATCCGTCGAGGCCCGGCAGCATGCGGTCGACGATCAGCAGGTCCCAGTCCTCGGCGGCGCGTTTCAGGCCGGCATGGCCGTCGGCGGCGACGTCGATCGCGTGGCCTTCGCCGCCAAGCCCCTGGGCGATGAAGGCAGCGGATTCCGGATCATCCTCGATCAGCAGGATACGCAAATCGTCCTTCCCCCCGCGCCGCCCTTTGCCGATGGGCGGACTGCCGGCACCTCGTACGCCAGGAAACCGGCGACATCGTCAAGGGGAATCGGGCGCTGCCGGCATCATCGCCGGCGTGGGAGGGGCGCGGGCGATCAGCGGGACGTCATGGGTGCATGAACAGGCCCAGCGCGCCCGTTTCGTCCTGGCCGTGGGCCAGACGGACATAATCCGCGATGGCGGGGTGGCGGGTTTCCATCCTGTGGCGATGGGTGGCGGTCAGGACCACGACCCCGGCGCCGGCGGCCTCGGCCGCCGCTATGCCGGCGGGCGAATCCTCCCAGACCAGGCAGTCCTCGGCGGCGACGCCCAGGATGCCGGCGGCCAGCAGGAAGCAGTCCGGGGCCGGCTTGCCCCGCGCGACGTCGTCGGCAGTGATGAAGACGGGCGGAATCGGCAGGCCGGCGGCGCGCAGCCGGACCGTGGCCAGTGCGCGGGGCGCCGAGGTGACGATCGCCCAGCGATCGGTGGGCAGCGCGCGGACGAAGGCGTCGGCGCCCGGCAGGGCGATCGTGCCCTCGGCATCCGCGATTTCGGCCTGGGTGATGCGGTCGGCCTCGTGCTCGGGGTCGATGTCCGGCAGGTTCAGCCGGCGGATCGTTTCGACCGCGCGGACGCCGTGCAGGACCTTCAGCACCGAATCCGGCACCAATCCATGCCCTTCGGCCCAGCGGCTCCAGACGCGGTTGGCCGAGGCGATGCTGTCGAGCAGCGTGCCGTCCATGTCGAACAGGAAGGCCGCGTAGGCACGTTGCATCGGCCAGAGGGGCATCGAGAGGGGCGGCTGAAGGGGCGTTTCGTGCTGCATCCTGTCGTGCCTTTTCGTGTCTTGCCGTGTCGTGCGCGATGTCCGGGCGGTCTGGGCAGACTAGCCGCAGGTGCGGCACGCCGCTACCCTGCGCGGCCGGCGGCGGCGTGCCGCCGGCCTGGGCGCGGGTCAGGCCGCGTGGGGCGCGAGTACGAAACTGGCGGTATCCAGCAGGAAGCTGCCGTCGACCTCGATCGCGAAATGGCGGCGTACACTTTCCGGTGCGTCCTGTTGCAAGGCGCGGATGGCGGTGATCCGCGCCTGGGGCGTGCGGGTGCGCGCAACCCAGTCGGCGAAGTCCATGCGCAGCCGGCGCGGGGTGACGGCCTGCACGGCAAAGCCGGCGCGGCCGCAGGCGGCCACCCATTCGGTGACGGCGTAGTCCCGCACATGCGTGATGTCGCGCAGCAGTTCCAGGGTCTGCAACCAACTGTCGCACAGCGGATCGGCGGGGGCGACGACGTCGGCGAAGATGGCGAAGCCGCCGGGTTTCAGCACCCGGCGGGCCTGGCGCAGTCCGGATTCCATGTCGCGCCAGTGATGGGTGGAAAAACGGCACAGCACGGCGTCGAACCGGGCGTCGGCGAAGGGCAGGGATTCGGCCGCCGCCTGCCGCGTGACGATGTTGGCCAGGCCCCGCGCGGCGGCGGTGCGCGCCACGGCGTCCAGCATGTCCGGCGTGATGTCGCAGGCCGTGACCTGGCCGACATGGGGGGCGGCGCGGTAGCTGACATGGCCGCCGCCGCAGCCCAGGTCCAGCACGGTTTCCAGCCCCCGGCCGGCGACGGATCGTTCGATCTGGTCCAGGTCGGCGCCATCGGCATGGACCGTGCTGGCCACGTATTCTGCGGCGCGGGGACCGTATCGTTCGGCGGTGAAATCCTGGTGCGTCTCGGTCATGGGGGCTCCTGCATGGTTGTGCCCGGATCGACTGTCCGGCGGCGCAGGCAGGATGGTATGGCGCATAATCGGGTATAAGATTCGAATTTATACGGGTATGAAAACCACCATGACGCTTCGTGCCGCAATGCCGCCATCCGATCCGCGCCGGGCGCTGGGGGCGTTTTTGCGTGCGCGGCGCGAGGCCCTGTCGCCCGCCGACGCGGGGATGTATCCGATGCCGGGCCGTCGCCGCACGCCAGGGTTGCGGCGCGAGGAGGCGGCGCAGCTCTGCGGGATCAGTACGACGTGGTACACCTGGCTGGAGCAGGGGCGGCCGGTCGCCTGTTCGGCGGCGACCCTGGCGCGGCTGGCCGAGGCGCTGCGCCTGTCGCGGGCCGAGCGGGCCTATCTGTTCGAACTGGCGCGGCAGACCGATCCGCGCCCGCCCGATGCCGGCGCCGCGCCGTGCGTGCCGCCCGAATTGCTGGCCTTGCCCGGACTGGTCCTGGTGCCGGCCTATCTGCTGGACCGGTCCTGGTCGGTCAGGGCCGCGAACGACGCGGCGCGGCGGCTGTTCGCGGCCTGGATCGGCGGGGCGGAGCCGAACCTGCTGCGCTATGTGTTTCTGGACCCGGGGGCGCGGGGTTTCCTGGATGACTGGGAGGAGAGCGCCCGGCGCATCCTGGCCGAATTCCGGGCCGAGACGGCGCGGCTGTCGGAGGATGCGTCGATCGTGGCGATGCTGGACCGGCTGCATGCCGAAAGCCCGGATTTCGCCCGGCTGTGGCGCGGCCATGCGGTGCTGCCGCGGGCCGGTGGGCGGCGGCGTTTCCATCATCCGCTGGACGGGACCGTGTCCTATGCCCAGGCGACGCTGGTTCCGGCCGGCCATCCGGACCATAAGCTGGTGATCCTGACCCCCGTCACGGAATAGGGGTCATGGCGGCGAGATGGCCCAGTTTTTGCGGATTGCGGACGATATAGATCGTTGCGATCCGGCTGCCGCGCCCCTCGTTGCGCCACTCCAGTGCCGTGCTCTGGGGCAGCCCGTCGGCCTCTTGCGTCACGTAGCCCGGCAGGGCGTTGACCAGCCCGCGATAGAGCAGCTTCGCCGGTCCCGGTTTCCGGGCGGCCAGGCCGGCGAACAGGCGCAGCAGCTTCGCCCGGCCCCGGATGGGATTGAGGGCGGCCGGACGCAGGCCGCCACCATCGGTATAGGCCACGGCGTCCTCGGCCAGCAGCGTGCGCAGCGTGTCGACATCGCCCTGCTGTACCGCCCTGTAGAAGGCGTCGGTCAATCGGGCGGCGCCGGCGGTGTCGAGCTCGGCGGTGTCGGGCGTGGTGGTGTCGAGCATGGGGGTGTCGAGCAGGCGCGCGCGTGCGCGGCCGGCGGCCTTGCGGCAGGCCGTGGCGCTGCGGCCCACCATCGGGGCGATTTCGGCGAAGGGCAGGTCGAACACGTCATGCAGGATGACGATCGCGCGTTCGACCGGCGAGAGGCGCTGCAGCGCCAGCAGGATGGCGACCGAGAGATCCTGCCGCCGCGCCAGGGCGGCTTCCTGCGGTGCGGCGTCGTCGTCGATCACGGGTTCGGGCAGCCAGACGCCGACATAATGTTCGCGCCGCGCCCGGGCCGAGCGCAACTGGTCGAGGCACAGACGGGCGGCGATGGTCAGCAGGACGGAGCGGGCGTCGCGTACCGCCGCCCGGTCGGCCGCCCGCCAGCGCAGGAACGCATCCTGCGCCACGTCCTCGGCCTGGGCCAGGGAACCGGTCATGCGATAGGCCAGGCCGATCATTTCGGCGCGGTGGGCCAGAAAGGGGCCGAGGCCGTCAGGATCGGGGGCAGGATCGGGGGCGGTCAGGAGGCGGTCTCCGGCGGCGGGGCGACGGCGAAGCCGATCGCGATGCGGTTCCAACTGTTGATGGTGCAGATCAGCAGGGTGAGATCGACCTTTTCCGCGTCGGTGAAATGGGGGTTCAGAGCCAGATACACCGCATCCGGCGCGCCGTCGGTGGCGATGCGGGTCAGGGTTTCGGTCCAGGCCAGGGCCGCGCGTTCGCGGGGCGTGTAATGCGGGGCCTCGCGCCAGGCGGGCAGCAGATAGAGGCGGGCCTCGCTCTCGCCGGCGCGGCGGGCGTCGCGCGTGTGCATGTCGATGCAGAAGGCGCAGCCATTGATCTGCGACGCCCTGGTCTTCACCAGTTCGATCAGGCTGTGTTCCAGCCCGCTGGTGGTGACCGCGCGTTCGAGGGCGAACAGGGCGGCCATGGTCCTGGGGGCGGCCTTGGCGTAGTCCAGTCGTTGGGTCATGGGACTCTCCCGTGCTGATGGGTGACGGGATCAAGACGGGACAGCGCGGCCGGATGTGACGGCGGCCCTGCTTTTTGTCGATTTTTTTATGGTGTTTTTTATGTCGGGGCTCCGGCCGGGCGGATGCGGTAGGCGCAGCGCCGGGCGCCGGAGGGGATGTGGTCGCGCCGTTCGACGACGACCGTGGGGCCCAGCACGTCCTGGAAGATGTCGCGCTCTGCCCGGCAGAAGCCGGCGCAGGCCGTGGCGGCGGCGCAGATCGGGCAGTGATTTTCGATCAGCAGGAAATGCCCCCCGGCCTCGGCGTGCCATTCGGCCATGTAGCCCTCGCGCGAGCGGATGGCCGCCAGGGCGGCGATGCGCGCGGCGAGGCCGTGAATGCCGTCCAGTTCGCGGCGATAGGCGGCGCGGGTTTCGGCCTCCCGCGCCGCGATCAGGCGGTTCAGCAGGTCGGGCCCGCCCATGTCGCGCAGGAGGCGCAGCAGACCGGCCGTCAGTTCGGCATGGGTGTCGGGGAAATGTCGCCGGGCGGCGTCGGTCAGGTGCCAGGTCTGCGCGGGGCGCCCCACGCCGCGCGGTTCGGTGCGGGTTTCGACCAGCCCGTCCTGTTTCAGCCGTGCCAGATGCTGGCGCGCGTTCTCGCCGGTCGTGCCGATGGCCTGGCCGAGTTCGGCCGCCGTCAGCGGGCCGCGCATCTTCAGCAGCATCAGGAGCCGTTCGGTGGCGGGGCGGGCGGGTGCCGCGGCGTCCGGCGGGTGGCTTGACATGGTGATTGGGAGCCTAATAAACAAAGTATATGCTTTGAAAATAGCAGGGTCGGTCGCGGTTGCAAGCGGGTTGTGGCCGGGATGGCCGGCCGCAGGGGAGTTCGGGCGATGGACGCCGCCATGTTTTCTTGTCTGCCCCTTCGCCGCCATCCCCTTCGTTCCGGGTGGCGGGCGGCCGGGCGATGAGCGCCGCGCCTGCCCGCTGGGGCGCGCTGTTTTCCGGCGGCAATGCGCCGCGGACCCTGGTGCTGGCCGGCGGCGTGGCGCTGCATGCGGTCAATCTTTATATCGCCACGACCATCCTGCCTTCGGTGGTGCGGGATATCGGCGGCCTGGATTATTACGCCTGGAGCACGACCCTGTTCGTCGCGGCGTCGATCCTGGGGGCGTCGCTGTCGGGTGGGCTGCTGGGGCGGGCGGGCGTGCGGGGCGCGTACGGGTTCGCCGCCGCGCTGTTCGCGGCCGGATCGCTGGCGTGCGGCCTGGCGCCCGCGATGCCGGTGCTGCTGGCGGGGCGCTGCGCGCAGGGGCTGGGCGGCGGCGTTCTGCTGGCGCTGTCCTATGCGATGATTCGCCTGGTCTTCGCCGAGGCGCTGTGGCCGCGGGCCATGGGGCTGGTTTCGGCGATGTGGGGGGCGGCGACCCTGGTCGGCCCGGCGGTCGGCGGCCTGTTCGCCGAATGGGGGGCGTGGCGGGCGGCGTTCTGGTCGCTGGTGCCGGTGACCGGGCTGTTCGTGGGGCTGGCGGCGTCCGTGCTGCCGCGCGATGCCCGCGTGCCGGCGCCGTCGCCGCTGGCCTGGCGGCGGATCCTGCTGCTGACCACCATGGTGATGGCGGTGTCGGCGGGCAGCGTCGGCAGCCGGCCGGGCTGGAACCTGGCGGGGCTGGCGGGGTTCGGGCTGCTGGCCGCGTGGCTGGTGCGGCTGGAGGCGGGAGAGGGCGGCGGGCCGCGCCTGTTTCCCACGGGGGCGCTGCGGCCGGGGACGAAATTGAACGCGCTGTATGCGATGATGTCGCTGCTGGCGGTGACGGTGACCACCAGCGAGATCTTCGCCCCGCTGTTTCTGCAGAGATTGCAGGGACGATCGCCGCTGGTCGCGGGGTATCTGGCGGCGCTGATGTCGGGGGCCTGGTCGGTCGGATCGGTCGCCAGTGCCGGCATGCGCGGGCCGGCGACGTCCCGCGCGCTGATCGCCGCGCCGTTGCTGGGGCTGGCGGGGATGGCGGCGCTGGCGATTCTGGTGCCCGCGCCCTCGGCCGGAGGGCGGGACGTGCTGCTGCCGATCTGCCTGGCGCTGATGTCGGTGGGGTTCGGGGGCGGGCTGGCCTGGCCGCACCTGCTGACCCGCGCATTGCGGGCGACGCCGGCCCATCAGCGCGACCTGGCGGCGTCATCGCTGACCAGCCTGCAACTGTTCGCCACCGCCCTGGCGGCGGCGCTGGCGGGGATGGTGGCCAATCTGGCCGGGTTGAGCGTGCCGGGCGGGGTGGCGGGCACGGCGGCGGCCGCGTTCTGGCTGTTCGCCGTCTTCGCGGCCGCGCCGGCGCTGGGCCTGGTGACGGCGGTGCGGATCGTCCGGCGCGGGCGGGCGCGGAATGTCCCGACGGGGAGAGAGACGGCGGTGCCGGAGGGGTAAAAGGGGCATGGCGATGGGGGGCGAGAGGCCTCGCTCTCGGCGCTTGTGCCTCGGTGCGGCGTCATCGCCATGACGTCGCCGAGGGTCCTTTTATCGGCAGATGGATGATGACCCGCAATCCGCTGGGCTGGGCGTCGCGCAGATCCAGCGTACCGCCATGCCGGCGCACGATATCGGCGACGAGCGAGAGGCCGAGGCCAATTCACTTGAGGCCAATTCACTTGAGGTCGGAACTCACTTCGAAGCATGCTTAAACCCTGATATATTGTGGTCGTTCTGGTTGGAGTCTGTGACATGGCGATTTGGCAGGTTCAGGAAGCGAAGACCCATCTGAGCGAGATCATCGAACAGGCGCGCCGGGAAGGGCCGCAGACGATCACGCGCCATGGCGCGGAAAAGGCAGTTATCCTGTCCGTCGAGGATTACCGCGCTCTCACGGCGCATCGCGTGGACTTCAAGGCGTGGCTGCTCGGCGGTCCGAAGATGGATGATTTCGACGTGCCTCGGGAACGCGATACGGGACGCGAGATCGTCATTTGAGCGGTGGCCTGCGCTATCTGCTCGACACCAATGTCCTGTCCGAGACGCGCCGGAAGCAGGCCGATCCGAAGGTTATGGCTTTCCTCGACGCGGTGGACGCGGACAGCCTGTTCATCAGTGTTCTGACGATCGGCGAATTGCGCAAGGGCATCGCGATCAAGCGCCGCACTGATCCTGACGCTGCCCGGTCGCTGGCGGCCTGGGTGGATGGGATGGAGCAGTCCTTCGCCGATCGCATCGTGCCGATCGACGCGGCGGTGTCACGGCGGTGGGGTGACCTGTCCGCCGACCGGAGCCGACCGGTGATCCACACCCTGATCGCCGCGACGGCGTTGGTGCATGGGTTGACGCTGGTGACGCGCAATGGAAGCGATATGCGCGGGATCGACGTGCCGATCATCGACCCGTGGGAGGGACGCAGACCGGCACGAACGAAAAAGTGATCGTGCGATAAATCTCTATGCTTCTTCATCCGCGAATATTCTTGCATACGCCTGCACTTTCCTGAGATCTCTGCGGTTTGTTCTTTCCGAAAGGAGAGGAGCGGACCGATGGATGACAGAAGCCAGGCACCGGGACGTCGAAGGTCGGCCCGTGTCCGGCCAACACGCGCGCGGGCAGGCTGAGATGGCTGCATCACCAGCGTCGCCACGCCGCTCGATCCGAGGATGAGCGCCATCTGGCTCCGCAGGGAACGCGGCAGCCTCACGCGGGCAGGCTCCAGCCCTCGGCCGCGTAGCTGGCCCGGACCTCCCGGGTGATGGCCTTGGCGGCGTCCGCCATGTCGGCGTCGAGGCCATGGCGCCGCCCGAGCAGCAGGTCCAGCGTTCCGCCGATCGCCATGTGGATCGGCATCGCCGTGCCGAGGGTCACGGCCGCCGGGACGATCAGGCCGGGCTTGCGGCCGCTGTCGGCCTGCACGTCGAAGGCGATTGCCGGCCGCCGGTCGACACGGCGGGGATCGTCGAGGCGGATATGCGCCAGGAGTTTCGAGCGTCCCGCGCCGAACCCGATGACGGTCCGCTCCATCGCATCGCCGGGATCGGCGCGCGTGAGGACGACGTGCAGGACGGGCATGTCCGGCGCCGAGTCTCCAGCCATCAGGAGTGCCGCCGGAGCACCCGCCCTGCGCAGTTCGGTGACCAGGTCGCCCGCCAGGGTTGCTGTCATCAGGGTTGCCGTCATCAGGGTCGCCGTGGCCTGGCTGCCGGTCCCCGGTCCCGAGACCGTGACGAACAGAACCGGCGGCGGCGGCAGGGCGGCGAACGGCACGACCGCGCCGGGCTGGACATGCTGCACATGGGCGCTGCCGCAGGCGCAGAGCGGAAGCGCGACCAGAAGGGGCGCGATCCCCATACGGGACGATCGGCCGGGCCGGCGCGGGGCTGAGAGATGGTTCATTCCCCTGTTACGATCCGATGCGGCCAGCCCCCCGTCCCGCCGTGCTTCCGTCGTATTTTCCTTTTCTTTCCGTGTGGGCCCGAGCGAGTTCGATAGGGTCCGAGGGGGATCGGGCCCCGCGCCGCGTATCATGGCCGAACGGATGATATGGCGGGGACACATGACGGGATGGCGCGCCCTCCGTGCGATCGATGGCCGGTCTCCGGAATTGTCGACATGGCGCGGACAACAGGCAAGGAAGCAGGGGATGTCGGACGAACGCCGGAGATATGCGACGGCGTCGGACGATGAACTGCTCCGATGGTCGGGGGACGGCGATCGCCATGCCTTCGACCTGATCGTCGCCCGTCATGGCGCCTATGCGCTGCGGACGGCGATTCGCTTCACGGGTCATGCCGAAACGGCGGAAGACCTTGTCCAGGACGCATTCGTCCGCGCCTGGACCCATGTGCGGCACTTCGATGGCGCGCGCGCGCAGTTCACGACCTGGCTGTACCGTGTCATCGTCAACCTCAGTATCGATCTGCGCCGCCGCAGACGCATGGACCCGCTGCCCGATGATTTCGACATGATCGACGACAGCCCCGCCGCCGACAGCCAGCTCGCGGCCCGGCAGGAGCGGCGCGCCCTTGTCGAGGCGCTGCGCGCGCTTCCCGTCCGCCAGCGCGCCGCCATGTCCCTGGTCTATGACGAGGGTCTGTCGGGCGCGGAAGCCGCGCGGCGTCTCGGCCTTTCCGCCAAGGCGGTGGAGCGGCTGCTGGCGCGCGGGCGGGCGCTGTTGCGCACGCGGCTGGCGCCGTGCGGTACCGCGGACGGAAACGTCCTGAACAAAGGATGAGCGACCATGATGAATCCTGAACGTTTCAGTGTGCTGGCGGAAACCTACGGCGCCGTGCTGGCGCGCTGGCCCGAATCCGAGCGGCAGGATGCGCAGGCCCTGCTGAAAATGTCCGCGACGGCGCGCGGGATCCTGGCGGCGCAACGGGACATGGATGACCTTATCGCGCGTGCTTTCGAGGAAGAGGCGAGCCTGTTTGCCCAACGGGCGGCTCATGAGGATCCCGAGGCTGCCGTGACGCGGCTGCGGGCCGGCGTGGCGGGACGGATTGCCGCGGAAGCGGCGCCGAAACGCGGGCCGGGCGCGCGGTTTGGGTGGCGCTTGCCCGGCCTGTTTCCGGGGGGTGTCGCGGCGGAGAGCGGTGTCCTGGCCGTCCGCTGGACGGCCATGATGTTCGGCGGCGGCGTGGTGGTGGCCGGCGGATTGTGGCTGGGCTGGATGCAGGCCGGCGGCGTCCCTGTCGGCCTGTTCAACGCCCTGCTGGTCGCCCCGCTGGGAGGCGGCGTATGACGAATATGCCGCATGACGGGCGGCGCGTCCGCCGATGGGTCCTGGCCGGGTCCGTGTTTCTGAACCTGTTCCTCGCGGCGGTCGTCGGCGGGCAATATCTGCGCCACCGCACCGAGGGCGCGCATCAGGCGACGGCGCTGGCCAACTTCCTGCAGAACGCGACCGAGCATCTGTCGCCGGCGGATGCGGCGGCGTTCCGTTCGGTCCTGCGGCAGGACGCGCCACGCTATGTCCAAGCGCATGAAAACCTGGCGCGCGCGCGGGCGGACATCGACAATCAGCTCCTCGCCCCCAATTTCGATGCGGCGGCGACGCGGGCGGCGATGGCGCGGTGGCAGGCCGCATGGAACGGGTTCGTCGGCGATTTCAGCGACGCGCTGGTCGATGCCATATCGCGCCTGTCACCCGAGGGGCGCCGTACGCTCGTCAACAGCGCGCCGCATCGGAAAACGGATTTTTTCCAGCTCCTGACCAGGGGGAAGTCCGCCGTCGGTCCGTAGCAGAAGGGCGGCCTGCAGCCAGGCCGCCCTTCTGCATTCACCAGACCGACGGATTTCTCCCTTATGTCGCATCGTCATTCGCGTGTCCGCTCCCGGACAAAATCGCCGCTGCCTGTCGCTTTGCTGGGATGCGGACTGCTTTTGTCGGGTTGCGCGCCCTCCTTGCCGCCTGGGCCAAGCTTTACGATCATGCCCCGCCCCGGCGAGAGCTTTGCGATCTTCCAGCAGCACGACGCGCAGTGCCGGATCTATGCCCAGACGCAGACCGGCCTGTCGCCATCCCAAGGGGAGGCGTCCAGCGGGCTGCGCAGCGCGGCGCTCGGCACGGGGATCGGCGCGGCGTCCGGCGCGCTGCTGGGCAGCGCGTCGGGGAACGCGGGCCGTGGCGCCGCGATCGGCGCCGGCAGCGGGTTGCTGCTGGGTTCCGTGCTCGGCGCCGCGCGCGGGCGGCAGACCGCGCAGAGTTTCCAGCATCGTTATGACGGCGCTTATGCGCAATGCATGGTCGGCAATGGCGAGCAATTGCCGCCGCCGCCCGTGGCCTACATGCCGCCGCCTGCGATCGTCTATCCGCCGCCGGCGGTCCTCTACCCCGCGCCGTGAATAAAAAACGAGAACCGCCGTCGCATCGGCACGGCGGCTCCGTATCACGGATCGGATACAGCGTCGGAGGACCAGATGACGATGTTTCGGACTCTTTCGTACCTGGGCGGATTCGTCGCGATCTGTGGCGTGGTCATGTTGGCCATGAACGCCTTGGCCGGAACCGCGCGGGCGCAGTCGCCGGACCCGCAGCAGGACAGGCGTCTCGCGAGCTTCCGGGCGGCGGACACCAATCGGGACGGACGGATTTCGCGAGACGAATTCGAGGCTTTCGCCCGCGCACGGATCGCCGCGTCGGGCGGGATGCGTGCGGCGATGTTCGGCCGGATGGATCCGGACCAGCAGAAAGCCCGCCTGGAGGAACGCTTTTTCCAAATGGATGACGATCACAAGGGTTATCTCACGCCCGCCGATTGGCATCCGCAATCCTGAGCGGGCACGCCGTGCCGCGTGTCCGCTTTCTTCTGGAGACAAACACGATGTTCGATCGTTTTCCGAAGTCCGGCCTCTCGGCCGCAGCCGTTGCAACCATGCTGTCGGTCGCGTCGGCGCAGGCGGCGACGGCAACATATTGGGGGCCGCGCGGCGGCGTGACGGTGCATACGCGGAGCGCCGGACCATGCTGCTACCGCCCTCATTGGGGCGTGGGTGCCGTGGCGGCCGGTGTCGCCGCGGGCGCGGCCCTGGGTACGGCCGTGGGCGCGGCCGCGAGCCACCCGCCCTATGCTTATCCGCCCTATTACGCCTATCCCGCCTATGTCGTGCCGCGTCCCGTCATCTATCCCGCGCCGGTGGTGGTGCGTCCCCCGGTCTATGTCTATCCCGTGCCATGATTTCGGCCGAACGCCGCCCCTCATCGCGGGAGACGTGGGCGGCGCAGATACGCATGACGGCGGCGGGCGGTGCCCTGATCGTGTTGTCCGGCTGCGCGGGGGCTCATGTCGATGGGCCGGCGACGGCGCGGGATGTCCGGCCGGTCGCCCCTGTCGCGGTGGACGTCACGTCGCGTGTGGTCCCGATATCGGCAAATGCGGGCGCGATGGACAGTACCATGAGCGCGCTTGCGGCCGGACTCGTCCAAAGCCTGCGGAAAGCCCGTATCGCCGCGCATCCAGCTTCGGGCGATGAGGCGCCGCCACATGAAGCGGGCCGGGAACTCGCCCTTGTCGTCGACGTCTCCAGATTGCAGTCCGGCAATGCCTGGACGCGCGAATCAATATTTGAGTGGCCTGCTGATCCGAGAAATTCTCATAAGAATTTCTCGGGCAGGACACTGGTCGGCTTCGGCGCCGGGAAGAGCCGTCTGCAAGCGCATGTCATGCTTGTCGATATGCGCGGGATGCGGCTGGACGCCCTGCTGGACTTCACGGTCAGGGCGGATAGCGGCGCGATGCCCGGTGTGGCCGTCAGTGCCTGGAATCCGATCGGCCTAGAGCATTTCCACCGAACACCGGTTCAGTGGAAATGCTCTAGGTTGTTATTTTATCGAGCATCTTCACCCGTTCAAACGAGTCCGTTTGAACGGGATCTGCTCTAGCCGTCCATGGCGGGGGCACGATCACGCGCGAAGCCACCGGCGACGGTCACGAAAATGCCGACCGGACCGTCAAGGCGATCGTCAAAAGAATGGTCGGATATTACCGGGACAATGGGTGGCTTTCCGCTCCGGCAGGCAGCGGCTGAATAGCAGCGGCTGAATCATCGTGAATGATCGATAGGGCAAGGGCCCGTCTCGGGATGGCGGAATTCCGACCGTTCGCGCGGCATGTCGCCTCCGAAAATTCATGAGACGAATTCTCGTCATGAATTTCGGAGATCAGCCGGTCGTGGAGAGGCGGTTTTACATGGCCGTTCAGTCCTGCGCGACCTGAAGCTGCTCGAGGTCGGCGATCAACCCGGGTCCGGTCGGTTCCCATTCCAGCCGCCCGCGCGTGCGGACGCTGGAGGCGCGCATGTCGAGCGCCGCGAACATGGCGAACCGTCCGAAAAACGCCTGGGCCTCGTCGGGCGCGATGGACCGGACCGGCAGGTCGAGGCGCCGGCCGATGGCGTGGACGATATCGCGCATCGTCACGCCTTCCTCGGCCACCGCGTGATATATCGCGCCGGATTCGGCCTTCTCGATCGCCAGCCTGTAAAGACGGGCCACATCGCCGACATGCGCCGCCGGCCAGTGACTCGCGCCGTCGCCGACATAGGCGCAGGCGCCTTTCTCGCGAAATATCGCGATGAGGGGCGTGATGAGGCCCTGCTTGGCCGTGTCATGAACCTGGGGAAGGCGCATGACCGAGGCGCGGACGCCCCGTGGGAGCAGCGCAAGCGCCGTCTGTTCGGAGACGCGCGGGAATGGGAAATCCGGCGGGATCTGGTCGTATTCGGTCGCAGCGCGACCCGGCTCGGCCAGTCCCGCCAATCCCCCCGTGACGATGAGGGGCCTGGCGGAGCCGGCGAGCGCGGCGCCCAGGGCCTCGATGGCGCGACGATCCGTTTCGCAACTCGCCGCGAAATTCGACCAGTCATGGACGAACGCCAGGTGAATGACGGCGTCCGAGGCTTCGGCCTCCGTGCGCAGGCTGTCGAGATCCTCGAGCGTGCCGCGCTGGATCTCGGCGCCGGCGGCGGCGAGGGCGTGGGCGCCTTCTTCGGAACGGGCCAGGCCGAGGACGTCATGCCCGGCGGCGATCAGCTCCCTGACCGTGGGAAGGCCGATGAATCCGGTGGCACCGGTAACGAATACACGCATGGGTAATATCTCCCCGTTTCAGGTGGGGACAAATCTCATCCCGTGTCCTATGCTGGTAAAGTAGTGACGTTATCATATTATAAAGAGTACCAGGATGAGCCTGCATCCGGCCGGCGAGAAGCGCCTCGGCACGTATTTGAGGGACCGTCGGGCGAAGCTCGACCCGGCTGCCTTCGGCTTTCAGCCGGACCGCCGGCGCACCCCCGGCCTGCGCCGCGAGGAAGTCGCCCAGCGGGCCAATATCAGCCCGACCTGGTACACATGGCTCGAACAGGGGAGAGGCGGCACGCCGTCGGCGGATGTGCTGGACCGGATCGCCCGGGCGCTGATGCTGACCGATGTCGAGCGCGAGCATCTGTTCCTGCTCGGGCTGGGGCGGCCGCCGGAGGCGCGCTATCGCAAGAGCGACGGCGTTACGCCGCGCCTCCAGCGGGTGCTCGATGCGCTGGAGTCGAGCCCCGCAATCATCCGCACCGCGACATGGGACGTGGTGGCCTGGAACAAGGCGGCGACCGTCATGCTGGGGGATTACGGCGCACTGCCGCCGGCGCGGCGCAATATCCTGCGCACCCTCTTCCTCGATCCGGGCGCCCGCGCGATGCAGCACGATTGGGGCAGCGTGGCGCGCTTCGTGATCGGGGCATTCCGGGTCGATGCGGCGCGCGGAGGGGCGGCGGACGAGATCGCGCCTTTGGTGGATGAACTCTGCCGGCTCAGTCCCGAATTCCGGAGGATGTGGCGCGACAACGGCGTCAGTGCCGCGCCCGGCGAGATCGTCAAGCATATCCGCCATCCGCTTCTTGGGCCGTTCGCCTTCGAATATTCGGTTTTTTCGGTCGATGGGCGCCCGGACCTCACATTGGTCGTCTATAACCCGGCGACGCCGGAAGATGCCGAAAAGATCAGGTCGCTGATGAAACGCGGCTGACGATGCCGGGATCGTTCCGCGCTTTCGTCCGTGGTGCGCCGCCGGGTGCGTCGTCGCAATCATTCGTTACCCTGTCTGCTCTTCCTGTGCGGCCGGTCGGTCTGCGAGGAAGGGAGAAACCGATGGAGGAGCGTTTCATGACGTCTGACGGCCTGTGTCCGGCGCGGCCCCGCCTGCGCGGCCGGGGCTGACGGCGGCGCGCCATGTCCAGGACGATCGTCATCGTCGGGGGTGGGGCGAGCGGCGCCCTGCTGGCGGTCCATCTGGCGCGCCAGGCCGATCGTCCTGGCGTGGTGGTGGTCGAGCCGCGCGCGGAAATCGGACCCGGCCTTGCCTATTCGACGCGCAGCCCGGGGCATCTGCTGAATGTCCGCGCGGCGAACATGAGCGCGTTTCCCGACCGGCCGGACCATTTTCTGGACTGGCTGCGGCGGGACCATGATCCCGAGGCCGATGGCGGCCTGTTCGCGCCGCGCATGGCATATGGGCGGTATCTGCGTTCGCTGGCGCAGGCGGCCGGCATCGTGCATTGCAGGACGATGGCGACGGCGGTGACGGTGGAGGGCGATGCCGCCCGCCTGGTGCTGGCCGATGGAACGGTGCTGGGCGCGGACCATGTGGTGCTGGCATTGGGGCATTTTCCGCCGGTCGACCTGCCGCATGTCAGCGACGATGCCGTTGCGCGGCGGATCTATTATCGGGATCCGTGGGCGGACCATGCCCCTATGCCCGATCGGGACGCGCCGGTCGTCCTGATCGGCACCGGCCTGACGGCGGTGGACATGCTGCTGCGGTTGCGCGAGGAGGGGCATCGGGGGCCGGTGACCATGATCTCTCGCCATGGGTTGCCGAGCCTTGGCCATATCCCTTGCGCGCCATGCGCGCAGGCGGCCATCCCGCCCGGGACCGCGCCGGCGGCTCGCGCCTATCTTCGGGCGTTGCATGCGGCATTGAGGGACGGCGTGGCCTGGCCCGCGGCGATCGACAGCCTGCGCGGCACCAGCAACCTGTTATGGGCCCGGCTGCCGCTCTCGGAGAAAATCCGCTTTCGGCGGCATCTCTTTCATCGTTGGAGCGTGGCGCGCCACCGTATGGCGCCGTCGGTCGCGGCACGGGTGGCGCATGACATGCAGCGTGGCACGCTTGCGATCCGCAGGGGACATGTCCATGCCCTGGCGGCCGGCGGGGATGGCGGCGTCCTGACGCTGCGGACCGCACGGGGGACGGAGATCCTCGCGGCCTCGCGCGTCATCAATTGTTCGGGGCCGGCGACCGATTACCGGCATGTCGGGTCCGCCATTCTGCGCGGGTTGCTGCGTACCGGACAGGCGGTTCCCGGCGAAATGGGCGTGACGCTGGCGACCGGGGCGGGCGGGGCCGTACGGGATGCGGCGGGGCATTGCTCGCCGGTCCTGTCCGCGATGGGGCCGATGCGGGCCGGCACCCTGTTCGAAACGACGGCGATTCCCGAAATCCGGCAGCAGGCCGCCGAACTGGCGGCCCGGCTGGTCCGGACATCATCGTGATCGCCGGCCACGGCGTCCGGCGTGGGCGCTCTTGTTCCGGTGCCGCTATTCCGATGCCGCGCCGGCATGGCCTGCCGCGGTCCCGTCGAGCAGGGCGATGACGGGGGCGGCCATGGCGTCCAGCACGGCGGGTTCGGGGCGGAGGCGGGCCATGACGCGGATGCCCAGCACGAGCGCCAGCAGATGGCGGGCCAGGATGTCCGGGGCCAGCGGGGGGGCGATCGTGCCGTCGGCCTGGCCGGCCGCCACGCGATCGCGGAAGAAGGATTCGATCCGGTCCAGCCGGTCGGTCACCGCCTGGCGGCATTCGGGGTCATGGGGCGCGATCTCGAGCGCCGTGTTGACCACCAGGCAGCCCCGGCGGCGGGGATCGGCCAGCGATTCCGCGATGATCGCCTGGAAAAGTCCCATTATGGCCCGGCGCGGCGGCTGGCCGTCCGCCTGGGCGATGTAGCGGCGGACGGTGCCGTGTTCGGAATAATGCTGGAGCGCGCGGCGGAACAAGGCGCGCTTGTCGCCGAAGGCGTTGTAGAGGCTGGCGCCGGTGATCCCCATGCTGTCGGCCAGGTCGCGCACCGACGTTGCCTCGTACCCCCGGGTCCAGAAGCAGTCGATCGCGGCCGCGAGGGCCGCGTCTTCGTCAAATTCCCTCGGCCTGGCCATGTGCGGCAATGCGCTCCGTTCCGGTTTTGTCTTTCTTGAATGATTTTAGATCGATCGATACAAAACAGCAAGGTTCCGGCGGGACCGGTCTTCGCCGGGTGTTGGAGTGCCCTGGTGGACTGCCCCGATGGACTGCAAGGAGATGCCATGATCCGGTTTTATTTCCATCCCACGCCCAATCCGGCCAAAATCGCCCTGTTCCTGGAAGAGACGGGCCTGGAATACGAACTGGTGCCCGTCGATACCCGCAAGGGGGAGCAGCACGATCCGGCCTTTCTGGCGATCAATCCCAACGGCAAGGTGCCGGCGATCGTCGATACGGATGGTCCCGGCGGAAAGCCGGCGCGGGTGTTCGATTCCAATGCCATCCTGCTCTATCTGGCGGAAAAGACCGGGCGGTTCCTGGGGGATGCCGAGGATCGGCCGGATCTGCTGTCCTGGCTGTTCTTCATCGCGACGGGGGTCGGGCCGTTTTCCGGCCAGGCGGTGCATTTCCAGCATCACGCGCCGGACAGGCTGGAGTACGCGGTCAATCGCTATCGCCGGGAGATCGCGCGGCATTACCGCGTGCTGGACCTGCATCTGGCCGGGCGCGACCATCTGGTGGGGGGCGGCTATACGATCGTGGACATGGCGGCCTGGGGCTGGATCCGCATGGCGTCGCGGGTGCTGGCGGTGCAGGACGATCCGCTGGCGCCCTTTCCCAATCTGCGGCGGTGGTTCCTGACCGTCGATGCCCGGCCGGCGGCGGCGCGGGCGCGGCAGGTGGGGCAGGGGCATGATTTCAAGACGGAAATCGACGAGGCGGCACGGCGCGCGCTGTTTCCTTCGAATTATCCTGTAGATGATCCGGCGGGTGCGTGACGGAGGGGACGGTGATCAGTCGCCGGCGGTGCGTCCCGCGGTGAGTGAGGCGGGCAGGGCGGTGCCGTTCGGGCAGAGGGCGCCGCAATCGAAGGAGGCGGGGACCTGAAGGCGGCAACCCGAACGCCGGACGGGCTGCCGCGTTGTCGCGGTCCGTCGCGCGCGGGTTTGCGCAGGATCAAGGCGGGGCCGGCCGGGCACGCGTAGAGGCGTGCATTGCCGAGGCGGCGGGAGCCGCGCGGCGATCAACTGGCGGAGCGATGTCATGAAGGCGTTCGTCTATAACGGTCCTGGCCGGATGGCGGTCGAGGAGCGGCCTGTCCCCGAGATCCGCGAACCGGGCGATGCGGTGGTGCGGATGACCAAGACCACGATCTGCGGCACCGACCTGCATATCCTCAAGGGCGATGTGCCGACCTGTCTGCCCGGTACGGTCCTGGGGCATGAAGGGATCGGGGTGGTGGAGAAAGTCGGCGCGGCGGTGACGGCGTTCAGGCCGGGCGACCGGGTGCTGATCTCGTGCATCTCGTCCTGCGGCAGATGCGCCTATTGCCGGCGGGGCATGTTCTCGCACTGCACGACGGGGGGCTGGGTGCTGGGGAACCGGATCGACGGCACGCAGGCCGAGTTCGTGCGCACGCCCCATGCCGATACCAGCCTCTATCCGCTGCCGGACGGGGTGGACGAGGAGGCGCTGGTGATGCTGAGCGACATCCTGCCGACCGGGTTCGAATGCGGGGTGCTGAACGGCAAGGTGGCGCCGGGGAGCACGGTCGCGATCGTCGGGGCCGGACCGATCGGCATCGCCGCGCTGCTGACGGCGCAGCTTTATGCGCCTGCCCGGATCATCATGATCGACCTGGATGCGAACCGGCTGCAGACCGCGCTGCAATTCGGCGCGACGGACGTGGTCGATAGCGGCCGGGGCGACGCCGTCGCGACCGTGATGGCGCTGACCGAGGGGCTGGGGGTCGATACGGCGGTCGAGGCGGTCGGCATTCCCGCGACGTTCGAACTCTGCGAGGCGATCATCGGCGCCGGGGGGACCATCGCCAATGTCGGCGTGCACGGGACGAAGGTCGACCTGCACCTGGAACGCCTGTGGGACAGGAACATCACCATCACCACCCGGCTGGTCGATACGGTCACCACGCCCATGCTGCTGAAGAGCGTGGCATCGCGGCGGATCGATCCGGCGCGGCTGGTGACGCATCGCTTCACCTTCGACAGAATCCTGGATGCCTATGCGGTGTTCGGCCATGCGGCGGAGGAAAAGGCGATGAAGGTGGTGATCTCGGCCGCCTGACGCGGGGTCCGGGGACGGTGTCGCTGGAGTTGGCTCGGTGATCGCGGCTCACATGGCCAGCAATTCCTGCTGCGCGTGCGCGGCGATCACGCCGTGGCGGTCGGGGTGCAGGCCGGCGACCGTGACGGTGAGGCCGCGTTCCTGGAGCTTGGCGAGGGTCTTTTCCAGCATGCCGACCGAGGTGATGTCCCAGAAATGGGCCTCGGTGACGTCGATGACGACGGTGTGGGCCATGGTCTGGAAGTCGATCGCGTCATAGAGCAGGTCGGCGGAGGCGAAGAAGAGCTGGCCCTTGACGACGTAGCGGTCGGTGCCGTCCGTGCCGTGGCGGGTGATCGCCACCAGGGCCATCACCCGCCAGGCGAAGAACACGCCGCTGAGCAGCACGCCGACCGCCACCCCGGCCGCCAAATCGTGGGTGGCCACCACCACGCCCACCGTCGCCAGCATGACCAGGCTGGACAATTTGGGGTGGCGCAGCAGGTCGCGCAGCGATCCCCATGCGAAGGTGCTGATCGACACCATGATCATGATGGCGACCAGCGCCGCCACCGGCACCTGGGCCACATAGCGGTGCAGCAGCACCATCAGCGCCAGCAGGAACGCGCCGGCGGTGAAGGTGGACAGGCGTCCGCGCCCGCCATAGCGCAGGTTGCCGACCGTCTGGCCGATCATGCCGCACCCGGCGATGCCACCGAACACTCCGGCCAGGATGTTCGACAGGCCCAGCCCCGTGCATTCCATGCGCGGGTCGCCGTGGGTGTCGGTGGCGTCGTCGACCACGCGGGCGGTCATCAGCGATTCCAGCAATCCCACGGCGGCCATGGCGATCGCGTAGGGCAGGACGGTTTCCAATGTCGCGACATCGAGCGGCACATGCGGCAGGGCCAGGCCGGGCAGGCCGGCCGGCAGCGCGCCGAGGTCGGCGACGGTGCGGACCGGCATGCGATGCCACGTCGTGATCGCCGTCAGCACGACGATGCAGACCAGCGGCGAGGGGATCGCGTCGTTCAGCCGGGGCAGCAGATAGATGATCGCCAGGCCCAGCGCGATCAGCGCGTAGCTGTGCCAGGTCGCGTGCAGCATCTGCGGCACCTGGGCGGAGAAGATCAGGATGGCCAGCGCGTTGACGAAGCCGGTGCGGATCTCGGCCGAGACGAAGCGCATCAGCACCTGCAGGCGCAGCAGGCCGAACAGCATTTGCAGCAGGCCGGCCAGCAGGGTCGCCAGCAGCATGTAGGGCGTGCCGTGCCGATGCACCAAAGCGGCGGCGACCAGGGCCACCGAGCCCGCGGCCCCGGAAATCATGCCGGGCCGGCCGCCGGTTATGGCGATCGCGACGCTGATGACGAACGAGGCGTAGAGCGACACGGCGGGCGAGACGCCGGCGACATAGGAAAAGGCGATCACCTCGGGGATCAGGGCGAAGGTGCCGACCATGCCGGCCAGCACCTCGCGCAGCGGGGCATGGGCCCACTGTGCGCGGTACGCTGAGAATTGCATGAGGGAGAAGGGTCCTTTGCGCGTGATGGGGATGTCGTCGTGTTGCGGCCCGACGCGGCAATGGTCCGGGGATTTTAGGGGCGGGGGGACGAAAGGGCAAGGCAGGGCCGTGGCGCGGTGTGTGGGCGCGATGAAGTTTACTTTGCGATGTTCCTATTTATTGCGGAACGATCGGTGTGGAACGCTTCATCGCGATCGAAGCGGGCGGGAACGATGGCTGAAGGCGGGGGGATGCGGCTGGATCTCTTTCGGAGCTTGTGGGGCCATGGCGGGTCGTGGGCCGAGGCGATCGCCGAATTGCGCGCGGCCGGGTTCGACGGAATCGAGGCCCGCGTGCCGGCGAGCTTGGCCGAGGCGCGGGAGCGGGGACAATTGCTGCGGGATGAGGGCGTGCCCTATATCGCCATCGTGCTGACGGGCGGCGGGGTGATTCCGGACCAATCGGCCGGCGTGGCGGCGCATCTGGCGGATCTGCGCGACGGGCTGGAGCGCGCGGCCGCGCTGGCGCCGCGTTTCGTCAATGTGCTGGGCGGGTGCGACCGCTGGCCGGCGGCGCAGCAGGTGGAGTTCATTGCCCGCGCGCAGGAGATCGCGCGCGCGGGCGGCGCGAGCTGCGTCTTCGAGACGCATCGCGCGCGGATCCTGGCCACGCCCTGGGTGACGCTGGAGGTCGTCCGGCAGCATCCCGACGTGCTGTTCACCACCGATATCAGCCATTGGGTGGTGGTCAGCGAGCGCCTGCTGGATGATCCGGCCGATGATTTCGGCGCGTTCGTCGCGCGGGTGCATCATATCCAGGCCCGTGTCGGCTATGACCAGGGACCGCAGGTGCCGCACCCGGCGGCGCCTGAATATCGGCGCGAATTGCTGTTCCACCAGGACCATTGGGAACGGGTCTGGCGGGCCCAGCGGGCCCGGGGAATGGCGGTGACGACGATGACGCCGGAATTCGGCCCGGACGGGTACCTGCACCGCCTGCCCTTTACCGGGACGCCCGTCGCGGATCTGTGGGACCTCAATGCCTGGATGGGGCAGGCCGAGCGGGCGCATTTTTCACGATTCATGTCAGCTTGCGCGCAGGATGAAGACGATGACGACAGAGCATGATCCCTTGACCGCCCGCGGGGATTTCACGGCCATACCGGTCGTCGATATCGCCGGCTTGTACAGTGCCGATCCCCAGGCGCGCGCCCGGGTGGCGGCGGCCCTGGGGGAGGCCGCGCGCAATGTCGGGTTCCTGTATATCTCCGGCCACCAGGTCGCGCCGGAGCTGATCGGGAATGTGCGGCAGGCGGCACGGGATTTCTTCGCCCAGCCCTTCGACGACAAGATGCGCCATTATATCGGCGCGTCCGCGACCCATAAGGGCTATGTGCCGGAAGGCGAGGAGGTGTACGGCACCGGCCGTCCCGACCGGAAGGAAGCGTTCGACATCGGCTATGAGGTGCCGGGGGACCATCCGCTGGTGCGGGCGGGCACGCCGCTGCTGGGGCCGAATGACTGGCCGGCGCTGCCGGGGTTCCGCGCGGCGGCCCAGGCATATTACCAGGCGGTCTTCGCGCTGGGGCGGACCCTGTTTCGCGGCTTCGCGCTGGCGCTGGGGCTGACCGAGGGATATTTCGACGACCTGGCGCGCTTTCCGCCCTCCAAGCTGCGGATGATCCATTATCCGCATGATGAGGACGCCGAGGACGCGCTGGGGATCGGCGCGCATACCGATTACGAATGCTTTACCATCCTGCTGGCCGATGCGCCGGGGCTGGAGGTGCTGAACGGCAAGGGGGAATGGATCGATGCCCCGCCGGTCGAGGGGGCGTTCGTGGTGAATATCGGCGACATGCTGGAGGTCATGACCGCCGGGGCGTTCGTCGCCACCGCGCACCGGGTCCGCAAGGTGAAACAGGAGCGCTATTCCTTCCCGCTGTTCTATGCCTGCGACTACCACACCCAGATCCGGCCGCTGCCGGCCTTCGCGACGGCGGGGCAGGCTTATGAGACGATCACCATCGGCGAGCATATGTGGGCGCAGGCCCTGCAGACCTATCGCTATCTCGGCCGGCGCGTCGCCGAGGGGCGGATCGCCCTGCCGGACGGCGCGCGGCGTCCGGCCAGCTTCGGCCATCTGGGCAAGGCGGGAGCGTAAGGCAGGCGTTTCGGCGCGGGCCGGGTCAGCAGGTGGATTGCAGGATCTGGCGGAAGGTTTCGGCCATCAGGCTGGCGTGGGAATCCCGCTTGACCAGGAAATGGAACTGCGTGACCAGCGGCAGGCCCGCGCAGTTCAGGCGGCGGAACTGGCCGCTGGCCTCGAGCGGGGTGGCGAAGATTTCGGGCAGGAAGCCGATGAACTGGCCGGTCAGGATCAGCAGCGCGCGCGCGTCGATATTCTCGGCCGCGGCGGAGAAGGTGAGGGTGCGCCGCGTGTCCTCCCAACCCGGCGCGGTGGCCGCGTCGGAGACTTCGATCAGGCGGTGGCCGTCCAGCATGTCGAAGGTGATCGGGTCGTCTGCCCGGGCGAAGAGCGGGTGCCGGCGGCCGCAATAGAGATGCAGCGTTTCGGTGAAGAGCGGCGTCGTCTGCAGGTTGGGCTGCACGTGCGGGCGCAGGGTGATGCCGGCGGTGGCGCGGTCGTCGAGCACCGCGTACTCGATTTCGTGCGACGCGGTCGATCGGAGGTCGATGACGACGTCGGGGTGGGCCGACGCGAAGAGTTCCAGGGCCCGGACGATGCCGGTCTCGCCATAGACCAGCATGTTGTCGGTGACGTAGAGCGTGAAGCGGCCCGACAGGATGCCGCTGGCGGAATTGACCCGGTCGCGGAACCGTTCGATGTCGCGCAGCAGGTCGGTGGTCGCGTCCAGGACCTGCGCGCCTTCGGGCGTCAGGGCGAAGCCGCCGCGCCCGCGCTTGCACAGCTTGATCTTCAGGCGGTTTTCCAGTGCCGCGATGTCGATGCTGATCGAGGATTTGCTTTTGCCCAGCGCCAGTTCGGCCGCGGCGAAGCCGCCCTTCTGCGCGACGGTGCGAAAGACGCGCAGCAGGCGCAGATCGACTTCGGCGAGCTGGCCGCTGAAGGCGGCGGCCGGGCGGGCGGCCATGCGCGCGGTCGGTCCCTTGGTCGTGGTTCTGTGCATCATGTGGAATTATGGGTCAAAAGCCGGTTCGCGCCAAATCGTCGGGCCAGATCCTCAGGTCAGATCTTCAGGCGGTGCCCTGACACGGGGTGGCGCGTGCGGTAGGGTGATCGGACCGGTGTCGGAACGGGGTGGTGGTCATGCGGGTGGGGCTGGGTGGTTTCTTGGCGTTTTCCCTGCTCTTTTCCCTGGCTCCGGGGGGTGGGCCGCGCGCGGCGGAGAAGGCCGGGCCGATGCCGGCGGCCGCGCGGGCGCTGGTCGCGCGCCACCATATGCAGCCGATCCCGCAGGAAGGGGGCTGGTTCGCCCAGGTGCTGCGCACGCCCGAGACGCTGCCGGGCGGGGCGCTGCCCGCCCGCTATGGCGGCCGGGCGCATCCGCTGTCGACCGCGATCTTCGTGCTGGAAACGAGACGGGATTTTTCGGCCCTGCATCGCCTGGCGACCGACGAGGTGTGGCATTTCTACGGCGGTGATCCGATCCGGATGCTGCTGCTCTATCCGGACGGGCGGGGGCGGACGGTCACGCTGGATGGCGGCAACCCGCTGTTCGTCGTTCCGCAGGGTGTCTGGCAAGGATCGATGCCGGCCGGGCCGCGCGGCTGGTCGTTCGGCGGCACGACGATGGCGCCGGGCTTCATGCCCGAGGATTTCGTGCTGGGCGATCGGGCGGCGCTGGCCCGGGCCTATCCGGGGTTTGCGGATGCGATCGCGCGGCTGACCCGGGGGGCGTCATGAGGGTGTGTCTGAAGCGGGGTGTGGGGTTGGGTCTGGGGTTGAGTTTGGGCGCCGCTATCGGTTTGCTGGCGGTTGCCGCGATGCCGGCGCGTGCGCAGGGGCTGGATGCGTCGCGCGTGCCTTTCATCACGATCGCGCCGGGCGTTCGCATGAAGGAGCTGACCGGACTGGCCGCGCCGCTGCGTTCTGCGCGGCAGAGCGTCGCGCTGTTTCGGCTGGATGCCGGGCATGGCAATCCGTCGAGCCATAATACGACGTCGGAGGAGATCTTCGTGATCGTCGCGGGGCGGGGCGTCGTATGGCTGGACGGCACGCCGCATCCGGTTTCGGCGGGCGACGTGGTGCGGATCGCGCCACGCGTGCGGCATCGTGCCGTGGCCGGAAAAGAGGACGCGCTGTGCTTCTATGCGATCTCGGCGCCGCCGTTCCGGCCCGACGATTATCACCTGGATGCGGGGCCCCAGGAATCAGGACACTAGGGCCGCCGGCGCTACTCGCCCGATAATTTGCGCAGGATATGCAGGGCGGCGACGCGCTCGCACGCATCGAGGGGGGCGAGGGTCAGTTCCGTGATGCGCAGCGCCTCGGGGATGCAGGTCCGGACCAGGGCCTCGCCGTCGGGCGAGAGGGAGACGATGCGCTGGCGCCGGTCCTCGGTATCGCTTTCGGTCCTGACCAGATCGCGGTCTTCGAGCCGGGCGACGATGCCGCGCAGGGTGGCGTGGTCGATGGCGGTCATGCGGCCGATCCGGATCAGCGGCGCGGGCTGTTCCTCGCGGATCGCGACGAGGACAGCGAACTGCACCGCGGTCAGCCTGTGGTCGGGGATCGTTTCCTGAAAGATCGCGGTGTGGCGCTGATAGGCGCGGCGCAGCAGGTGGCCGATCTGGCTGGAGAGGTCGTAGGCGGCAGGCGGCTCGGACGGTGCTGCCGCCGGTTGCGGTTCGGCGGTCGGGTGCGCCTGGGCTGCGCTGGGTAGGGTCGCCTGTTTCATGTCGTTTCCCTTGTCGCGCGTTCACGGGCCGGTGGCAATAGGCGGCGGCGTCACCTTTGGGAGAAGATGACGCCTTTCAGAAAGACGGAATTTCGCAAGCGGCGATGGGTGGGGACATGGAACGATTTCGTTTCGAAACGGACTTGTGCGGGGCATAAATAACGTATACGCCATAAATGGATCGACGCGGACCGGCTGGGGTGTCGCAATGGCTTTGGACCTTTCTTTCGACAGCACGGCCGCCGGCATGGCGGCGGATGGCGCGCAGGCCGATGCGCTGTATCGCCGACTGACCTGGCGGATCGCGCCCTTTCTGTGCCTGGGGTTTCTCGCGGCCTATGTGGACCGGGTGAATGTCGGCTTCGCCAAGCTGCGCATGGCGGCCGATCTGGGGCTGGGGGAGGCTGCCTATGGCCTGGGCGCCGGGTTGTTCTTCGTCGGGTACGTGCTGTGCGAGGTGCCGAGCAATATCCTGCTGCAGCGGGTGGGCGCGCGGTTTTGGCTGGCGCGGATCATGCTGACCTGGGGCGTGGTGTCGGGGGCGATGTGCCTGGTACACACGCCCATGGCGTTCTATGCGCTGCGGCTGCTGCTGGGCGTTGCCGAAGCCGGGTTCATGCCGGGGGCGCTGCTGTATCTGAGCCAGTGGTTTCCGCCGGAACGCCGGGGGCGGCTGACGGCGCTGTTCATGATCGGGATTCCGCTGTCGAGCGTGCTGGGGGCGCCGCTTTCGGGCTTTATCCTGGCCCATTTCTCGGGGGTGGGCGGCATTGCCGGCTGGCGCTGGCTGTTCGCCGTCGAATCCCTGCCGCCGGTCCTGCTGGGCCTGTGGGCGCTGTTCGGCCTGCCGGACCGGATCGAAACCGCGGACTGGCTGGACGCGCGGGAAAAGGGCTTTCTGCGGGAGCAGTTGCGCCACGGCCATGACGATCATGCGATCTCGCGCCTGTGGCAGGCTTTTGCCGATCCGCGGGTGTGGCATGTCGGGCTGATCGACGGGGCGATCCTGCTGGGGCTTTATACGGTGGCGTTCTGGTTCCCCACCTTTCTCAAGGGGCGCGGTGTCGCCGATCCGATGACGATCGGGCTGATTACCATGGTGCCGCATCTTTGCGCCGTATTCAGCATGGTCCTGAATGGCTGGCATTCGGACCGGACGGGGGAGCGGCGGCTGCATGTCGTGCTGCCGGTCCTGCTGGGGGCCTTTCTGCTGGGGTGCAGCGTGCTGGCCGACGGCAGCCTGGCGGTGTCGGTCTGCCTGATCGCGCTGGCCAATGCCGCGATCCTGGGGGCCCTGCCGCCCTTCTGGTGCATTCCGGCGAATTTCCTGCGCGGGCCGGCGGCGGCGGCGGGGCTGGCGATTGCCTGTTCCTTCGCCAACCTGGCAGGGTTCTTCGCCACCGGGATCATCGGTTGGACGATCCAGCGGACGCACAGTCCGGACCTGGCGCTGGTGCTGTTCGCCTGCGTGATGGCGGCGGCGGCGCTGAGCCTGTTCCTGATCCCGCGGGAGATCGTCGACCGGACATAGAGCATTTCATCACGCATCTTCGCCCGTTCAAACGGGTCCGTTCGATCGGGACCTGCTCGGGCGGCGTGGATGCGGGAATGGTTTGTTGCCTTTCAGATATATAGCGTATACACCATTAATGCCCGGCGATGGCGCGGGCGCACGGGAACGGGATGGCGAAAAATGGTTGAATCGGTAAGAATCGGTATCGTCGGGGCAGGGCTGGGCGGCGTGGCCGCGGCGGGCCTGCTGGGGCGGGCCGGTTATGACGTAACCCTGTACGAGCAGGCGCCATCGTTCTCGCGCCTGGGGGCGGGGATCCAGTTCGGGCCGAACGTGATGAAGATCATGCGCCGGCTGGGGCTGGAAGAGCGGATCGAGGCCGTGTCCTGCCATCCGGATTTCTGGTTCAGCCGCAATGGCGCGGACGGCGCCTATCTGTCGCGCATTCCGCTGAATGCGCAGCATGACCGCTATGGCGCGACCTATGTCACCATCCATCGCGGCGACGTGCATGAGATCATGCTCGGTGCGGTCGATCCGGCGGCGATCCGTTTCGGCAAGAAGCTGGTCGATTTCGAGGAGAATGCGTCGGGCGTCGTGCTGTCCTTCGAGGACGGCACCACCGATACGGTCGAGATGCTGATCGGCGCGGACGGGCTGAATTCGCGGGTGCGCGAGACGCTGCTGGGCCCGGAAGATCCGCTGTTTACCGGCTGGATCGGCCATCGGGCCCTTATCCCGGCGGCGCGCCTGTCGGGCCTGGAGGTCGAGCCCTGCGTCAAATGGTGGTCGTCCGACCGGCATATGATGGCGTATTTCCTCGACAGGAACAGGGACGAATTCTATTTCGTCACCGGCGAGCCCGCTGCGGACTGGCCGCGTGGCGTGGCGTGGCAGCCCAGCACGCGCGCGGCGCTGCACGAATCGTTCAAGGGCTATTGCGACACGGTGCAGGCCTATATCGAGGCGGCCGAATCGGTGACCAAATGGCCGCTTTTTACCCGCGATCCGCTGCCGCTGTGGCACAAGGGGCGTGTCGTCCTGCTGGGGGATGCATGCCATCCGATGAAGCCGCACATGGCGCAGGGCGCCGCCATGGCGATCGAGGACGCGGCGGTGCTGGTGCGCTGCATCACCGAGCTGGGCGTGGGCGACATGGCGGCGACGTTCGAGACCTATCGCCGTCATCGCGTCGAGCGGGCGTCACGCGTGCAGCAGGTTTCCAATGCCAATACCTGGCTGCGGGCCGATGAGGATCCGTACTGGGTGTACGGCCATGACGTCTACGCCATCGACCTGAACGCCTGACCCGTCGGGGCGCGCGCATGGAGCGGAGCATGCAGGAGATCACGGTGAACGGGACGCGGCACGTGGTGCAGGCGGCCGCCGAGACGCCGCTGCTCTACGTGCTGCGCAACGACCTGGGATTGAACGGCCCGAAATACGGGTGCGGCCTGGGGGAATGCGGCGCCTGCACCGTGCTGGTCGACGGCAGGGCGGCGCGGTCGTGCAGCGTGCCGGTCGGGCTGCTGGCCGGGCGCGCGGTCACGACGCTGGAAGGGCTGGTCGCGCCGGACGGAACCCCCGATCCGGTGCAGCAGGCCTTCATCGACGCGCAGGCGGCGCAGTGCGGCTATTGCCTCAACGGCATGATCATGACCGTGCGGGCGCTGCTGAACGTCAATCCGGCCCCGGGCGAGGGCGAGATCCGCGACGCGCTGCGGCATAATCTGTGCCGCTGCGGCACGCATGTGGAAATCCTGCAGGCGGCGCGCCGGGCATGCGGCGTGTCGTGCGGCATGCCGTGCGGGGCGTCGCGGTGAGCGCGGCGGCCGACGGCTTCGGCGGGGGGGCGGGCTGGCTGGCGATCGTGCGGCCGCCGCAGCCGCCCGGCGGGCTGGCGGCGCGGGCGGCGCCGGCGGGCGAGGCGCCGGACGAGGTGTTCGTCGTCGTGCATGCCGAAGGCCGGGTCACGGGCTATTGCGGGCATGTCGACCTGGGTACCGGCATCCGCACCGCGCTGGCGCAGATCGTCGCCGAGGAACTGGACGTGCCGTTCGGCCATGTCACGATGGTGCTGGGCCACACGGGCAGGACGCCGGACCAGGGGGCGACGATCGCCAGCGAGACCATCCAGGTCAGCGCGATTCCGCTCCGCCGGGCCGCGGCGCATGCGCGGGCCGTCCTGCTGGATCTTGCCGCGCTGCGGCTGAACCGGCCGGTGGCGGAACTGGAGCTGCGCGACGGGCGGATCGTCGGCGCGCCGGCCCTGCTGCGGGATGCGCCGCTGACCTATGGCATGCTGCTGGACGGGCAGGCGCTGCGGGTCCGGCTGGACGAGCAGGTCGCGGTCAAGACGCCCGATCGCTACCGGATCGTGGGGCGGACGGTGCCGCGGGTGGATATTCCCGACAAGGCCACCGGGCGCGCGGTCTATGTGCATGACGTCCGGGTGCCGGGCATGCTCCATGGACGGGTCGTCCGCCCGCCTTACGGCGGTTTCGATCATGGGGGCTTTGTCGGGCGAAGCCTGCGGTGGGTCGATCGCGCATCGGTCGCGCATGTTCCCGGCCTGGTCGATGTCGTCACCATCGGCGATTTTGTCGGCGTGGTGGCCGAGCGCGAGGAAGACGCGGCCGAGGCGGCGCGGGTGCTGACGGTACGCTGGGACGTGCCCGCGCTGCCCGGCCTGTCGGATCCGCCGGCGGCGCTGCTGGCCAATCCCGCCACGCCGCGCCGGCTGCTGGATCGCGGGGATGTCGAAGCCGCGCTGGACGGGTTGCCGGGCCGGATGGACCGGACCTATTCCTGGCCCTATCAGATGCATGGCTCGATCGGGCCGTCCTGCGCGGTGGCGGACTGGCGGGCGGAGGGCGTGACCGTCTGGTCCGGGACGCAGAACCCGCACATGCTGCGCGCCGACCTCGCCCAACTGGCGGGGGTGGAGGCGGCGCGGATTTCGATCGTCCGGCACGAGGCCGCGGGCTGCTATGGGCGCAACTGCGCCGACGATGTCTGCGGCGACGCGCTTTTGCTGTCGCGGGCGGTCGGCCGCCCGGTGCGGGTGCAACTGACCCGCGCGCAGGAGCATGTCTGGGAGCCCAAGGGTGCCGCGCAACTGATGCAGGTGCGCGGCGGCATCGCCGCGGACGGCAGTCCGGCGGCCTATGATTTTTCGACGCGCTATCCGTCCAATGTCTCGCCCCTGCTGGCGCTGGTGCTGACCGGGGTGGTGCCCGCCGCGACGCCGGGGGTGACGCAGATGGGCGACCGCACCAGCATCGCGCCCTATGCCTATGGCAATGCGCGGGTCACTGTACATGACATGCCGCCGATCGCCCGGGCCTCGTGGCTGCGGGGAGTGTCGGCCATGCCGAACAGCTTTGCGCATGAATGCTATATCGACGAGCTGGCGGCGGCGGCCGGTGTCGATCCGCTGGATTATCGCCTGCGCCATCTGGCCGACGCGCGGGCGGCGGCGCTGCTGCGCGCGCTGGCCGCGCGTGCGGGCTGGGCGCCGCGCGCGGGCATGCGGCGGCCGGACGGGCAGGCGCGGATCCTGCGCGGGCGGGGCGTCGCCTATGCGCAATATGTGCATGGCACCTTTCCCGGCG